>NZ_CP109434.1:7377826-7680891 GCF_036227105.1 Amycolatopsis sp. NBC_01488 | reverse complement strand
ACGAGCCCGGTGACGTGTTCCGGTTCGCCGGCGGCGCACCGATCCACCTGTCCGCGTGTGATCTCGGCTGCCAGAGCTGGGTCCGGATCAGCGGCGCGTCGATCATCGGGACCGAGCACATGCGGTCCGTGCCGGCTGACGGCACCACGGTCCGCACCGAGACCGGCGCGATCTACAAGATCGTGGGCGGCTCGCCGTTGTGGCTGTCGGACTGCAACGCGGACTGCGGAAACCCGGTGAGCATCACGCAATGGAGCGTCGACTCCCGAGACCACATGAACGCGGTCCCGGCCGACGGCACGAAGGTCGTCGCAGTGGAAGGCGGCACGATCTACCAGGTTTCCGGCGGTGAGGCGGACCTGCTGGACACCTGCAACGGGTCAGGCAACTGCACCGGCCTGAACGTGGTGAACCAGTCCTCGATCGATCCGATCGCGCAGTCGGTGGCCAACCACGGCCCCGGCTACGGCGAGCTGGCCCGGTACTCCAACGGGGCGGACCACTACTCGGCAGTCGGCTCGGTCCCGGCAGGCTACCGGTTTGAGCTGCCACTGGGCCTGCTGGACCGCGTACAGGATCCGGGCACGGTCGCACTGATGGCCTGCATGTCCGGATCGGACGAGTTCCTGTCCACCGACCCGAACTGCGAAGGCCAGGCGAAGGTCGCGGCACTCGGCTACCTCTACCAAACGCCGCCCGCGAGCCAGCCCGCGCTGCCGCTGTACCGGTGCCAGGTGACCGGGACCGGCGAGCACTTCGACTCCACCACGTCCGACTGCGAAGGGCAGCGAGTCGAGCACCTGCTCGGCTACACCATCGGCTACGCGACGTTCACCCGGTACAACAACGGAGCCGACCACTGGTCGACCGTCGGCGGCCTGCCCGCAGGGTACCGTCCGGAGTGGACGTTCGGGATGCTGTCCCAGGTCGCGCTGCCCGACACGCGGCTGCTGACGAGCTGCATGATGGGCGGAGACGAGTTCAGCTCACTCGACCCGAACTGCGAAGGGCAAGCCAAGGTCGCGCCGCTCGGCTGGATCTGGACGAACCCGCCGGCCGGGAAACAAAGCATCGCGATCTACCGATGCCGGCAGAACCCATCCGGGGAACACTTCGACTCCTTCGACCCGAACTGCGAGGGCCAACTGGTCGAAGCACAGCTCGGCTACCTCCTCGCGCGGACCGTCCTGTCCCGCACCAACCGCGGCGACGGGCACCATTCGACCAACGGCGGCGGCCTGCCGTCCGGGTACCGGTTCGAAGGAGCATTCGGTTACCTGTCCTGGAACGCCGAGCCAGGCACGAAACCGCTCACCAGCTGCCGGTACAACGGCGGCGAATTCGACTCCCTCGACCCGAACTGCGAAGGCCGGCAGGTGAACGGGCTGCTCGGCAACATCTGGCAGCAGCCACCCGCCGGTGTCCCGAGCACCCAGATCTTCCGGTGCTCGGTCCCGAACGGCGATCACTTCGACTCGGTCGATCCGAACTGCGAAGGAAGCCACCTCGACGGCGCCCTCGGCTACCTGCTCCTGCGGCCGTGAGCATTCGGGCGGCCCCGTCCGCGCCCTGCGGACGGGGCCGCCCGGCAGTCCTGTGATCGAGCGGCCGGTCCCCGCCCATTTCCGCTGGGACCGGTCGCCCTCCCGACGAACCGGAAACGGAGTTCGATGAACCGCCTGCGCAGCCGAGCCGGAGCGGTGCTCGCCGCCGCGCTCTTGGCCGTCCTCGTCGCACCGTCCGTGGCGCACGCGGCGGTGCCGTTGCCGTACCCGGACCGCGGTGACTACCGGATCAAGGCCATCCAGCCGGACTTCTGGCCCAACCAGGACGAGATCGCCGGGAACAACACCGGCGGCGTCGCGATGAACCTCGTCTGGGCGGCCTGGGAAGGCCAGGTCACGGCCGCGCCCTGCGCCGACGGGCAGCAGGAGTACGACGCCCACTGCTTCACCGTCCCCGCCGACGTCGACTCCGCGATCCACGACTGGACCGCGCGCGGGCTGGTCGTCACCGGCGTCCTGTACGGAACGCCATCGTGGGCGCTCGGCGGCAAGCCGTGCTCGGCCGCGTCCGGCCCGCAGTTCTGCACTCCCGCCGACCCCGCCGACTTCGCGCGGTTCGCCGGGATGATCGCGCAACGCTACGACGGCCTGCACGGCCACGGCCGAGTGGCGGACTTCGTGGTGCAGAACGAGGTCAACACGCACGACTGGTTCGATTACGGCTGCGGCGCGAACGCGCCGTGTGACACGAATCGCTGGCTCGACGAGATCGGCGCGCTCTACGACGGCGCTTACGATCGGGTCGTCGCCGAGCAGCCCTACGCCAAGGTGCTGATCTCACTGGACCACCAGTTCGGCCAGGAGGTGGAACACACCGGCGGTCCGGCGCCGGTGCTCGCCGGGACGACCGTGTTGCGCGGGCTCGCCGCCCGCGCGGGCGGACGGGCGTGGCGGGTTGCGATGCACCCGTACCCGAACCCGTTGCGGTCGGCGGTCTTCGGCCCGGACGACTACCCGTACGTGACCTACGGCGACGTCGGGATCCTGCTCGGTTGGTTGCACGCAACCTTCCCCGGCACGCCGAGCGCGTGGGACGTCCAGCTGACCGAGAGCGGGATCAACTCGCTGAGTCCGTCGTCACCGCAGACGCAGGCGAACGCGATCTGTACGGCGTTCCGCAACGTGCTGGGCACGCCGGGGATCAGCAACTACGTCTACCACCGGATGACTGACCACCCGGTCGAGGTCGCTGCAGGGCTGGCATTGGGCCTGCACGACACCCAGGGCGCCGCGAAGCCGGCGTGGGCGACGTGGGCGCTGGCGAACCGCAACGACCTCAATCCGCCGCAGCTGTCCTGCGGGTTCGAAACGCTGCCCTACACCACCGTGACCCGGGGGTACTCGGGCAGTCGCGGGCACTGGGCGTCGAGCCGCGCGCTGCCCGCCGGGTTCGCCGTGGAAAAGCGCTGGCACTTCTACCGCGAGCAGGTTCCGGGCACGATCGCGCTGTATGAGTGCAAGGTGAACACGCACAACCTGCTCACCCAGGATCCGGGCTGCGAAGGCGGTCTGCTGCCGCTCGGGCCGGTCGGGTTCCTCTACACCTCGCCGCAGCCGGGCACCGGGCCGGTGTTTCGCTGCCGCATCGCCGGCGACGACCACTTCATCTCGCCGAGCGCGGACTGCGAAGGCCAGACGACCGAGCACCTGCTGGGCTACGCATTTCCGGCCTGACCGGCGCGGGTCTCCGGCGCTTACCCGGGTCCGGGCCTGACGCAGGAGGCCGTTCCCCGGGCGAATTGCGGTTCGCCCCAGGGGGAAACCGATCCGAGCCGTCAGGGACGCCAGGCAGTTCCAAGTCAAGCGGACGCGCGGCCAGTGTCCCGCGACGGTCGGAGTGCGGCACGCAAGGCTCCTGTCACCCCATTCACGACGGGTGGATTGAGCCGTCCGTCGTTCCGGTAGAAGACCCGTGAGCCTGCACTCCTCACCAGTTGCCGTGCGAGCAGAAACCGCATCGAAAGTGCCGTCCGGCGGCGGCTGAGCCCGGCGAAGCCGGTTCGGCAGCGCGGCGCTGTGGGTGTTCGCGGCGATTCCGGCCGGGCTCGCACTACTGGCCGCGGTCCGGGCGCAGGCCATCCGAGGTGACCGCCGGGCTTTCCGGCTCGCCGAAACCCTCGAACGCCTGGGCCTCGACGACCGAGCCGACTCGATCGCGGTGGTCAACGACTGGTACGGCCACCTGTTCCCGGACCGCCTCGATGAGGTCGCGGACGTGCTCGACGCCCGGCGTACCCAAGCGCTGGCGAGCATGGCGGCGTGATGATCAGCCCCGGGGCATGTGGGCAGCCCCGGGGCTGAGTCGCGTCCAGAGCTACCTCGGGAATGAAAAAAGCCACGTCCACCTGCGTGAACGTGGCCTATCCGGTCGGGCTGACAGGATTTGAACCTGCGACCCCTTGACCCCCAGTCAAGTGCGCTACCAAACTGCGCCACAGCCCGGACCCGCACTCGCTGAGTGCGTGAGAAGTACTCTAGCGTGCCCGCCCGAGCCTTCTGCACGCGGGGCCTCGATCCGCCTGACCTGCGGAAACAGGGCAGGCGGATCGCGATGCCTCACGCAGTGTTGCCGGCGTGGGTCAACGTCTGCCACGCCACGAACAGGTTGTTCGAGCCCGCCGGGCGCTGGCGCTCCGTCAACGTCTGCGTGTTCGCCATCGCGATGCCCAGGCGCGTGTGCAGCGCGTTGAAGCCCACCTCCGTCACCGGGCCCAAGCCGAGGTTCAGGTGACCGGAACACAGCCACGACGGCACCGCCGTGCCCAGCTGGTACTTCGACTGGAACCCCAGCGCCTGGCGCAGGCGCTCGCCGACGTCCGTTCCGTACACGTCCTGGGCCTGGATGTGCAGCGTCTCCGCCACGTCCGCTATCGCCGCGATGCCGTAACCCGTGTGGGTGAAGTCGCGGCAGGTCTCCTGGGTGAGGCCGTCCACGAACGTTGCCTGGCCCTGCCAGTAGCTCACGATCTGGTCGCGCGTGGACAGTCCGCTGCCGGGGACCGTCTTCGGGAGCGCGCCGTCGGAAGACAGGTACACGTATGCCGCGACGCGGTTGCGGTAACGGGTCACCGCCTTGTCGAAGTTCGCCTTGTCCTCCAGGAACACCGAGATGCCGACCGCGGCCTCCATCATGGACAGTTCCCAGTTGCCGTTGCTGTTGCTGCCGTTGATGACTTTGTTCAAGTACACAGTGCGCAGCATCGTGCCGAAGCGGCCCGAATTGGGCCAGCTCGGGTACGTGTACTTGATGATCTCCGCCGCGCGGGGCCAGGACGAGCCCGCCCAGCCCGTCTGCAGCGGCGCGTTGCTGTTGGTGTGACTCGTGATCGTCGCCGACCACGCGTCCATCAGCGCGATCGCTTTCTGCGCGTAGCGGGCGTCGCCGGAGATGTACCAGATCAGGGCGTCCGTGTACGCCGCGATCGCGTCTTCCCGCTCGTCGGTACACCCGTTGTTCGGGTTGGAATACGGCCCGCATTCGACGACCGCGCGCGGTTTCGGCGTCCGCGAAAGCGACGCGTACCCACTCGACTTGGTCTGGTCGTAAGCGGCTTTCCACGGCTGGGCGCCGGCGTTCACCTGTGCCTTCACGAAGTCCAGTTGCGGGCGGCTGACCAGCACGCCGGGGTGGGTGAACGTCGCCGGTGCCGCGGGGGCCGGGGTCGCGACCAGGCCGAGGGCTAGGGGCACCAGTGCGGCGAGCGTGACGACTTTTCTCAAGCGGGACATGGCTCTCCTCGAGACGACGGTGTCCGGGGCAGCGCGCTGCGGACAGTGTCATGGTCCAGACCAACGCCCGTCAAGAACCGGACAGCCCTTTCTTTGTCTCGTGAAGAAAAGAGCCGGAAAATGTTCAGCCCGCTGAACGGACGAGTATTTCCGTTCAGCAGGCTGAACGAATCAGCCGAGACCCGCGGTGACCGCGTTCATCAACGTCCCGATGTCCCCCGACATCTTCCACGCCGGCACGCTCGCCACGAGGTTCGCGTACCCGCGCGTGCCCGCTTCCTCGGCGAAGCTCCGCGCCGCGCCGGTCGCCGACTGCCATTCGCCATGCCGGCCACGCCCGTTGAACCCCAGTCCGAGGGTCAGCCGTTGTCGGGATGGCCGTCGGCGCTGCCGGGCCACTCCCGGTCGAGGTCGATGCCGTCGAAGATGCCCGCCGCCGTGTTGCTCACCGACGCGGTGCCGGTGTTCGCGACGGTGTAGGTGCCGGTCGTCCCGCTCGTCGCCAGGGTGGCGGTCAGCGAACCGGCCGCGGCGGCGAGCGTCGCGACACCGCCGATGGAGGTGTCACCGGCCCGAGAAGGTCGCTTTCCCGGGTCCGTCGGCGAGGAACGACTTCACGGCGTTGCGCAGGTCCTCGGTCTCGAACAGCGAAGCGGCGATCGAAGTGATGTGCGCGTTGGCTTCCGGAACGCCCCCGGTGGAGAAGTGGTCGAGGACCTGCTTGGTCGCCGCGTGGGCGCGCGTCGGGCCGTCGGCCAGCCGCTGGGCGAAAGCGCGGGCCGCGTCGTCGAAGCCTTCGTCGGGGAGGACGCGGTTGACGACGTTCCAGCGTTCGAGGGTCGCGGCGTCGTAGGTGTCGCCGGTCAGCACGAACTCCTTGGCGCGCCCGACGCCCGCGCGGGCGGCGAGCCGCTGGGTGCCGCCCATGGTCGGCGTCAGCCCCACGACCTTCTCGACCAGCCCGAACTTCGCGCGTGACGCGGCGAGGACGATGTCGCACGCCACGGCGACCTCGAACGCCCAGGTCAGGCACAGGCCGTGGGCGGCGAACACCGTCGGGAAGGGCAGCGCCGCGATCCGGTCCGGCACCGCGAGCATCTCGTCGAAGAGCACCTTGGCCTCGGCGGGCGAGCCCTGCGCGTCGAACAGCGAAACGTCCACACCGCCGCTGACGATCTTGCCCTCGGCGCGGATCAGCAGTGCTCGCGCGGGCGTCTCTTCCAGGGAATCGATCGCCGACGCCAGCGAAGACTGCAGGGAGGCCGTGTAGAGGTTCAACGGCGGAGCGTCGATCGTCAGGACGGCGAGGCCGCCGTCACGGTCGAGGCGGACCTGGTCGGTCATGTTCACCCTGCTTCTTCGGCGGCGACGATGTCGTCCCAATACTGCTGGGCCTCGGGGCGCCAGTCGACGTGTTTGTGATGGAACAGTTCCGCCGCCTTCGTCCCGCTCCACTTCGCCGGCAGGAGCTCGGCGGGCAGCTGCGGGTCGAGGAACGGGAACCGCCGCCACTCGTGCACCAGCTCGGTCTGCGCGCGCAGCACCGCGCGGCCGCCGGTGGGGTGCAGGCCGGTGAACCGGTCGATGAAGTCCTCGTAGCGGTCCTTGAGCTCGGTCAGGTCCCAGGAGCGGGCGACCATGGTGTCCTGCTCGCCGACCTCGCCGTAGGTGGCGGCGAAGGACATCGCCTGGGCGTCCAGACCGAGTTCGCTGACGATCTGCTGGGCCTCCCGCTGCCGGCTGAGGTCCGGGCTGACCCACACGCCGGCGACGGGCGAGCCGAAGCCCGCCCAGGTCAGCCGCGTGCGCAGGCGGTGCCGCAGGTCGCGCTTGGCCTCCGGGACGGAGACGATGAGCATCAGCCACTGCCCGTTCCAGGGCCGCTCTTCGCGGCCGAACGCGTAGATCCGGTCGGCGCCCTCGGTGAGGAGCCGGCGGCCCGGCGGGGTCAGTGACCAGCGCACCCGGCGCCCGACGCGCTCGGAGACCACCCAGCCCTCGGCGGCCGAGCGGGCCAGCGCCTGCCGCGCCGACTTCTCCTCGATGTCGAGGATGCCGAGCACCTCGACCAGCATCGACGTCCAGACCGGCTGGTCCCGCGGCAGCGAGTACTCGCCGAGCACGGTCATCAACAGCGACCGCGCGCTCGCGTGGCTGACCTCCCGGCGACGGCTCACCGTGGGCCGGGGCGCGGCGGGGCGGCCTTCCCTCGGTTTCGGCCTGCGGCCGAGAGTGACCGGGGGACCGGATTCGCCCATGCTGCTTCACCTCACTGCGCGGGGGTATCGACAACCGAACAGGTTACCCACACTGAGTGATCAAAGCGCCACCGGACACACACAGTCGGTGGCTTTGACCTTGATCTGACAGTTCAGCACGTGCCCGTAGACTTGGCCACCTCATGAGCGCAACCCTCGTCGCGAAGGACCTGGCCGCGGGCCACGGCGATCGCATCCTCTTCTCCGGCCTCGATCTCGTGGTCGCGCCCGGCGACGTCGTCGGCCTGGTCGGCGTCAACGGCGCCGGCAAGTCGACGCTCCTGCGGACGCTGGCCGGCCTGGCCAAACCGGACGACGGCGAGATCCGGCTGAACCCGCCGACGGCGACCGTCGGGCACCTGCCCCAGGAACCCGAGCGGCGCGAAGGCGAGTCGGTGCGCGCGTTCCTGGCTCGCCGCACCGGCGTGGCGGCGGCGCAGGCGGACCTCGACGCGGCGACCGAAGCGCTCACCGCGGAGGAAGCCGGCGCGGACGACCGCTACGCGGTGGCGCTCGACCGGTGGCTCGACCTGGGCGGCGCCGACCTCGACGAGCGGTCCGCCGAAGTCGCGGCCGACCTCGGGCTCGCCGTCGACCTGGACCAGCCGATGACGTCGCTGTCGGGCGGGCAGGCGGCCCGCGCCGGGCTCGCGTCGCTCTTGCTGAGCCGCTACGACGTCTTCCTGCTCGACGAGCCGACCAACGACCTCGACCTGGACGGCCTGGCCCGGCTGGAGCGGTTCGTGTCCGGGCTGCGCTCGGCGACCGTCCTGGTCAGCCACGACCGCGAGTTCCTGGCCCGGACCGTCGACCGCGTCGTCGAGCTGGACCTGGTGCAGCAGCAGGTGAACGTCTACGGCGGCGGCTACGAGGCGTACCTCGAGGAACGCGAGGTCGCGCGCCGGCACGCGCGCGAGGAGTACGAGGAGTACGCCGACACGAAGGCTTCGCTCGAAGCGCGCGGGCGGATGCAGCGGGCGTGGATGGAGAAGGGCGTCAAGAACGCCCGCCGGAAGCAGCCCGACAACGACAAGGCCGCCCGCAAATTCCGCACCGAGGCGACCGAGAAGCAGGCGTCGAAGGCCCGGCAGACCGACCGGATGATCGAGCGGCTGGACGTCGTCGAGGAGCCGCGCAAGGAGTGGGAGCTGCGGATGGAGATCGCCGCGGCCCCGCGGGCGGGCGCGGTGGTCGCCACCCTGCGCGGCGCGGTCGTCCGCCGCGGCGAGTTCACGCTCGGGCCGGTCGACCTGCAGGTCGACTGGGCGGACAAGGTCGCGATCACCGGCGCGAACGGCTCCGGGAAGTCGACGCTGCTCGCCGCGCTCCTCGGCCGGGTGCCGCTGGACGTGGGTTCTTCCGCGCTGGGCCCGGGTGTCGTGGTCGGCGAGGTCGACCAGGCCCGGCAGCTGTTCCTCGGTGACGTCCCGCTCGCTTCCGCGTTCGCGCAGGAGGTGCCGGAGCTGCCCGACGCCGACGTCCGGACGCTGCTGGCCAAGTTCGGGCTGAAGGCCGCCCACGTGCTGCGGTCCGCCGCGACGCTCTCACCGGGCGAACGGACGCGTGCGGCGTTGGCGCTGCTGCAGGCCCGCGGGGTGAACCTGCTGGTGCTGGACGAGCCGACCAACCACCTGGACCTCCCGGCGATCGAGCAGCTCGAGGCGGCGCTGGACAGGTACCCGGGGACGTTGCTGCTGGTGACGCACGACCGCCGGATGCTCGACGCCGTCCACGTCACCCGCCGGCTGGAGGTCGACGGTGGCAAGGTCCGCGAGCTGTGACCCCCGGCGTGTGTCGGCTCTGGTGCTGGTGAGCGGTGCTCTCGGGTGAGAGCGCTGCGCTGGAAGTGCTGGTGAGCAGTGCTCTCGAACCTGAGCAATGCTCGCCGCCGTGCGTGAGCGGCGCTCTCGCGGTTGCGTGCTGTCTGCGGTCGTGTGAGCGGTGCTCTCGAACCGGAATACTGGTCGCTGCTCTGGGTGAGCGGTGCTCTCGTTTCGGAACGTGGCTCAGGTCTGGAGAGAGCGGTGCTCTCGAGTCGTGCGCTGTCCGCCTCGCGGGTGGGCGGTGCTTGATTTCGGCAAGTCGAATCGGCCCCGGTCCAAGCACTCTGATCTGGCCCCGGAAGCTGGGTTGCAGGATCGGTCGGCATCTTGTTGTGGCCCCACCTCCTGTGGTCGAGACGGGGTCGGCCCTCTGATTTGGCCCCACCTCATTCGCGCGTTTCTGCTGGTCGACCTGCACTCGCCAGTGACGAGCTGGCTACTGATCGTCGACGTCGAGTCGGCTCAGTGCGGCGCTGAGAAATGCGTCCCGCCGTTGTCCGAGAAGGTCCGCGTCGAGGTCTGGTCTGCCCTGGTCGTGGAGCGCCGGAACGCAGAACGCCATGTCGGCCAGGGTGCCTAATGCCGCGACGACGTCCCAGTAGGCGAGCCGCTCGGCTCGTCGGCCGGCTGTGCGCTGCCAGCCCTCCAGGACCTGCTCGGCGGCGGGTAGCCCGAACATCAGGGCAGCGTCGAAGCGTACACCGCTGAGGTCGATTCCCGGCGATCCGGCGCCGGCGCAGTCCCAATCGACCAGGCCGGTGCAGCGGTCACCGGACCAGAGGGTGTTGCCGAA
Organism: Amycolatopsis sp. NBC_01488; assembly: GCF_036227105.1. Lineage (NCBI taxonomy): Bacteria > Bacillati > Actinomycetota > Actinomycetes > Pseudonocardiales > Pseudonocardiaceae > Amycolatopsis > Amycolatopsis sp. NBC_01488. Next base: position 7,670,723 of record NZ_CP109434.1, on the reverse strand, counting down.
CCACAGGTCGCCATGCACGAAGACTGTCGGGCCGCCCGGCGGGGGCAACTGTTCGAGGCGTTCTTCGGCGGCCGTCAGCAGCGCGGTGGTGCCCTTTTCGCGGCGTTGGGCCGCGAAGTCGACGTCGGCGATCGAGCGGGTCCGCAGCGGAAGTGCAGCTCGGGGCGTCAACGGAACTGCCTGCAGAGCGGCGGCTGTGGCCCCTAAGCCTTGGAGCCGCTCGGTGGAGGCGACCGATGGGATCCGGCTGTGTCCGGGCAGGACGGTGGTCAGCACTGCGAGGGCGCCTGCTGCGGAACCGTCGAGATCGGTGGCGATCAGCCTGGCCGCGGGCAGTTGGTGGTTGCCGGCGACCTGCAGTGCCGCGACTTCGGTGGCGAACCGCTCGCGATGGTCGGGATCAGCGGGGTCCCCGAGTCGCAGCACGGCCGCCTCGACCCGACCAGCCGGTTCGAACGTCAAAGACCAAGGATTGGCTCCTTGGCGCAGGCCGGTGGCTGTGGCCACGTGGGCGCCGCCTCCCACCGCGTCGCTCACCCAGCGCCGGACCTGCTCGGGCAGTTCGTGCATCGTGATCACACCCCGTGTCGCACCTGATATCGAGCGACCACGATGACACGGGCGCCGTCGACGATCTCGTATGCCGGGCCGTGGGCATGGCATATGGCTGGTCGAAGATCAGGCAGATGTTGTCAGCTGGCGCGGTTGGTGCGTCGGCGTTTGGTGGTGCGCAGCCGGAAGGATTCGATGCCGGTTTCGATGATCGACGCGTCGAAGGTCAAGCGATCCACGATCGCGGCGCAGAGCCGCGGGTCGGTGAAGGTGCGCGCCCACTCGCTGAAGGCGGAGTTGCTCGCGATGGCGATGCTTGAGCGTTCCTCACGCTCGGTGAACACCTGGAACAGCAGCTCCGCGCCGCGCCGGTCCAGCTCGAGATAGCCGAGCTCATCCAGGCAGAGCAGGTCGACGCGGCCGTAGCGGGCGATCGTCTTCGACAGGTGCTTGTCGTCGGCGGCCTCGACGAGCTCGTTGACCAGAGCGGCGGCGGTGACATAGCGGACCTTGAACCCGGCCTCGGCCGCGGCGGTGCCCAGCCCGATCAGCAGGTGGCTCTTGCCGGTGCCGGAGTCCCCGATCAGGCAGACCGGCTGCCCGGCGCGGATCCAGGCGCCCTTGGCCAGGGTGTGGACCAGTGCGGGAGGGACGTTCGGATTCGCGGCGAAGTCGAAGTCCTCGATACGTTTGGTGCGCGGGAACCCGGCCTGCTTGACCAGCCGGGCCTTGCGGCGGACCTCGCGGTCCTCGCACTCGATGAACAGCAGCTCTGACAGGAAGCTTTTGTAAGTGGCCTGCTGACGGGCCGCGGCAGCAGCCTGGTCACCGAACCGGTCGCGGATCGTGGGCAGCCGCAGGATCCGGCAGGCCTGCTCGATCGCGGCATCGGCGGCTTCCTCGGTGATCTGGTCCCGGCCGCGGGTGGTGGTGCGGGTCATGACGCAGTTCCCTTCCTCGGAGTGTTGCGCAGCAGCTGGTCGTAGGCGGCGACCGACGGCGCCGGCCGGGAGTCCTGCGGCAGCTCGGTGTCACGGCGCCGCTCGGGCAGCGAGACGACCTTGCTGCGGCTGCGCCGCGGGCGCGGCGGCTCGACCGTCACCGTGTCGCCGGCTGCGGCGGCGTGTTTGCGGGCCTCGATCGCGACCACGTCCGGTGAGACCGACCCGGCCTCCAGCGTGACGCGGATCCCGGCGATCACATGCGCATGGCTCATCCGCCGGTGCAGCAGCAGAACCTCGATCAGCAACCGGGTCCCGGCCTGGTCACCGTGCTTGGACCGCGCAGCGGCCCAGAACGCGTCGTGGGTGGCGGTGAACCAGCCCTTCTGCCGCGCGTGGACCAGCGCGGTCGCTCCGCGCAGCGCGCCGGGTTTGCCGGCCAGGACCTCCAGGTAGTGGTCGAGCATCAAGTGCTGACCGCCTTTCGTGGTCAGCCGCGGGTGCCGGGCGACCTCGGTGGAGCCGTGTAGCACCACCAGCTCTTCCGCGTCGAGCTTCGCGCGGACCGTCTGCCCGATCAACCGGGCTGGAACCGAGTAGAGCGCCTGGCGGACGGTGATTCTGGCGTAGCGATCGACTCGCGGTGTCGTAGTCAGCGCGATGTCGAACTCGTCGGTCGGCAACGCCGCCAGCAGCGGCGCCTCGAGCGCGAAGTCATGCCCGATCGTGGCGGTCCGCTGGTCGATGTGGCGGGCGTCCTCGGCCCGATCCGCTGCGGCGAGTTTGTCGTTGATCCCGGCCAGGCCGGAGATGTCAGCGATCTTCGGGACCGGGACGAACCAGCGGCGCCGGAAGCGGCCGCCTTCGCCCTCGACCCCACCCTTCTCGTGAGCACCTTCTTTGCCCGGCATGCAATAGAAGGTCGTGATCCCGTAGGCGGACTTGAACAGCACCCAGCGATCGGTCTCGACCCGGGACCGTCCGAAGCAGACCCGTCGGACCGCCGAGGACAGGTTGTCGTATCGGATCTCTCCGGCTGGAATACCGCCGAGTTCAGTGAAAGCGGCGATGTGACCGGCGAAGAACGCCTCCTGACCCTGCGACGAGTAGACGCGGTGGATTGCCTTGCCAGAGAACGACATGCGCAGTGTGAACAGGAAGCACTTGGTGTCGACGCCACCGACGTTGACCCAGACCTCGGCGAAGTCGACCTCGGCGTCCTGCCCCGGAAGGTGCGTCTGGGGAACGAAACCGGCAACCACGCCCGCGCGGCTGCGCGCTTCCAGCGCGATCTCCGGACGTCGCTTCGCGACATACTTCGACACCGTGCGGTAGGCGATCGTCGCGTCGTGCTCGTCGAGCAGCCGTTCCCAGATCCGGTGCGCGGTATGCCGCTGCTTGCGCGGCGCATCGAGATCGGTCCGCAGCATCTCGTCCATCGCCTCACGCAACGGATCCGTCACCGGTGACGACCGGACTGGGGTCTTCCGCGGCGGCGGGACCGCCGAGCCGAGCGCCTGGCGCACCGTGCGGCGATGCACCCCGTGCCGCTCAGCCAGCGCCCGGACCGAGAGCCCCTCCACGCGGGCATCCCGCCGGATCAGTGCGAACAACTCCACCCTGGACACCATCCCGGCTCCCACGCGGACGGCCCCTCACTGGCACTGTCCACCCAGGACCCTCACCTCGACTCACCGACTCGCACACCACGAGCAGGAATTCGCCCGATCGGTGGGGCCCGCTCACGAACCGGGGCCAAATCACGATGCCACGGCCAGGTGCTCTTGCGAACGTGTGCGTCCACTGTTGCGAGTGAGCAGTGCTCTTGGAGCCGAACGCTGCTGATCATGTCCGCGAGTTGCGGGGCCACCACGTTGCCAGTCGTGGAGCGACCGACAGCAGCGCGGAAGTGTCGCCGGGTAGGCGGGACGCATTGCTGCGCCCCGCCCCCCTCAGAACCGTGCGTGCATCTCGTCGATGCACACGGCTCAAGCAAGCCCCTTGGGGCGCTTCAGGAATACAGAGTTGCTGGTTCCCTGTCGGCGCCGGTTGCCCGGCGCTGGCAGTGGGAGTGAACGAGTCGGGTGTCGTCCGGCGTGCCGCGTGTCCCATGGGCGATGATGTGCTGTCTGGTGATCGCCTTGCGGGTGGTGCGGTGCCACTGTTCCCATTCACGGGGGCTTTGTGGCTCACGGTCGGCGTGCAGGAGCAGGTCCCCGCATGTCGGGCAACGTCCTTTCTGCTTGCGTAGCAGGAAAAGGGCGCTGCGATCGAGCGGAGGTGCGCGCTTGCGTCGCCGGTCGGCCCAGTAGTCGGCGTGTGCGGGGTCGTCCGGAGACGCCTCGCTGCGGACCAACCGGTGCCGGACGATCTTGGTCCAGGCGAACTTGGGCAGGTAGGCGCCGCTGTCGCGGTCGCCGAACACCCAGCGGTCCTGCCTGGCTTTGTGATACCGGCCGAAGTACCGGGTGATGACCCAGGACTTCGGTTTGTCGGGATGGCAGTGGCAGGCCCACTTGTAAGTGAGCCGCCACAGGTAGGTGTCCAGGGCCGCGAAGACCCTCGACGATGCCACCCCGCGGTAGTAGTTCGCCCAGCCTCGCGTGATCGGGTTGATCGTGACGAGGACCATCGCCGCGTTCGCGCCGCGCAGGGCACGCATTTCCGCGGCAAGGCGTTGGGTGACTCGTGCGATAGCGGCTTTGCTGGGTTTGATGATCAGCTTGCCCTGATAGCGGCGGGCGGTGAATCCCAGAAAGTCGAATCCGTCGTCGAGGTGGACGATCCTCGTCTTGTCCTCGTTGAAGGACAGACCTCTGGGCGCCAGCCAAAGGGCGAGCTTCGCCTTGACCTGCTCGGCCTCCTGCCTGGAATGGCAGAGCACCACCATGTCGTCGGCATACCTGACCAGCGCGGGAGAGCCTCGCTTGGTTCGCCGTGTGTCACTGCGTTCCTGGCGGACTCCGGCCGCTTCCTCCAGCCCATGCAACGCAACGTTCAACAGCAGCGGACTGATCACCCCGCCTTGCGGGGTTCCCTCCTCGGTCGGGGTGAATCCCTTGCCCGGTTCGAACACGCCTGCCCGCAACCAGTCACGGATCATTCCCTTACCGGGAAACGATCCGATCGCGGCAAGCAGCCGGTCGTGGTCGATTCTGTCGAACGCGGCGCTGAGGTCCGCGTCCAGCACCCACAGGCGTTTCGCGGTCTTGCCGCAGGCCATCACGTGGATTACCGAGATCGCGTCCTGACAGCTGCGGCCTGGCCGGAACCCATACGATCTAGGCTCGAACCGGGCCTCCCACTCGGGCTCCAACGCGTTGCGGTGCCGCGCCTGGTGGACGCGGTCGGCGAGCACGGGAATTCCGAGTGGCCGCTGTTTCCCATTGGCTTTCGGTATGAACACCCGCTTCACCGCGCGGGGTTTCCAGGACCGGGCCGTGCGATGCGTCCGCACCGCAAGCTCCGCCCTGACCGGGGAGGTCAGCGCGACCTGCCCGTCGATCCCCGCGGTGTTGCGGCCAGCGTTGCGCTGCGCGACCTGCCGTACGCTCACCAGCGTGTTCGACCAGCTTCGCAGCATCATCTTCTGCAGGTTCCTGACCTTGGGCCAGTCCCCGTCCTTCGTCGCCGTGAAGATCCTGCCCCGTAACCGCCGTACGTTGTCCTCGTGGTGCCGCCAGTCAATGACGTCCCAGTTGAGGATGTCGTCCTCGGGTCCGTTCACCTCCATGGGTGTCTAACTTGCCCTTCGGTTCCGGTGGGTTCGGTGCTTCGTTTTCACGGGCTCACCCGCCACATGTCAGCCTGCTTTCGCAGCCGGGCACCAGGCCCGGTATCCGGCCAGTTATGCGGAGACCAACCGGTGGAGGACCGGTCATATCGCTTCCGTTTTCCTGCTGCCTTTCGGCCGCCGGCGTTCGCTTCTTGGGCGTCCTGTTCCCGCCCAGGGATTGGGCTTTCCTTGCGGTCGGCTTACCGCGACACCACGGAGGTGTCGCGGACCTGGACGGGGTTTCCACGTTCCGCGCGTGTGAGATGCGACCGGGTCGGGTGCCCTCTGTACCCCGGAGGCGACGGTGTTCCCACGGCCGTAGAAGCGTCCTCGGCCGTCGTCTGCCGACTCTCAGCGGCTGGCCTCTTCTCTCTCCCGGCACAACAACCCGACCCGGGAGTTTGCCGTAACGAGGCATCAGCGAGGGTTCACTGACGTTCACCCTTCCGGCCTTCCCCTGACCTGTGGTCCCCGGACGGAGCGGGAACCCTTGGGCTTTTCCCTGAGCTTCGCACCCAGCCATCACTGGCCACGCACGTCAAGGCGGGGACCGGTCACGAACACTGACCAGGAGCTACGTCTCCGGCACTAGACCGAACCTCCAATCAACAGAGCTCACTCACCACGTGCGACCTCGTGTCGCAACGCTCTTCGGCATGAGCGCGCACTTGGCAGGGCGCGTAGCATCCGGAACGATGATCCAGTGCTGGTTGAGGTAGAGCGAAGCTCCCCGAATCCCGGCGATGCCGCGCTAGTCACGCTGCGGACCTCGTTCGGGACCGTGCCGGTCTGTTGGGGTGGGAGCTGGGAGGCGGCCGCGGGCGAGTACCACGTCGAGTGGGAACTGGACGAAGAGTTCCGGTGGGGATTCACCTGCTTGCCGGCCGCAGTCGAGGAACCACGCCTGTACCAGGATGGACGCGGAGTCTGCTGCCGGGGACGGCTCGGCCTCACCGGGATTGCGGAGGCGCAGCCGTTCGCGCACCTGGAGTTGGCTGACGCGGTGATCGACCTCGGTCATGTTGACGCCCTGCCGCAAGGGATGGCAGGCGCATAGGTCGAGATCCACCTCGGGCCGGAGAAGATCAAAATCTATCCCTATCGGGTATGACCTGCCGATCATCGCCACAAGTCTCGTTTCGGCAAGACAGTGCGTTGGGTGTCAGGTTGCGGATGCCATGTACGCGGCGAGGATGTAGTTGGGGTGTCGGTCGAGGTTCTTGCGGGCGCGGTCGTAGCGCATGGTTGTGCGTGGGTCGGCGTGGCGGGCTGCGATCTGGACGTCGCGGAGGTCGACGCCGGCGTCGAGCATGGTGGTGACGAAGTGTGGCGGAGCATGTGGGGGTGCATCCGAGGTAGCCGCACGACTGACGTTTCGGCCAGCCGGCGGAGCCGCCGGGTGGCGCAGTGCCGGTCCATGCGTACGCTTCGTCGGTTGAGCAGGACCGGGCCGTGATTGCGGTCGCCAACGGCTCGGCCGATTGCCCGTCCGACCGCCGGCGGCAAGGGCACCGGCACGACCTTGCTGCCCTTGCCGACCACGCGCAGTACCCGGTGTCCGTGTTCCTCACCGATGTCGCTGATGTTCGCGCCGCAGGCCTCGAACACGCGGAGGCCGAGTAGCCCGAGCATCGCCACCAGTGCGAAGTCGAACGGGCTGACCGATTCCCGCGCCGCGCTCAGCAGGGCCTCGAACTGAAGGTGCGACAGACCAAGGGTTGGTGACTCGTTGGGCACCATCGGGCGCCGGACGTACTCCGCCGGCGAGTGCTCGAGCACGGTGTCGATGACGCAGGTGCCGGTAGAAGCCGGTGACCACTGACATCCTGCGGACACCGTAGAGGGCTTGCACCTTCGCACCTCCTGCATCCAGCGCGTACAGTTCGATCTGCGGCCGACGCGCTGCCAGTGGGGCGAGCTCGCGTTCGTGGCACCAGGTGAAGAAGATTCGCAGGTCCGACTCCGAGTGCGTCCGCGAGACGCCCGTATAACGACCCAGGTACGCCGTAGCCGCCAGTCGTAACACCGTTTCGTCCAGGTCTGAGGGGCTCCATGACCTCATGCTGGGCAAGAGCACGCCCGGCGCAACGCAGCGCGAGCGCGCCATACGCGCTCTCCCTGACCAGCTGTGCTCGTTGCGCGCGGTCAGCGGCAGAAGAGGACGTTTCTGGTGTCGTTGCCGGGGTGCACCGCCGGTGGTGACGTAGACGTCGGCCTTCGGCAACAACTCGTCGTGGGGCAGGAACCCGGGCGTTGGCGGGCAGCGACTCCACCGCGCGCCGCTCCTGCATGTGTATTGCAGGCGGCCTGCAGGCTGGACCGCTTAGAAAGGCGGGCACCGATTCCGGTCGGAAAACGGCCGAATCCTCATCGATGGAGACACCATGTCGAACAACGACGATCTCGTGGCGCCTCTGGTGCACGATGCGGTGCGCGGCAACCCATCCAGTTGGCAGGAGATTGTGCGGCGCTACACCCCGCTGGTGCGGTCGGTGTGCCGCCGCTACGGCTTGGCCGCCGCGGATACCGACGACGTGGCCGGCGTGGTCTGGCTGCGACTGGTGACCCACCTGGCCGACCTGCGCACGCCCGCCGCACTGCCCGGCTGGCTGTCCGTCACCACCCAGCGGGAATGCCTCGCCCTGCTGCGCCACTACACTCGTCAGACCTGCCACGACGAATGGGACGTCGCCGACACCCAACCGCAGCCCGACGCACGGTTTCTGCAGCTGGAGCGGCGAACCGCACTGCAGCACGCCATCGCGACGCTGCCGGACCGGGATCGGCACCTGCTGTCGATGCTCTTCTGCGACCCGCCCACCCCCTACACGCGGATCAGCATGACGCTTCGTATACCCGTCGGCGCCATCGGACCAACCCGGCAACGCTGCCTGGGCCGCCTGCGCCGCCACCCCGCCATCGCCGCGCTGCTCACCACAGCCGCCGCGTAGGTCTTCCCGAAACGTGACCTGACAGCGATCAACGTCGGCCACGCGCCTGAAACACGCAGCCTGCATCGGGGGCCGGCACGGTGTCCAACCGTTGGGTCAACGCCTCGAAGACGGCCTTGCGGGCCATGGCGCCCGCCCTGCCCCACCGCACGGGCGGCGACCCGCCTGCCCGACGAATGGCCGCGTTGTGGATGCCGTGAGCCGTGTGGTGGATGTGCTCAGCCGATGGCTGTTCGCGCTGACGTGAGCAGGTTGATCATGTCGAGCCAGCTCAGGTCGGCCCCTTCGGCGGCAGCGGTGTCGCGGTCGTCAGGGCTGAGTGCGGTGTCGACCATGTGGTCGCTGTCGGGAGAGCTGAAGCGCCGCAACAGGTCGGGTCGAAAGCCCAGCCGGATGGCGTGGTGGTGTACGGCGGCGCGCAGCTGTCCCGCGTCGTGCGGGCGCCCCGCGAGGACCAGGGCATGGACGCCGGTATAGAGCACGGCGAGAGTGAAGACGCTGTCCTCTTGGTGGCGAAACCGTGCCAGTGCGCGGCACAGCGCGTCGATGCCGCGGGCCGCACGGCTGCTCGGGTCGGCATGCGCGGTTGCGCGGTTGAGGTAGGACAGGGCGAGTGCGAGCTCCGACCAGCCGGCTGACCAGAGCTGTCCGGTTTGCTGGGCCTGCATGATGGTGTCGATGAGTCCGGCTTCGCCGGCGGCGACGTGTCCAAGATGGATGAGCGCAGCGTTGCGGGTCCTGAGCCCGGCGATACGGATCCAGTCCAGCCCCAGTTGGGTGCCGAGGGTGGCAGCCTCGTCGGCAGCGTCGTGTGAGGCCTGGACTTGGCCGGTGGTCTGCCAGAACATGGCGCAGTAGTACTGCAGGCTTGCGTACAGCGCACGGTGTTCGTCGTCGGTCGGCTCGCCGATCGCGACACGGGCTTCCTCGAACATCCGCCGCACCTCGGCCTCGTCGGCGAAGAGGGCCGCGCTGATTACGCGGGCCAGGTAGGCGCGGGCGCGGTTGGCGTGTGATGCGTGGGGTGCGGCGCGTAGGGCGGCGTCGATGAGCCGGCGGCCCTCGGCCGAGTGGCCGCCCCGCAGCCAGAACCAGTCGAGCAGGCCGACGGTGCGCAGGGCGTGTTCCGGCTGGTGGGCCAAGTCGTGCGCGATGCCCGCGCGCAGGTTCGGTAGCTCCCGGTCGAGGATTCGCAAGGCCCGACCGCCGTGTCGTTGTCCGCGGACGTCCGCTGCGCACTGGGCGGCCAGGTCGCGCACCCAGGTCGCGTGCGCCTTCCGGGTGTCGCCCGGATCGGGGTCGATGGCCTGGCAGTAGGCCCGAATGGTCTCCAGCAGCCGGTAGCGGGTGGGTGCCACGGTGGTGTCCGCGCTGACCACCGACCGGGTGACCAACGACGACAACGACTCCAACGCCGAGGTGCCGGCCGAGCCCACTGGGCGAACCGCTTCGGCCGCCTCCAGCGGGAATCCGCCCTCGAACGGCCAGAGCCGAAGCAGCAGGCCCCGGTCGTCGTCGGAGAGCAACTCGACGCTCCAGGCGATCGCCGCCTGCAGCGTGGCGTGCGGGGCCAGCGAGCCGCGGGCGACCGGTCCGAGCAGGGCGAACCGGTCGTGCAGGTGCTCGGCGATCTCCCCGAGCCCGAGCAGCCGCGCGCGGGCGGCGGCCAGTTCGATGGCCAAGGGCAGGCCGTCCAACGCCGCGCATACCTGCCGAACCTGTGCTCGTTCCTCATCCGAGGGTGTCCAGCCGGGACGAACCGCCCTGATCCGGTCCAGCAGCAGCGTCATCGCCGAGCCGTCCGCGCCGTCGCCGGATCGCAGCGGTAGCGGGTGCACCGTGACGGTGGCCTCGCCGTCGATACCCAGCGGTTCCCGGCTCGTGGCCAGGACCCGCAGCATGGGGCAGGCGGCGAGGAGCTCGATGGTGAGCTCGGCGGTGGCGTCGACGAGGTGCTCGCAGTTGTCCAGCACGAGCAGCCCGACCCGACCGGCGAGCGCATCGCGCAGGGCATGCCGAGGCTCATCGGCCACCTGCGCCAGGCCGACGGCGTTGGCGATCGCGTGGACGATCACCTCGGGTTGGCCGACGTCGGCCAACCGGACCAGCCACGGACCGTCGGCGTCGGGCAGGGTGGTGGCGTACTCGACGGCCAGCCGGGTCTTACCCACCCCGGCCGGGCCCACAAGGGTGACCAGCCGCTGCTCGGCCAGCAGCCGGGCCACGGTGGTCAGCTCACGGTCGCGGCCGAGGAAGGAGGACAGCGGCCGCCCGAAGCAACGCGCCGCGGCCAGGCCGCCGGCCGGTGCGGGCGGGGCTGTCGAGGGCGTTTCGGGCAGCAGCAGCCGAAGGTCCTGGGCCAGCACGAGCCGCTCCAGCCGCTGCAGCTCCGGCCCGGGGTCGACGCCGAGCTCGTCGGCGAGCAGCGCACGCACGCGACGCAGCGCGGCGAGCGTGTCGCCCTGCCGGCCACAGCGGTACAGCCCGAGGATGAGCAGCGCCCACCGTCGCTCGCGGTACGGCGCGGCCTGCACCGCCGCGTCCAACTCGGCCACCGCACCCGGTGCGTCCCCTGTTGACAGTCGCGCGGCCAGCCGCTCCTCGATCGCCACCTCGCGCAGCTCGGCCAGCCGGCTGCGGGCGGCCAGCACATCGGGACCAGCCAGCAGATCCGCATACGGCTCACCATGCCACCAGGTCAACGCCTCGGTGAACGCGTGCAGCGCCGGTGCGGCGTTGTCCTCGGCGAGCAACCGCCGCCCCCGCTCGACCTGCTGCACGAAGCGATCCGCGTCGACGGCCCCCGGCGGCACTCGCAACCGGTAGCCCGATCCGGTGCGCTCCAACAGATCTCGCCCGCCGCTACCAAGCGCCGCGCGGAGCCGGGAAACATATACCTGCAGCGCGGCCGCCGCCCGAGACGGCGGGTCTGGACCCCACACGGCTTCAGCCAGCCGCCCGTCGGAAACCGGTTCCCCCTCGGCCATCACCAGCGCGGTGAACAGCCGCCGGGGCAGCGGCCCCCCAAGATCCACGCCAGCGCCGCCGGCTTCGACCTCCGTCGGCCCCAACACCCGACAGACCACCACGTAGCAAGCGTACAACCCCCGGTCAACCTGGCTGCAGGCCAGCTGCAAGACTCGTCGGCCTTACCGGACCTCGGTCGCATCGCCATGATCGGGTTCGCACGGCAGATCTGGAACACGTTCTCTTGGCAGATCACCTGCCGTTGGTGGTTCCCCCTGACGGCAACGTGGTGATCCCGCAACCTATGGCCAACGGGACCTGCTTCTTCGCGGCTGCTCACCGCTCCGTGTGAGCGGTGATCTCGTTGATACGGCTCGGACCCTGGAGAGAGCGGTGCTCTCGGTTGTGAGCGCCGCTGCGCGCAGCGTGTGAGCAGCGCTCTCACGCGAGAGCGCCGCTCAACCCTTTGTCGCCCCGCCGGTCAGGCCCTTCACGAACTGCTTCTGCAATGCCACGTAGAAGATCAGCACCGGCAGCGTCGCCAGGAACATCAGCGCGAACACGCTCCCGAGGTCGGCCTGGTACTGGCCGATCGAACGGTAGATGCCGGTCGTGATCGTCGTGCCCTGGCTGGGGCCGAGGATGATCAGCGGGTCGATGAAGTCGTTCCAGATCCAGACGCCGAGGAAGATCAGCACCGAGGCCGTCGCCGGGCGCAGGAGCGGGAACACCACGCGCCAGAACACCTGCATGCGGCTCGCGCCGTCGAGGAGCGCCGCCTCCTCCAGCTCCACCGGGACCCCGCGGATGAACCCGGTGAACATGAACACCCCGAACGGCACGTAGTACCCGACGTTGAACAGGACCAGCCCCTGCAGCGTCGCCATCAGGTGCGTGACGCGCAGGACGTCGGTGATCGGGATGAGGATGACCTGAGGCGGGATCATCAGCCCGGCCAGCAGCACGAGCGTCAGCACCTTGGTCCAGCGCTTGCCCGAGCGCGCCAGGTAGTGGCCGAGCATCGCCGACAGCACGGTCAGCACCAGGATCGACAGCACGGTGACCACGACGCTGTTGGTCAGGCTGACCCAGAACAGCCCGTCCGGCCGGGTCAGCACCGCGTGGATGTTGGCCAGGGTCGGCGGCAGCGGCAGCGCGGCCGGTTGCGCGGCGATCAGGTCGCCGCGCTTCACGACGTTCGCCAGCACCAAATACAGCGGCACGAAGAACACCGCGCTGACGACGAGCGCGACCGTGGGCCGCAGCCAGGACCGCGTCACAGGTCCACCTCCCGGCGGCGCAGGAAGTTCAGCACGACGGTCGTCACGACCGCGACGATCACCAGCATCAGCACGGCCATCGCGGACGCGTAGCCGACGTGGTTCGAGTCGAACCCGGTCTGCAGGACGTCGAACGCGATCGTCGCGGTGGCCCCGGAACCCGGGCCGCCGTTGGTGATCACCTTGACGTAGTCGTAGGTCTTGAACGCCGAGATCAGCAGCACGACCGTGTTGATCGTCAGCGACGGCGCGAGCAGCGGCCACGTCACCGCGCGGAACCGCCGCAGCGGGCCGGCGCCGTCGATCTCGGCGGCCTCCAGCAGTTCCGTCGGAACGCCCTGCAGTCCGGCGAGGTAGACGACGACGCAGAACCCCAGCATCTGCCAGCTCACGATCGACGCGACCGAGTAGAGCGCGATATCCGGATCGGACAGCCAGCCTGGAGGGTGCTCGATCCCCAGGGACCGCAACAGGGTGTTGAGCGGACCCTGGTCGTCGAGCAGCCGGGACCAGACGATCGAGACGACCACCGAGCTGAGGATCACCGGCGTGAAGAACACGCTGCGCAAAGCGTTGTACAGCCAGCCTTTCCGGTCCAGCAGCAACGCCACGCCCAGGCCCAGCACGTTCGGCACGATCACCACGATCAGCGTCAGGATCGTGGTGACCTTCAATGCCGTGAGAAACTGTTCGTCGGTGAAGAGCAGCCGGTAGTTGTCGAGGCCGACGAACTTCACCGGCGGGTTGAACGGGTTGTAGTTCGTGAGGCTGTAGCCGAAGCTGATCAGGATCGGGGCCATCACGAAACACAGGTAGACGAGCACGCCCGGCGCGCCGAACGACGCGAAGTGCCCCACCCGCGGCAGGATCGGCTTGCGCCGCCTGCCGCGGTGGGACGTCCGGCGCGCCTTCGGGGGAGCGGGCGGGCTGATGACGGCGGCCAAGTCGGTCAGCCCGCCTTCGCCCACTCGGTGTCCAGGAACGCGCACGCGTCGGCCACCGACTTGCGGCCGGTGATGACGTCCTGGGCGGCCTGGTCGACCTTGTCCTTCATGCCCGGCAGCAGGCCGTCGTCGGCGGTCTCCCAGCGGAAGGCGTGCACCACGGCGTTCTGCTGCACGGCCTGGGTGTAGAGGTCGTAGCCGGCCTTGAACGTCGGGCCGACGTCCGCGGGCGGGGTGTAGCCCTTGATGGCCGGGAAGAGGCCGTCGGCCTTGACCGACGCGTCGAGCTGGTCCTTGTCGAGCTGGAAGCCGAGGGCGAACTTCTTGGCCGCGTCGAGGTTGGCCGCCTTGGCGTTCACGATCATGCCGCCGCCGGTGTAGGCCGGGACGACGAGCTTGCCGTCCTCGGTGGGGAAGTTGAACACGCCCACCTCGAAGTCGTGCTTCTTCGTGTCGGCGTTGGCGGCGAACCAGTTGCCCATCGGGTACATCGCGCTCTTGCCGTCGAGGAAGGCCTGCTCGGTCGCCGCGTAGTCGCGCGACACGCTCGTCTTGTCCACGTACCCCTTCGCGGCCAGGTCGGCGAGCTTCGAGAACGCGTTCTGGAACGCGGGGTCGGTGAACTTGACCTTGTCCTGACGGCGCTGGGTCAGCCAGTCCGGGATGGTGGCGTAGACCTCGGTGCTGACCAGGCCGGAGAGGATCATCGAGGACGGGAAGCCGTCCTTGCCGCCGCCGATGGTGAACGGCGCGAGGCCCTTGTCCTTGAGCTTGCCGGCGTCGGCTTCCAGCTCGGCCCAGGTCTTCGGCGTGGTGGTGATGCCCGCGTCGGCGAACATCTTCTTGTTGTAGTAGATCGGCGGGATCGTCTGCGTGTTGGCCGGCAGCTGGTAGTACTTGCCCTTCACCGGGTTGGCGTCGGGGAACTGGAAGTCCTTGAGCTCGTCGGGCGTCCAGGCGTAGAGGTTGCCCGCTTCGGCGAAGCCCGCCGAATCGACGGCGATCATCACGTCCGGGAACTGGCCGGACTGCAGGAGCTGCTTCGCGTACGACGTCCGGCCGTCGGCCGTCGGGGCGACGAGCTTCTTGACCTTGATCCCCGGGTTCTTGTCGGTGACGCGCTTGATGGCCGCGTCCCAGTAGGCCGGGGTGAGGTTCGGCGTCTCGAAGGTCAGGAAGGTGATCTCCTGGTCACCGCCGCCGCCACCGGCGTTCGAGCCGACCGAGCACCCGCTCACCGCCAGGAGCATCGCCGCTCCGAGCGCCAGGGACCGCCTCATCGTTCCTCCCGCATGCCACCCACCATATGTGATGTACGACGCATTTGATCGGACGTCTGATGTGGTGTCAAGCGAGTCGTGCGCGAGAAAACGTCGATGTCGGCCCGAGAGATCGGATCTCTAGCGGGGAACTCGCTCCAACCGGACGACTTTGCTCGCGAAGTCCCCGGTCGGCAGGCCGAGGGCCAGCCCGCGGGCGAGCAGGACGGCGCCGCTGTGCGTGGTGCCGGCGTCCAAATCGAGGTACCGCTCAGCGGGATCGAGGCCTTCGAGCCGCATCGGCCGCTCCGGCGCGTTGAAGTGCGCGGCCTGCCGATAGGCGAAGACGACCGCGCGGTCTTCGTGGACGTACTGGAGCGCGGTGACGCCGTCGTCGACCGGCGGCCGCAGCCGGTACAGCGCGCCGTGCTGCACGACGGGCCGGATGTCCTTGGCTAGCGCGATCAGCTCGCGGGCGAGCGCGAGGTCGTCCTCAGGCCAACCCACGATGTTGCCGCCGACCCCGAGCACGCCGGCCATGGCGACGTGGAACCGGAACCGCAGCGGCACCGAGCGGCCGGTGACGAAGTTCGGGTTGTCGGTGACCCAGGCCGACATCGCGCCGGCCGGGTACAGCTGGCCGTAGCCGTGCTGGATGCGCAGCCGGTCGAGGGCGTCGGTGTTGTCGGACGTCCAGACCTGGTCGGCGCGGGCGAGCACGCCGAGGTCGATCCGGCCGCCCCCGCCGCTGCACGCCTCGAGCCGCAGGCCCGGGTGGTCTGCCCGGAGCCGGTCCATGAGCGCGTACACGGCTCGCGTGTGCTCGACCCACAGCCGGTCCGGGTCCGCGTCGCCGGGCCAGCCCGCTTCGCTGAACGGGCGGTTCATGTCCCACTTGAGGAAGTCGACGCCGTGGTCGCCGACGAGCCGGTCGAGCCAGCCGTGCGCCCACTCGGCGACGTCGGTCCGTGCGAAGTTGAGGACGAGCTGGTTGCGCAGCTCCGACCGGCGCCGGTGCGGGTGGTGCAGCACCCAGTCGGGGTGGGCGCGGTAAAGGTCGCTGTCGGGGTTGACCATCTCGGGCTCGACCCAGATGCCGAATTTCATGCCGAGCCCGTGCACGGCGTCGACGAGGGGCTCGAGGCCGTCCGGAAAGCGGTGGCGGTTGACGTGCCAGTCGCCGAGCCCGGCGTGGTCGCCGGTGCGGGCGCCGAACCAGCCGTCGTCCATCACGAACAGCTCGACCCCGAGGGCGGCGGCGCGCTCGGCGAGGATGCGCTGCTGTTCTTCGGAGACGTCGAATCCCGTTGCCTCCCAAGAGTTGTAGAGCACCGGACGGAGTTCCTGCGGATGGGGGAGGACGTGCTCGCGGACGTACGCGTGCCAGGCGCGGCTGGCGGCGCCGAAGCCGCCTTCGGTGTAGAGACCGGCGATCACCGGCGTGGTCAGGGGCTTGCCGGGGCCGACGCGGTGCGCGACGCCCTCCTGGCCGAAGCCGCCGCTGACGGTCAGCCGGCCGGTGGAGGAGCGGGTCGCGGTGAGCCGCCAGGAACCGCTCCAAGCGAGGGCGACACCGTAGACCTCGCCGTGCCGCTCGGTCGCTGTGCCGTCGTCGACCATCACCCAGGGGTTGGCGTGGTGCCCGGTGATCCCGCGCCGGCTCGCGAACGTCGTCTCGCCGTGGGCCGCGGGGGTGCGGTGCAGCTGGGTCTCGGCGGCCCAGCGGCCGGTGACGTGGCTGAGCCGGTAGTCGTCCAGGACGGGCAGGACCCAGGACGCGGAGTCGGCGCGGACGACCTCGACGTCGGTGTCGGCGGACAGTTCGGTCCAGCGTTCGAGGACGCCGGATTTCCAGCGGTAGTGGAGGCTGACGCGGAGCGGGTAGTGGCGGTCGGTGAAGTGGATCGTCAGGTGGTCCCGGTCGATCTCGTGGGTCGCGTAGCGCCATTCGAGGGCGCGGGTGCCGTCGGCGAAGCGGAGTTGAAGGGCGGGGGTCCAGTACTTGGTGCCGCCGTCCGCCGCGAGTTCGTCGAGACCTTCGTTGGGGTCGTTGAAGCCGTCCCACCAGGGAAGCGCTTTCCCGCTGAGCTCCGCGACGTCTTCTGGGGGCAGCTTCGGGCCCCAGAAGACGTGGGCCGGGACGTCGTCTTCGTCGAGCCGCAGGGCGTAGGTGCTCGACTCGCCGGTGAGTACCCAGGTGCGGTGGTCTGCGAGGTAACGGATCCCGGCCATGCGGGACATCCTGGCGCCGCGACGAGCGGCGGCCAAGGGATGTCCCGCTCATCGGTCAGGGCCGGTCGGTGAGGTACCCGCCCATGGTCTTGAAGTAGTCGGCCGCGGCGAGGTCCGTGCCGTCGGCCGTGCGGACCTGCTCCACCACGAGGCCCGGAGACCGGCCGCGACGCGCGTCCGGCCCGGCCACGATCACCACGCCGTCGCCCTCCCGGATGAAGATCCGGCCCGGCGTGCCCCCGTAGTTCCCCTGGGACACCGACGCCTTCAGGATCCGCAGCCGCGAGCCGCGGTGGTGGGTGAACGCGTTCGGGTACGGGTCGGACAGCGCCCGCACGAACCGCTCGATCTCGACCGGCGAAGACGTCCAGTCGATGAGGCTGTCGCGTGCCGCGCGCTTGTGGAAGAAGCTCGCCTTCGCGCGGTCCTGCGGCACCGGCGGATAGCCGGTCTCGATCTTCGAGAGCGCGTCGGCGGTGATCGGGGCGATCAGGTCGACCGTGCGGTGGAACAGGTCCGTCGTCGTGTCGGCCGGGCCGACCGGGATCGCGCGCTGCAGGACGATGGCGCCCGCGTCGAGCTCGCCGTCCATCATGTGGGCGGTGACGCCGATCTCCGGCTCGCCGTTGATCATCGCCCAGATCAGCGGGGAGAAGCCCGCGTAGGACGGCAGCAGCGAGTCGTGGATGTTCAGGGTGCCGTGGCGCGGCAGCTCGAAGATCTCCGGCGGCAGCCACGTGCGCCAGTTGTTCGCGACGATCAGGTCGAGGTCCGCCGCCGTCAGCTCGGCCAGCAGCTCGGCGTCGTCCGGGCGGGTGCGCAGCAGGACGCGGATGCCGTTCGCCTCGGCGAGGTCGGCGACCGAGTCGGCCCAGATCCGCTCGTAGGCGTGGTCGCTCTTCGGGTGCGTGACCACGAGGGCGACCTCGTGGCCGGCGTCGATGAGCGCCTGGAGGGTCCGGTGCCCCCAGGTCTGGTAGCCGAACATCGCCACGCGCATGGGAGGGTGCCTTTCAAGATCGGGGGACGAACATCACCCCGAACGTACTAGGCGAGGCTCACCTAAGTTAGGTTAGGGTTCCCTGAACCGTATCGGAGCGCGCGAGGGAGCACCATGGCTGCAGAGGTCCCGATCCACGACATCGTCGGCGTGGGCTTCGGACCGTCGAACCTGGCCCTCGCGATCGCCCTCGCCGAGCACAACGCGGGCAACGCCGCTCAGGACAGCCCGGTGACCGCGCACTTCCTCGAGCGGCAGCCGCGCTTCGGCTGGCACCGCGGGATGCTGATCGACACCGCGACCATGCAGGTCTCGTTCCTCAAGGACCTGGTCACCCTGCGGAACCCGACCAGCGAGTTCAGCTTCCTCAACTACCTGCACGCGGCCGGTCGGCTGGTCGACTTCATCAACCACAAGAACCTGTTCCCGCTGCGCGTCGAGTTCCACGACTACTTCGAGTGGGCGGCCGCGAAGGTCGACGACGTCGTCTCGTACGGCACCGAGGTCGTCGCGGTGAAGCCGGTGTACGCCGGTGCGGAAGTCGCCTACTTCGACGTCGAAGCCTCCGACGGTTCGTGGTTGCGCGCCCGGAACCTGGTGGTGGGCACGGGCTTGCGGCCCCAGCTGCCCGAGGGCGTCACCGCCGGCGAGCGGATCTGGCACAACAGCGAGCTGCTGTTCCGCGTGGAGGCCCTGCGCGGCACCGATCCGCGGCGGTTCGTCGTGGTCGGCGCCGGGCAGAGCGCCGCCGAGGTCGCCGCGCTGCTGCACGACGAGTTCCCGCGCGCGGAGGTGTGCGCGGTGTTCGCGCGCTACGGCTACAGCCCGGCCGACGACAGCGCGTTCGCGAACCGGATCTTCGACCCGGAGGCGGTCGACCGGTTCTACCGCGCGGGCGAGCCGGTCAAGGATCGCCTGATGCGTTACCACGGCGCGACGAACTATTCGGCCGTCGACCTCGACCTGATCGACGAGCTGTACCGCCGGGTCTACCGCGAAAAGGTGCTCGGCGTCGAACGGCTGCGGCTGTTCAACGTCTCGCGGCCGGTGGCGGTGACGGACGCGGGCACGGTGACGGTCGAGTCCCTGACCGGCGGCGAGCGCACCGTGCTCCAGGCCGACGCGGTGGTGTACGCGACCGGCTACCGGCCCGCGGACCCGACGCCGCTGCTCGGCGAGCTGGGCCCACGCTGCCTGCGCGACGGCGAAGGCCGCCTCCGCGTCGAGCGCGACTACCGGCTCACGACGGAGCCGCCCCTGCGCGGCGGGATCTACCTGCAGGGCGGCACCGAGCACACGCACGGGATCACGTCGTCGCTGCTGTCGAACACCGCGGTGCGGGTGGGGGAGATCCTGCAGTCCGTTGTGGACCGCCGGGTGGCGGCCGAACCGGTGGCGGAGTACGCGGTCAGCGCGCGGTGATCTGCTCCCGGAGGATGTCGCCGTGGCCGGTGTGGCGGGCGAACTCCTCGATCAGGAACAGGTAGATGAACCGCAGGGTGACCTCGCCGACGACCGGGTGCGTCCACCGGTCGTCGAGCGAGCAGCCTGCCGCGATCTCGCGGGAGCGCGCGCTCGTCCGCTCGTATTCGGCGATCACGTCGGCCACCGTCTCGCCGTCGGCGACCGCGAAACTCGGGTCGCCGGGGGTCGACGGGCCGTCGCACTCCGCTTCGCTCAGCCCGGCCACCAGCCACTGGAACCAGCGGCGCTCGGCGACGGCGGCGTGCTTGACCAGGCTGATCGGCGTGGTCAGGGACGAGACCAGCCGCCGCCGGGCGTCGGCTTCCGACAGGCCGCGCGCGTTCTCGACGAGGGCGAGCCGGTTGCGGTCGAGCATGGCCTCGAGCAGCTCGCGCTCGGGGCCGGCGGTCTTTTCGGGCAGCACGTACACAAGAACCAGCTTTCTGGAAGGGGAGTGCCGGAGTCGGCGAGAGCCCAGGATAGCGCTAGTCGACCGGCGCCGGGTGGTGCCGGCTGATCGGGATCACCATCGGCGTGCCGCTCACCGGATCCGGCGTCACCTGGCAGCGGACGTCGAAGACCTCGTCGACCAGTTCTTCGGTGATGACCTCCACCGGCTTGCCCGACGCCACGATCCGCCCGGACTTCATCGCGATCACGTGGTCGGCGTAGCGGCAGGCCTGGGGCAGGTCGTGCAGCACCATGACCACCGTCCGGCCTTCACCGCGGTTGAGGTCGACGACCAGGTCGAGCACGTCGATCTGGTGCGCCAGATCCAGGTACGTCGTGGGCTCGTCCAGCAGCAGCACCGGCGTGCCCTGCGCGACCGCCATCGCGATCCACGCGCGTTGCCGCTGGCCGCCGGACAGCTCGTCCACCGGGCGGTCGGCCAGGTCGGTCGTCTGGGTGGCCGCCAACGCGGAAGCGACCGCGCCTTCGTCCGATGTGGACCATTGGCGCCACCAGCTCTGGTGCGGGGCGCGGCCGCGGCCGACGAGGTCGGCCACCGTCATGCCCTCGGGCGCCACCGGCGACTGCGGCAGGATCCCGAGCCGCTGGGCGACCTGGCGCGTCGGCAGATCGTGGATCGACCGGCCGTCGAGGTACACCCCGCCCGACTTCGGCGTGAGCAACCGGGCCAGCGTGCGCAGCAGCGTCGACTTCCCGCACGCGTTCGGCCCGACGATCGCCGTGATCTGCCCCCCGGGGATGTCGAGGTCGAGACCGTCGATGACGACCCGGTCGTCGTAGGCCACGCGCAGGTCCTGCACGCGCAGGGACGGTGTCATCTTCTCAGCCTCCGGAACCGGATCGGTTGGCCCTGGCCAGCAGCCAGAGCAGCAGTGGGGCGCCGAGCACGCCGGTCACGATGCCGACCGGCAGCGCCGACGCGGTCAGCGAACGCGCGATGAGGTCGCTGCCCAGCACCACGACCGCGCCGGTGAGCGCGGACGCCGTGATCGGCGGCGTCGACAGCCGGGCGAGCCGCTGCGCGACCTGCGGCGCGGTCAGCGCGACGAACGAGATCGGGCCCGCCGACGCCGTCGCGAACGCGACCATCCCGGCGCCGGCCAGCAGCAGGCCGAGCCGGACCGGCTGCACCGGCGTGCCGAGCCCGGCGGCCACGTCGTCACCGAGCGACAACGTGCCCATCCACCGCGCCAGCGCCAGCACCAGCGGGAACAGCACGACGAGCGCGCAGGACAACGGGACGACGTGCTCCCAGCCGCGGTTGGCGAGATTGCCCACCAGCCAGCCGATCGACGCCTGCGCCTCGGTGATCTGCGCCTTGCTGAGCAGGTAGTCGGTGAGGCTGGTGCACATCGCGAAGATCCCGATGCCCACCAGCAGGATCCGGTACCCGGTGGTGCCGCGCCGCCACGCCAGCGCGTACACCAGCAGCGCGGTGAAGAGGCCACCGAGGAGGCCGAGTGTGGTGGTGCCGAGCCCGCCGCCGAAGCCGAACGCGATCCCCGCGACCACCGCCGTCGCCGCGCCGGCGTTGATGCCGATCATGTCCGGGCCGGCCAGCGGGTTGCGGGTGATCGTCTGGAACACCGCGCCGGACGCGCCGAACGCGAACCCGGCCAGCAGCCCGGTGAGCGCCCGCGGCAACCGCAGTTCCTGGACGATGTAAGCGTTTCCGCTGTCGCCGCCGCCGAAGAGCCCGGACAGCACGTCCGACACGGTCATCGGGACGTCGCCGATCGTCATGCCCACGCAGAAGAGCGCGAATACGAGCACGGCGAGGACGACCGAGACGAGCAGCAATCGTGGCCGCACCCGGCCGGACACCGCGCCGACGCGAAAGGTGACACGGTCGCGCCGGACCTGCAGCAGGCTCATCTCAGGACTCCACGAGCTTGCGGCGGCGGACCAGGTAGATGAAGAACGGCGCGCCGACGAACGCGACGATCACGCCCGCGCGGATCTCGCCCGGCCGCGCCATGACGCGGCCGAGGATGTCCGCGGCGAGCAGCAGGCACGGGGCGAGCACGGCGGTGTAGGGCAGCAGCCAGCGGTGGTCGGGGCCGAGCACGAACCGCACCGCGTGCGGGACGATCAGGCCGAGGAACACGATCGGCCCGGCGACGGCGACGGCGGCCCCGGTCAGCAGCATGATCGCCAGCGCCCCGCGCAGCCGCAGCGGGCCGAGCCTGCGGCCGAGCGCGATCGCCACGTCGTCGCCGAGGGCGAGGCTGTTGAGAGCCGGGCCGCTCGCGATCGCCAGCACGACGCCGATGACCAGGAACGGCAGGACCTGGAGCACCGCGTTCGCGTCCACTCCGGACAGTGAGCCGGCCGACCAGAAGCGGTAGCGGTTGAGCGCCACCGGATCCGACAGGACCATCGCGCTGGTGAACGAAGAAAGCAACGCCGTGACCGCGGCGCCGGCGAGCGCCAGCTTGACCGGGCTCGACCCGGCCCGCCCGCGCGTGCCCAGGTAGTAGACGACGGTCGTCGCGGCGAGCGCGCCGGCGAAGGCGAACCAGATGTAGCCGTAGCGGGAACTGATCCCCAGCACGGTGCTCGAGAACACGATCGCGAACGCGGCGCCGGCGCTGACGCCGAGCAGGCCCGGGTCGGCGAGGGGATTGCGGGTCAGCGCCTGCATCACCGTGCCGGCGAGCCCGAGCCCGGCGCCGACGAGGACGGCGAGCAGCGTCCGCGGCATCCGGACACTGTGGATGATCACCGCGTCCGCCGAGCCGTCGTCGTGCCACAGCACCCGCCAGACGGCGCCGAACGAAATCTCCTTGGAGCCGAGCCAGATGCTCAGCAGGCACAGGAGGACCAGGACGGCGACGGCGGCCAGGAGACCCAGCGCGCGGCCCGTGTGTGGCGGGCGTCGCGTGAGAGCGATCCCTCCGGGGTCTGTTCGCACCGCACCTCCGACTGGTACTCATTTAGGTAAGGCTAACCGATGGTACAGGAGTGCATCCTCACCATCCGTTTGTTAGGGTCCCCTAAGTTGATGTCCCGGTCGGGGCGTCGTGAGCAGCGGGAGGCTGGTCTACCGGTGAGCAACGGTGACGCTCTGCAGGAGGTGGCGGAGCTGGAATTCTGGCGTGACCGGCTCTCCTCGGCGCCGAAGGAACTCGCGCTGCCGGTCGACCGGCCGTACTCCGGCGAGCCCGTCCGCGCCTGGCTGGCCCGGCCGCTGCCCGCGGCCGACGAGCTGACCCTGCTGGCCGCGTTCACCGTGCTGTTGTCCCGTTACGCGGGCACCGCGGACGTCCTGCTCGGGATCGGTTCCCTGGTGCCGCTGCGGGTGGATCTCGGTGGCTCGCCCGGCTTCGCCGAAGTCGTCGAGCGCGTGCGCGCGGCGCGCGAGGAAGCGCTGGCGCACGAAGTCCCGTTCGCCGACCTGGTCGCCGAGGTGGCGCCGGAGCACGGGCGCGGGGGTTCGGTGCTCGTCAGCGTCGGCTTCGGCGCCGAGACGGACCTCCCGCTCGACCTGAACCTGACCGAGGACGGCGCGCACTACCGCGCCGACGTCCTCGACGAGTCCACAGTGGACCGGATGCTCGGCCACCTGGGGAACCTCCTGGCCGACGCGCTGGAGCGGCCACAGCGGCCGGTCGAGCGGCTGGACCCGATGCGAGCGCCGGAACTGCGGCAGCTGCTGGACGAGTGGAACGACACCGACCTCGACCCGCCGCCGGCCACCCTGCCGGAGCTGTTCGCCGCCCGGGTCCGGGCGGCCCCGGACGCCGTGGCGCTCGTGTTCGAGGACCAGGAGCTGACCTACGCCGAGCTGGACGCGCGGGCGAACCGGCTCGCGCACCTCCTCATCGGGCGTGGCGCGGGGCCCGAGCGCGTCGTCGCGCTCGCCGTGCCCCGGTCGGTCGAGATGATCGTCGCCGAGCTGGCCGTCCTCAAGGCAGGCGCCGCGTACCTGCCGGTGGACCCGGACCACCCGGCCGAGCGGATCGCGTTCACGGTGTCCGACGCCGGTCCGGTCTGTGTGGTGACCACTCGCGAGCTCGCCGACCGCTTCGACGGCGAAGTCCTGCTGCTGGACGAAGTCTCGTGGGAGCCCGCGCCGGACCCGGGCGCGGCGATCGTCCCGGCGAACGCGGCCTACGTCATCTACACCTCCGGCTCGACCGGGCGCCCCAAGGGCGTCGTGGTGTCCCACGCCGGTGTCGCGAAGCTCGTCGCGACGCAGTCCGAACGGTTCGGGGTGGGCCCGCACAGCCGGGTCCTGCAGTTCGCGTCGCCGAGCTTCGACGTCGCGTTCTGGGACCTGTGCCTCGGCCTGCTTTCGGGCGGCCGCTTGGTGATCGTCCCCGCCGAACGGCGCGTGCCCGGGCCCGAGCTGGCGGACTACGCGCACGCCAAGGGCGTCGACTTCATGATCCTGCCGCCCGCGCTCCTGGCCGAGTTCCCCGGCGACTGCGACCTGCCGCGCGACAGCGTGCTGCTGGCCGGCACCGAGCGCGTGTCGCCGGAGCTGGTGCGCCGCTGGGCGCCGGGACGGCGGATGTTCAACGCCTACGGTCCCACCGAGGCCACGACCAACTCGACGCTCGGGCTGTGCGACCCGGAGATCGCGCCCGGTTCGGCCGTGCCGATCGGCGTCCCGGACCCGGGTACCCGCGCGTACGTCCTCGACGCGTTCCTCGCGCCGGTCCCGGTCGGCGTCGTCGGCGAGCTGTACCTCGCCGGCTCCGGCCTGGCGCGCGGCTACCTCGGGCGGCCGGGCCTGACGGCGGAGCGGTTCGTGGCCGACCCCTTCGGCACGGGCGGCCGGCTCTACCGCACCGGCGACCTCGTGAAGTGGCTGCCGGACGGCCGTCTCGTTTTCCTGGGCCGCGCGGACGACCAGGTCAAGATTCGCGGCTACCGCATCGAGCTGGGCGAGGTCGAGTCGGTGCTCGCCGAGCACCCGCGCGTCGGCCAGACGGTCGTCGTCGCCCAGGACGGGCAGCTCGTCGCCTACGCCGTGCCGGTGCCCGACCGCGACCAGGCGGCCGAGCAGAGCCACGTCGAGGAGTGGCACGCCGTCCACGAAGAGATGCTCGCCGGATCGACCGGCATCGAGGAGAACTTCGCGGGCTGGAACTCCAGCTACGACGGCTCGGACCTCCCGCTCGAAGAGATGCGCGAGTGGCACGCGGCGACGATCGAGCGGATCCGCGCCCTCCGGCCGAAGCGCGTGCTGGAGATCGGGGTCGGCAGCGGGCTCATCCTGTCCCGGATCGCGCCGGACGCCGAGACGTACTGGGGCGTCGACCTTTCCGAGAGCGCCATCGAGAACGTCCGGCGCGAGGTCGCCGCGACCCCGTTCGCCGATCGGGTTCACCTCGCGGCCCGCCCGGCGCACGACCTGGGCGAGCTGCCGGACGAACCCTTCGACACGGTGATCGTCAACTCGGTCGCGCAGTACTTCCCGAGCGCGGAGTACCTGACCGAGGTCGTCCGGGCCGCGGCCGGTCTCGTGCGGCCGGGCGGCACGATCTTCCTCGGCGACATCCGCAACCTCCGGTCGTTGCGCGCGTTCCGCACCGCCGTCGAGCTGCGGCACGGCCGGGCCGACGTCGCGGCGGTCGACCAGGCGGTCGCGCGCGAGGGCGAGCTGGTGCTCGACCCGGACTTCTTCCCGGCACTGGCCCGGAGCCTGGACAGCTTCGACGACGTCGACCTGTGGGTGAAGCGCGGCGAGGCCCACAACGAGCTGACCCGGCACCGCTACGACGTCGTCCTGCGGAAGGGACCGAAGCCGGACGCGGCCGACGAGCAGGTCGTCGCCTTCGGGGATCTCGGTGCGGTGGAACGGTTCCTGGCCGCCGAGGCGCCCACCCGGCTGCGGGTCACCGGGATCCCGGACGCGCGGCTGACCGGCGAGCTGGCCGCGGTACGCGCGCTGGACGCGGGCGATCCGGCCGCCGCCCGGCAGGCGCTCGAGCGTCGCGACGGCGTCGACCCCGAAGCCCTGCACCGGCTCGGTGACCGGGCCGGCTACCGGGTGGCGGTGACGTGGGCGCCCGAGGGCGGTGAGCTGGAAGCCGTCTTCTCGAGGGGGGAGGACGGCCCCGCTTACCGCCCGGGACGGCAAACCGGCACGCCGGCGTCGTATGCGAACAATCCGGCGGCCCGGCGGGAGACCGGCGCGCTGGTGGCGTCGCTGCGGGCGCACGTGCGCGACCGGCTGCCGCTGTACCTGGTGCCCTCGGCGTTCGTCGTGCTGGACAAGCTGCCGGTGCTCGCGTCGGGCAAGCTCGACCGCAAGGCGCTGCCGAGCCCGGAGCGGTTCACCGCCGGGCCGGGCCGCGCGCCGCGCAACCCCGTCGAGCAGCTGCTGTGCGAGATGTTCGCCGACGTCCTCGGCGTGCCACAGGCCGGCCCGGACGACGACTTCTTCGCCCTGGGCGGCCATTCGCTGTCGGCCACGAGGCTGATCCAGCGCATCCGCGCGGCCGTCGGCGCCGAGGTGCCGGTGCGCGCGGTGTTCGACGCGCCGACCCCGGCCGCGCTCGCCGAGGTGCTGGCCGGGCCGGTGACCGGAACCGAGCGGCGTCCGCTCGCCCGGGGCACCGACCGGCCCGAGCGGCTGCCGCTGTCGTTCGCGCAGCAGCGGCTCTGGTTCCTGCACGGCCTGGAAGGCGGGTCGGCGACCTACAACGTCCCGCTCGTCCTGCGGCTCGCGGGTGAGCTGGACGTCGAGGCGCTGCGGACGGCCCTGCACGACGTCCTCGACCGGCACGAAGCGTTGCGGACGGTGTTCCCGACCGCGGACGGCGTGCCGTACCAGCAGGTCCTGGCCGAAGCGACGGTCGACCTCGACGTCCGTGCGGTGCCGGAGTCCGAAGTGGACAATGCAGTGGACGATCTGGTCCGCGGGGTGTTCGACCTCGGCGCCGGGGTCCCGGTGCGGGCCGCGCTGCTGACCGTCGACGCGCGACGGCACGTGCTGGTCCTCGTCGTGCACCACATCGCCGCCGACGGCTGGTCGCTGGCGCCGCTCTGGCGGGACATCGCCACGGCCTACCGCGCCCGGCTCCGCGGTGACAGTCCTCAGTGGACACCGCTTCCGGTGCAGTACGCGGATTACACGCTCTGGCAGCGGGATCTCCTGGAGGCGGAGGAGTCCGTCCAGCTCGGCTACTGGCGCAGGGCCCTCGACGGCTTGCCCGACCGCATCCCGCTCCCGCTCGACCGGCCGCACCCGGCGGTGTCGGCCCACCGCGGCGAGTTCCTCACCTTCGCCTGGGACGCCGCCCTGCAGGCCGGCCTGGCCGAGCTGGCCCGGACGTGCGGTGCGAGCCCGTTCATGGTCGTGCACGCGGGCCTGACCGCGCTGCTGTCCCGGCTCGGCGGCGGCACCGACATCCCGATCGGCACCCCGATCGCCGGCCGGACCGACCCAGCCCTGGCCGACCTCGTCGGCTTCTTCGTCAACACGCTGGTCCTGCGCGTCGACGCCGGCGGCGACCCGTCGTTCCGCGACCTCGTGGCGCGCGTGCGCGAACGCAGCCTGGACGCCTACGCCCACCAGGACGTCCCGTTCGAGCGGCTGGTCGAGGCGCTGAACCCGGCGCGGTCGCTCGCGCACCACCCGCTGTTCCAGACCATGCTCGCCTGGCAGAACACCCCCGGCGCCGGTGTCGAGCTGCCCGGGCTGACCGTCACCGAGCGGCCCGTCGGCACCGGCACCGCCAAGTTCGACCTCTGGTTCTCCTTCACCGAGCGCGCCGACGGCATCCACGGCCAGGCCGAGTTCAACGCCGAGGTCTTCGACCAGGCCACCGTGACCGGCCTGCTCGACCGCCTCGAAGTCCTGCTGCGCCAGGTCGTTTCCGCGTCGGACCGCCGGCTCGGCAGCCTCGACGTCCTCACCCCGGCCGAACGCGACGCCCTGCCCGCGGTCTGGTCGGGTGCCGTCGAGGACGTCCCCGCGGTCACCGTGCCCGAGCTGTTCGCCGCCCAGGTCGCGCGGACACCCGGCGCCACCGCGCTCGTCTTCGAGGACGAAGAGCTGACCTACGCCGAGCTGGACGCCGTCTCGAACCGCCTCGCCCGGGTGCTGGCCGAGCGGGGCGCCGGGCCCGAGCGGGTCGTCGCCCTGGCGTTGCCGCGCTCGGCGCACCTGGTCACGGCCATCCTCGCGGTGCTCAAGACGGGCGCGGCCTACCTGCCGCTCGACCCGGGCTATCCGGCCGAGCGCCTCGCGTTCATGTTCGAGGACGCCGCTCCCGCGCTGGTGCTGGCCACCGCGTCGACGGCCGTGCCCGGGGCGCTCCTGCTGGACGACCCGGACACCTTGGCCGGCGTCTCGGACACGCCGTTGCTCGACGTCGTGCTCCGGCCGGAGAACCCGGCGTACGTCATCTACACCTCCGGGTCGACGGGCCGCCCCAAGGGCGTCGTCGTGCCGCACGAAGGCATCGTCAACCGGCTGCTGTGGATGCAGGACGAGTACGGCCTGACCGGCGACGACCGCGTCCTGCAGAAGACGCCGTCCAGCTTCGACGTCTCCGTCTGGGAGTTCCTCTGGCCGCTGATCACCGGCGCCACCGAGGTCGTCGCGCGTCCCGACGGCCACAAGGATCCTGCTTACCTGGCCGGGCTGATCCGCGACCGCGGGGTCACGACCGTCCACTTCGTCCCGTCGATGCTCCAGGTGTTCCTGCAGGAACCCGCCGCGGGCGAGTGCACGAGCCTGCGCCAGGTCCTGTGCAGCGGCGAAGCCCTGCCCGCCGACGCGGTCGTCCAGTTCGGCCAGGTCCTCGACGCCGAGCTGCACAACCTCTACGGCCCGACCGAAGCTTCGGTGGACGTCACTGCACACCGGACGTCCACCGAGGACACGTCCGTCCCGATCGGACGTCCGGTGTGGAACACCCGGACCTACGTCCTCGACGCCGCCTTGCGGCCGGTGCCGCCGGGCACCGCGGGTGAGCTGTACCTCGCGGGCGTTCAGCTGGCTCGCGGCTACCTCGGCCGCCCCGGGCTCAGCGCGGAGCGGTTCGTCGCTTCGCCGTTCGATCCGGGAAAGCGGATGTACCGCACCGGCGACCTGGCCCGCTTCCGCCCCGACGGCGTCCTGGAGTTCCTGGGCCGCGGCGACGAGCAGATCAAGATCCGCGGCTTCCGCGTCGAGCCCGGCGAGATCGCCGCGACCCTCGCCGCGCACGACGACGTCGCGCACGCCGTGGTCGTGGCGCGGGAGGACCGGCCGGGCGACGTCCGGCTGGTCGGCTACGTCGTGCCCGCCGACACGGCGAGTACGCCGGACGAAGAGACCGAGCAGGTCGGCGAGTGGCGCGCGCTGTACGACTCGATGTACTCGGGCGACGGCGACGAGTTCGCCGGCTGGAACTCCAGCTACACCGGCGAGCCGATTCCGCGGGCGGAGATGCGGGAGTGGCGGGACGCGATCGTCACGCGCATCCGCGACCTGAACCCGCGGCGCGTCCTCGAGATCGGCGTCGGCACCGGCCTGCTGCTGACCGAGCTGGCCCCGCACTGCGAGTCCTACTGGGGCACGGACTTCTCCGCCGAAGTCATCGCTTCCCTGAGCGAGCGGGTCGCGGGGGATCCAGCACTCGCCGGGTGCGTCGAACTGCGCACCGGCGACGCCGCCGACGTCGCCGGCCTGCCGATCGGGTTCTTCGACACGATCGTGCTCAACTCCGTCGTCCAGTACTTCCCGAGCGGCACCTACCTCGTGGACGTGCTCCGGAAGGCCCTGGACCTGCTCGCGCCGGGCGGCTCGCTCTTCGTCGGCGACGTGCGCGACCTGCGCCAGGTCCGGGCGTTCCACGCCGCGGTGGCGCAGGCGCGCGGCGGCGATGTCGAGCAGAGCCTGGTGCGGGAGAAGGAACTCCTCGTCGCGCCGGAGTTCTTCGCCGGACTCGACGGAGTGGCCGCGGACATCCGCGTCAAGCGCGGCCGCGGCGTCAACGAGCTGACCCAGTACCGCTACGACGTGGTCCTGCGGCCGGGCACCGCCGAACCACAGCTCGTCGAGACACTCGTCTGGGGCACCGAAGTGTCCACTATGGACCAGGTTGCGGACCGGCTCACCGACGGCCTGCGCGTGAACGGCGTCCCGAACGGACGGACCACCGACGGCGTGCAGCCGGAAGACTGGTACGAACTGGGCGAGAACCGGGGTCTCGGCGCGGTCGTCACGTGGTCCGCGGCCGGCGACGGCTCGGTCGACGTTCTCTTCACGACCGGGGATCCCGCCGGTGCCTTCCGGCCCGGGACCGGCTCTTTGCTGTCGTACACGGGCAACCCCGGCCGCTTCCGCCGGATCGCCACCCTCGCGGCGGACCTGCGGACCCTCGCCGCCGACCGGCTGCCGGAGCACATGGTGCCGTCGGCGATCGTCGTCCTCGACGCGCTCCCGGTGACGGCCAGCGGCAAGCTCGACCGCCGCGCGCTGCCGTCGCCCGATCCCGTCGCGCCGACGTCCGACCGCGAACCGCGCACGCCCGTCGAACGGCAGTTGTGCGAGCTGTTCGCCGACGTCCTCGGCCTCCCGCGGGTCGGCCCGGACGACAGCTTCTTCGCCCTCGGCGGCCACTCGCTGCTGGCCACCCGCCTGATCGCCCGCATCCGCACGACGCTGAACGCCGAGCTGGAAGTCCGCTCGGTGTTCGAGACGCCCACCGCCGCCGGCCTCGCCGCGCTGGTCGGCAACGGCACGGCGAGCGCGCGGCCGCCGCTCGTTCCGAGGGACCGGCCGGCGCTCGTGCCGCTGTCCGGCGCGCAGCAGCGGCTGTGGTTCCTGCACCACCTCGAAGGCCCGTCGGCCACCTACAACGTCCCGTTGATCATGCGTCTGGAAGGCGTGGTCGACGTCGAGGCGCTGCGCACCGCACTGTCCGATGTGGTCGCCCGGCACGAAGCCCTGCGGACCCGCTTCCCCCAGCGCGACGGCGTTCCGTACCAGAACGTCATCCCGGCCATCGAGGTCGACCTGCCGGTGCGGGACGTCACCGACCTCGACACCGCACTGACCGGCCTGGTCCGCGGCTCGTTCGATCTCGAGCGGCAGGCGCCGATGCGCGTGGAGCTGCTGCGGCTGGCCGACCGCGAGCACGTCCTGGCCCTGGTGTTCCACCACATCGCCTCCGACGGCTGGTCGATGGCCCCGCTGTGGCGCGACATCGCCACGGCCTACGCCGCCCGGCGCGCCGGCGAATCTCCACAGTGGACGCCGTTGCCGGTCCAGTACGCGGACTACACGCTGTGGCAGCAAGACTTGCTCGGCGCCGAGGACGACCCGGACAGCGTGCTGAGCACGCAGCTGGACTACTGGCGCGAGACCCTCGACGGCCTGCCCGACCGCATCGAGCTGCCCCTGGACCGGCCACACCCGGCGACCGCGACCTTCCGCGGCGAGCTGCACACCTTCACCTGGGACGCCGGGTTGCACGCCCGGCTCACCGAACTGGCGCGGGAGTGCGGCGCGAGCGTGTTCATGGTCGTCCACGCGGCCCTCGCCGCCCTGCTCACCCGGCTGGGCGCGGGCACCGACGTCCCGATCGGCTCACCCATCGCGGGCCGCACCGACCAAGCGCTCGACGACCTCGTCGGCTTCTTCGTCAACACGCTGGTCCTGCGCGTCGACACCGGCGGCGAGCCGTCGTTCCGCGACCTCGTGGCGCGCGTGCGCGAGCGCAACCTCGACGCGTACGCCCACCAGGACGTCCCGTTCGAGCGGCTCGTCGAAGTGCTGAACCCGGCCCGGTCGCTGTCCTGCCACCCGTTGTTCCAGGTGATGATCGCCGGGCAGAACAACGCCCGCGCCGACGTCACCCTGCCCGGCCTGACCGTCACCGAGATCCCGGTGACCACCGGGACGGCGAAGTTCGACCTGGCGATCTCGCTGACCGAGCGCGACGCCGGGATCGCGGGCGTCCTGGAGTTCAACGCCGACGTCTTCGACCACCCGGGCGCGGACGCGATCCTGCGCCGCCTCGAAGTGCTGCTGCGCGCGGCGCTGGCCGAGCCGGACCGCCCGGTCGGCGCCCTCGACCTCCTCGCGGGCGAGGAGCGCGCCCGCGTCCTGACCGAATGGGCCGGATCGCTCGACCCCGCGGGCACCGAGACGTTCCCCGGCCTGTTCGCCCGCCGCGTCGCCGAAGCCCCGGAGGCGATCGCACTCGTCTTCGAAGACGTCGAGCTGACGTATGCCGAGGTCGACGCGCGCGCCAACCAGCTCGCGCACCTGCTTCTCGAACGCGGTGCCGGACCCGAGCGGGTGGTTGCGCTGGCCGTGCCGCGGTCGCTCGAGATGATCGTCGCGGAGCTGGCGGTGCTCAAGGCCGGGGCCGCTTACCTCCCGGTCGACGTCGACTACCCCGGCGACCGGATCGCGTACCTGGTCGAGGACGCGCGCCCGGCCTGCGTCGTCACGACCCGCGAGATCGACGCGAGGCTCCCCACGGAGATTCCGCGCGTGCTCCTCGATGACCCGGCCCTCGACACACTGTCCACAAAGGACCCTTGCGTCGTCGTGAGGCCGGAGAACGCGGCGTACGTGATCTACACGTCCGGCTCGTCGGGACGGCCGAAGGGCGTCGTCCTCCAGCACTCGGGCGTCGCGAAGCTCGTCGCCACCCAGGTCGAGCGGTTCGGGGTGGGCCCGCACAGCCGGGTGCTGCAGTTCGCGTCGCCGAGCTTCGACGTCGCGTTCTGGGACCTCTGCCTCGGCCTGCTCTCCGGCGGCCGCCTGGTGATCGTCCCGGCCGAGCGCCGGGTCGCCGGGCCCGCACTGACCGAGTACGCGCACCGGCACGGCGTGGACTTCATGATCCTGCCGCCCGCGCTGCTCGACGCGCTGCCCGAGGACTGCGACCTGCCGCGGGACAGCGTCCTGCTGGCCGGCACCGAGCGCGTGTCGCCGGAGCTGGTCCGGCGGTGGGCGCCGGGGCGGCGGATGTTCAACGCCTACGGCCCGACCGAGGCGACCACCAACTCGACGCTCGGCGAGAGCGACCCCGTCGAGCGGGCGGACGCGACCGTCGTCCCGATCGGCATCCCCGACCCGGGCACGCGCGCTTACGTGCTCGACGCCGGGCTGCGGCCGGTCCCGCCCGGCGTGGTGGGGGAGCTGTACCTCGCCGGATCGGGCCTGGCCCGCGGCTACCTCGGGCGCGCCGCGCTGACGTCGGAGCGGTTCGTCGCGGACCCGTTCGGCTCGGGCGGCCGCCTCTACCGCACCGGTGACCTGGTGAAATGGCTGCCGGACGGGCGGCTGGTGTTCCTGGGCCGCGCGGACGACCAGGTCAAGATCCGCGGCTACCGCATCGAGCCGGGCGAGATCGAAGCCGTGCTCGCCGAGCACCCGGCGGTCGGGCAGTCCGTCGTCCTCGCGCAGGACGGCCGGCTCGTCGCCTATGCCGTCCCGGCCGCCGGCCGCGACGAAGAAGCGGAGCTGGACCACGTCGGCGAGTGGCGTGAGCTGCACGAGAACGTCTTCACCGAAGCCGCGTCCGGCGGGTGGGAGGAGAACTTCACCGGCTGGAACTCCAGCTACGACGGGTCCGAGATTCCCCTCGGCGAGATG
Source organism: Amycolatopsis sp. NBC_01488 (assembly GCF_036227105.1). Classification (NCBI taxonomy): domain Bacteria; kingdom Bacillati; phylum Actinomycetota; class Actinomycetes; order Pseudonocardiales; family Pseudonocardiaceae; genus Amycolatopsis; species Amycolatopsis sp. NBC_01488. The sequence continues at coordinate 7,637,329 of NZ_CP109434.1, read as the reverse complement.
CGCGAGTGGCACGCGGCGACGATCGACCGGATCCGCGCCCTCACCCCGAAGCGAGTTCTCGAAATCGGTGTCGGCAGTGGCCTGATCCTGTCCCGGATCGCACCCGACACCGAAACGTACTGGGGCGTAGACCTGTCCGAACGGGCCATCGCGAACCTGCGACGCGAACTCGCGGCGACGCCGTTCGCGCACAAGGTCCACCTGGCGGCCCGCCCGGCGCACGACCTGGGCGAGCTGCCGGACGAGCCGTTCGACACCGTGATCGTCAACTCCGTCGCGCAGTACTTCCCGAGCGTCGGCTACCTCGCCGAGGTCGTCCGGACCGTCGCCGCCCGAGTCCGGCCGGGCGGGGTGGTCTTCCTCGGTGACGTCCGGAACCTGCGGTCGCTGCGGGCGTTCCGGACGGCGACCGAGCTGCGCCACGGCCGTCGTGACACGGCCGCGGTCGACCAGGCCATCGGGCGCGAAGGCGAACTGGTGCTGGACCCGGACTTCTTCGCCGCCCTGGCCCGCGGTCTGGACGGCTTCGACGACGTCGACCTGTGGGTGAAGCGAGGCCACGCGCACAACGAGCTGACCCGGCACCGCTACGACGTCGTCCTGCGGAAGGCGCCCAAGCCAGGGCCGGTCGACGAAGAGGTCGCGGCCTTCGATTCGCTGACGGGGCTGGAACGGCTCCTGGAAGCGGGTCCGGCGCGGCTGCGCGTCACCGGTGTCCCGGACGCCCGGCTGTCCACCGAGCTGGCCGCCGTCGCCGCACTCGCCGAGGGGGACACCGACGCGGCCTTGTCCGCTTTGGACAGTGCGCCGTCCGGAGTGGACCCCGAGACACTGCAGGAAATCGGATCCCGCCTGGGCTATCGCGTGTACGCGGCACCTGCGCACGAGGGCACCCTGGACGTCGTGTTCACCACCGGTGAGTCGACCCGGATCCACCGCGCGCGTGCGGTCCGGGCCGCCCTGGACACGCTCGGCAACCACCCGGCCGGGCAACGCGACACCAGCGCCCTCGTCTCAGCACTGCGGGCGCACGTGCGCGACCGGCTCCCGCAGTACATGGTGCCCTCGGCGTTCGTCGTCCTCGACCGGCTGCCGCTGCTCGCCTCCGGCAAGCTCGACCGCCGCGCGCTGCCGAGCCCGGACAAGCAGGCCGTCACCGCGGAGCGCGCGCCGCGGACCCCGGTGGAGGAAGTCCTCTGCGGACTGTTCGCCGAGGTCCTCGACACCGCGTCGATCGGCGTCGACGACGACTTCTTCGCCTTGGGTGGGCACTCCCTCATGGCGACGCGCCTGGTCGCGCGGCTGCGCGCGGTGTTCGGCGTCGAACTGCAGGTGCGGTCGGTGTTCGAGACGCCGACCGTCGCCGGCCTGGCCGCGCTGCTGTCCACATCGGACACCGCGGTCGCCCGGCCCGCGCTGGAACGCGTGGAGCCGCGGCCGAACGCCTTGCCGCTGTCGTTCGCCCAGCAGCGGCTGTGGTTCCTCCACCGGCTGGAGGGTCCGTCGGCGACGTACACCATGCCGACCGCGGTCCGGCTGACCGGCGCCCTCGACGTCTCCGCGTTGAAGCTCGCCCTGTCCGATGTGGTCGAACGCCATGAAGCCCTGCGCACGGTCTTCCCCGAGATCGACGGCGAAGCACGGCAGCAGATCCTCGCAGGCGTCACGGTCGACCTCCCGGTTCGTGCGGTCACCGAATCCGCCCTCGCCGACACGGTGTCGCAGGCGGCCCGGGTGACTTTCGAACTGGAGTCGGAGCTCCCGCTGCGGGCCGAGCTGCTGCGGCTCGGCGCGCGCGAGCACGTCCTGGTGCTGGTGTTCCACCACATCGCGTCGGACGGCTGGTCGACCGCGCCGCTGTGGCGCGACCTCGCGACGGCCTACACCGCCCGGCAGGCCGGTGACGCTCCTCAGTGGACCCCGCTGCCGGTTCAGTACGCGGACTACACGCTGTGGCAGCGGGACGTCCTCGGCGAGCCGGTCATCGAACCGCAGCTGGCCTACTGGCGCGAAACCCTCGCCGGCCTGCCGGAGCGCATCGAGCTGCCGACCGACCGGCCGCACCCGGCGGAGGCGTCCTACCGGGGTGAGCAGTTCGCGTTCGGCTGGGACGCCGACCTCCACAGTGGACTCGTCGAGCTGGCCCGCGCCTGCGGTGCCAGCGTGTTCATGGTCGTGCACGCCGGGCTCACCGCCGTGCTCACCCGGCTGGGCGCGGGCACCGACATCCCGCTCGGCACGTCCATCGCCGGCCGGACCGACCAAGCCCTCGACGACCTCGTCGGCTTCTTCGTCAACACGCTCGTGCTGCGCGTCGACACCGGCGGCGACCCGTCGTTCCGCGACCTCGTCGCCCGCGTGCGGGAGCGCAGCCTGGACGCCTACGCCCACCAGGACGTCCCGTTCGAGCGGCTGGTCGAGGCGCTGAACCCGGTGCGCTCGCTCGCGTACCACCCGCTGTTCCAGACGATGCTGGCCTGGCAGAACACCGCCGTCGCCGACCTCGCGCTGCCCGGCCTGACCGTCGCGGAGGAACCGGTCCGCACCGGCACCGCCCGCGCCGACCTGACGTTCTTCGTCGGCGAGCGGCCCGGCCACCAGGCCGGGATCCGCGGCACGGCGGAATACAACAGCGACGTCTTCGACCGTGCGAGCGTCGAAGCGATCCTCGACCGGCTCCGGACGCTGCTGCGGGCCGCGGTGGCCGATCCGGACACCCGGATCGGCGCGATCGACCTGCTGACCGCCGCCGAACGCGAGCAGCTCGCCGCCGGTCCCGCGACGCCCCTGCCCGCGGAGACGACCGCCGAGCTGTTCGCGGCCCAAGTAGCTCGTACCCCGGACGCCACCGCGCTCGTGATCGGCGAAGAGCACCTGAGCTACGCCGAACTGGGCACGCGGGCCATGACGCTCGCCCGGGCACTGCTCGCTCGGGGCGCGAAGCCCGAACGCGTGGTGGCCGTGGCGCTGCCGCGCTCGGCCGACCTGGTCGTCGCACTCCTGGCGGTGCTCAAGACCGGCGCGGCGTACCTGCCCCTGGACCTCAACCACCCGGCCGAGCGAGTCGAGCTGATGCTGACCGACGCCGACCCGCACCTGGTCATCGCCGAAGACGGCTTCGGCGACAGGCTGGTCCGGCCGGGCGACACCGGGCCCGAACCGGCGTGGCCGTCGATCAGCCCGGACCACCCGGCGTACGTGATCTTCACGTCCGGCTCCACGGGACGCCCGAAGGCGGTCGCCGGGACCCAGCGGGCGCTGGCCAACCGGCTGCACTGGGGCCGGGACGTCGCCGAAGGCGTTCGCGTCGCGAAGAGCGCGCTGACGTTCATCGACGGCTCGACCGAGCTGCTCGGCGGGCTCGTCGCGGGCGACCCGGTGGTCCTCGCCGACGACGCGACGGCCACCGACCCGCCCGCGCTCGCCGAGCTGGTGCGCACGTCCGGTGCGCAGGTGCTGACGGTCGTGCCGAGCCTCCTCGAGAGCTTCGCCGACGACGGTCCGGTCGACGCGTTCGACGCCGTGACCACGTGGATCACCAGTGGCGAACCGCTTTCCGAGGCGCTTGCGGAGAAGGTGGCGCGTCGCTGGCCGTCCGCGAAGCTGGTCAACCTGTACGGCTGTTCCGAGGTCGCGGGCGACAGCCTGGCCCAGGTCTGCGGGCCGGTGGCGATCGGGCGGCCGGTCGCGAACACCCGCGCGTACGTCCTCGACGCGGCGCTGCGGCCCGTGCCGCCGGGTGTCCGCGGCGAGCTGTACCTGGCCGGCGCCGGGCTCGCGCGGGGCTACCTCGGCCGCCCGGCGCTCACCGCGGAACGGTTCGTCGCGTCGCCGTGCGAACCGGGGGAGCGGATGTACCGCACCGGCGACGTCGTCCGCCGGCGTCCGGACGGCGCTCTCGAATTCCTCGGCCGGGCGGACCAGCAGATCCAGATCCGCGGGTTCCGCGTCGAACCGGGCGAGGTCGAAGCCGCGCTGACCGCCGACACCGCGGTGGCCCGTGCGGTGGTGATCGCCCGCTCCGAGCGCCTGATCGCCTACGTCGTGCCGTCCGGGGACAGTGCCGACCCGACGGCACTGCGCGCCTCGCTCGGCGAGCGGCTGCCCGAGTACCTGGTGCCCTCGGCGATCGTCGTCCTGCCCGCACTGCCGGTGAACGCCAACGGCAAGCTCGACCGCGCGGCCCTCCCCGACCCTCGGGCCCGCACGTCCGGCCGGGTCGCGCGGACCCCGGCCGAGCAGGCGCTGTGCGACCTCTTCGCCGACGTCCTCGGCGTTTCCCAGGTCGGCCCGGACGACGGGTTCTTCGCACTCGGCGGGCACTCGCTGCTGGCGACGCGGCTGGTCAGCCGGATCCGCGCGCTGCTCGGCGTCGAGGTCCCGATCCGCGCGGTGTTCGACGCGCCGACCCCGGCCCGCCTGGCGCGCCTGCTCGACCCGGGCCGCGAGAGCCGGCCCGCGCTGGTCCCGGTGGAGCGGCCCGAGGTGCTGCCGCTGTCGTTCGCCCAGCAGCGGTTGTGGTTCCTCGACCGCCTGGACGGGTTGAGCGCGACCTACAACATCCCGTGGGCGTGGGAGCTGAGCGGAACCGTCGACGTCGAAGCCTTGCGGGCGGCACTCGGTGACGTCGTCGCCCGGCACGAGATCCTGCGGACGATGCTGGTCGAGGACCGCGGAACGCCGCGGCAGGTCGTGCTGGATCCCGGCGACGCTCGCGCCCGTCCGGAGCTGGTCACCGAAACGGTGGCCGACCTCGACGAGCGGGTCACCGCCGCGGCGTCGTACTGCTTCACCCTCGACGCCGAGATCCCGGTCCGCGCCACGCTCGTCTCGGCCGGGCCGGAGCGGCACGTGTTCGTGCTGCTGGTGCACCACATCGCCGGTGACGGCTGGTCGCTGCCGCCGCTGAAGCGCGACCTCGACACCGCCTACGCCGCGCGCCTGCGCGGTGAGCGTCCACAGTGGACGCCGTTGCCGGTTCAGTACGCGGACTACACGCTGTGGCAGCGCGAGCTGTTCGGCCGGGCCGGTGACCCGGACAGCGTCCTCGGGCGGCAGGCGGCGTTCTGGCGTGCCACGCTCGCGGGGATCCCCGACGAGCTGGCGCTCCCGGCGGACCGGCCGCGACCGGCCCGTTCGACCAACCGCGGCGCCGCCGTGCCGTTCACCGTGCCCGCCGGTGTCCACAGTGGACTGCGCGCGCTGGCCAACGGCAGCGACACCAGCGCGTTCATGGTGCTGCAGGCAACCGTCGCGGCCCTGCTCACCCGGCTCGGCGCGGGCACCGACATCCCGCTGGGCACGCCGGTCGCCGGCCGCGCCGACCACGCGCTGGAGGACCTCGCCGGGTTCTTCGTCAACACGCTCGTCCTGCGCACGGACACCGCGGGCGACCCGACGTTCCGGGAGCTGCTGGACCGCGTCCGGGAGGCCGACCTGGCCGCGTACGCCCACCAGGACGTGCCGTTCGAGCACCTCGTCGAGCTGCTCAACCCGGCCCGGTCGCTGGCCCGGCACCCGCTGTTCCAGGTCATGCTCGCGGTCTACCACTCGGATTCGGAGCCGGAACGGCTGCTCGGCCTCGAAGCGTCCTATCGGGACACCGGGCTGCGGCAAGCGAAGTTCGACCTGTCGTTCGACCTGGTCGAAACGGCCGACGGCATCGACGGCGACCTCGAGTTCAGCCTCGACCTGTTCGACGAGCCGGCCGCCCGGACGCTCGCCGAGCGTCTGGTGCGGCTGATGGCGGCCGTCGTCGCGGACCCGGACCGGCCGCTGAGCCGCATCGACGTGCTCGGTCCGGCGGAGCGCCACCGGATCGTCGCCGAGTGGGGGCGGGGCGAGCCGCTGCCGACGTCGGCGCCCACGGTCGTCGACCGGCTGGCGGCGCAGGTCGCGGCGACACCGGACGCGACCGCCCTCAGCGACGCGGACCGCAGCGTCACCTTCGCGGAGTTCGCGGCCCGCACCGATCGCCTCGCCCGGTGGCTGGCTTCCCGGGGTGCGGCTCCGGAGCGGGTCGTCGCCTTGCTGCTGCCGCGGTCCGCCGCCGTCGTCGAGGCGATCTTCGGCGTGTTCAAGACGGGCGCGGCGTACCTGCCGATCGACCCGGACCAGCCGATCGAGCGGATCACGGCGATCCTCGCCGACGCCGGGGCCGCGCTCGTGCTCACCAGCCGCGCACTGGCGTCACGGCTTCCCGGGGCTTTGTCCATCGAGGACATTGTGGACAGTGACACGCCACTGACCGCACCGTCGCCCGCCAACCCGGCGTACGTGCTCTACACGTCCGGCTCCACGGGCACGCCGAAAGGCGTGGTGATCCCGCATTCCGGGCTGGTGAACCTGTTCCACAGCCACCGCGAGACGCTCTACCGCCCGGCGGTCGCCGCGGCCGGCGGACGACGGCTGCGGATCGGGCACGCGTGGGCGTTCTTCTTCGACGCCTCCTGGCAGCCACAGCTGTGGCTGCTCGACGGGCACGAGGTGCACGTCGTCGACGACGGCACGCGCCGCGACCCCGACCGGCTGGCCGCGGTGGTGCGCGAGCGCCGGCTCGACTTCCTGGAACTGACGCCGTCGCACTTCGCGCAGGTCGCCGCGGCCGGGGTCGTCGAAGACGGCGAGTGCGCCCTCGGGATCGTCGGCGTCGGCGGTGAAGCGGTGTCCCAGGCACTGTGGGAGCAGCTGCGGTCGATGCCGGAAACGGCGGCGTACAACCTCTACGGCCCGACCGAGGCCACTGTGGACGCTCTGGTCGGCCGGTTCGCCGACGCGGAGCGCCCGGTCATCGGGCGCCCGGTGCACAACGCCCGCGCGTACGTCCTCGACGGCGGCCTGGGCCCGGTCCCGGCCGGCGTCCCCGGCGAGCTGTACCTGGCCGGTGCGGGGCTGGCCCGCGGCTATCACGGGCGTCCCGCGCTCACCGCCGACCGGTTCGTCGCCGACCCGTTCGGGCCGCGGGGGGAGCAGATGTACCGCACCGGCGACCTGGTGCGGTGGCGGCCCGACGGGCAGCTCGAGTACCTCGGCCGCACCGACGACCAGGTCAAGATCCGCGGCTTCCGGATCGAGCCGGGCGAGATCGAGGCGGTCCTGGCGCGCCACGACGACGTCGAGCAGGCGCTGGTCGTCGTCCGCGAGGACCGGCTGGTCGCCTACCCGACCCCGGCGACGGCGGATCCCGCGCGGCTGCGGGAGTTCGTGGCGCGGTCGCTGCCGGAGTACATGGTGCCTGCGGCGATCGTCCCGCTCGACGCGTTTCCCGTGACGCCCAACGGGAAGCTCGACAAGGCCGCCCTGCCGGTGCCCGAATTCGGGGCTCGCGGCCGGGCGCCCGAGACGCCGTTGGAGAAGGCCCTCTGCGAAATCTTCGCGGAGGTGCTGGACGTCTCGGCCGTCGGCGCCGACGACGACCTGTTCGCCCTCGGCGGGCATTCCCTGCTGCTGGTGGTCCTGCGCGACCGGATCGCCGAGCGGCTCGGGACCGCGGTCCCGATCGCCGAGTTCTTCCGCACCCCCACCGTGGCCGGCCTCGCCGCGCTGCTGACCGAGACACGAGGAAGCCGATGCAGCGCACCCTGATGAACGCCAAGATCCACCGGGCCACCGTCACCCAGGCCGACCTGCACTACGTTGGCTCGCTGACCATCGACGCCGACCTGATGGCCGCCGCGGACATCGTCGAGGGCGAGCGCGTTCAGGTCGTCGACATCACCAACGGCGCCCGCCTGGAGACCTACGCCATCACCGGCGAGCCGGGCACCGGCGTCATCGGCGTCAACGGCGCGGCCGCGCACCTCGTGCACCCCGGCGACCTCGTCATCATCATCACCTACGCCCAGGTCGACGAGGCCGAGCGCGCCGGGCACCGGCCGCGGGTGGTGCACGTGGACGCGGACAACCGCCAGGTCCACCTGGGCCACGACCCGGCCGAGCCGGTGCCCGGCGCGCAAGCGCAGCTCTCGGGCCGGGGTGGGCGCTGACACAGCGAAGTCCCGGCGGTTGCTTTTCGTAGGGTGCCCTAAATAAGGTGTGCCTATCCTAAAAGCTGCGAGAGGTGCTCATGTCCGTGTTTCAAGGCGCCGCCGGGCTCAGCCGGCGCGGATTCCTGATCGGGGCGGGCGGGCTCGCCGCGGCCGCCGCGTTGACCGCGTGCGGCAGCGACGGCAAGCCCGCCGCCTCCTCCGGCCCGTGGGAGTTCACCGACGACCGCGGCCAGAAGGCGTCGCGCGACCAGCGCCCGGCGCGGGTGGTGGCCTACGTCAGCTCCGGGGCCGCGCTGTGGGACTACGGCGTCCGCCCGGTCGGCGTGTTCGGCCCGCAGAAGACGGCCGACGGCGGCAAGGAGATCCAGGCCGGCAACATCGACCTGACCGCCGTCACGTCGATCGGCAACGCGTGGGACGACTTCAGCATGGAGAAGTTCGCGGCCACGAAGCCGGACCTGGTGATCACCGGCCTCACCGGCGCCAAGCCGACCGACCTGTGGGTGCTCAAGGACGACCTCGGCACCAAGGTCCAGCAGGTCGCGCCGATCGTCGCGCTCTCGGAGTACAAAGTCACGCTGCCGAAGGTGATCGAGCGGTACGAACAGCTCGCGGTGGCGCTCGGCGGCGACGCGAACTCCGACGTCATCAAGAAGGGCAAGGACGACTTCCGGCAGGCGTCCGACGACCTCGAGGCCGCGATCAAGGCCAAGCCGGGCCTCAAGGTGCTCGTGGTGTCCAGCGACAAGGACAACCTGTACGTCGGCAAGCCGGAGTTCTTCGCGGACCTGGCGTACTACCGCGACCTGGGCCTGGACATCGTCAACGGCGGCGGCACGGACGACTACTTCGAGACGCTCAGCTGGGAGCAGGCCGGCAAGTACCCGGCCGACCTGATCCTGACCGACAGCCGCACGTACGCGCTGTCGCGCCGGCAGATGGCGCAGTTCCCGACGTGGGCGCAGCTGCCCGCGGTGAAGGCCAACCAGCTCGCCGACTGGTCGACCGAACCCCGCTTCAACCCGGTGCTCGCGGCCCCGGTCATCCGGAAGCTGACCGAGGTCGTCCAGGGCGCCCGCACGGACATCACCGCCTGAGGAGGCCTGCCATGACCAACCCGTTCGAAGACCCGTCCGGCACGTACCTGGTGCTGGTGAACGCCGAGAACCAGCACAGCCTGTGGCCGGAGTTCGTGGACGTCCCGGCCGGCTGGACGGTCACGTTCGGCCCGGCGGGGCGCCAGGAGTGCCTGGATCACGTGGAAGCGAACTGGACGGACATGCGGCCCAAGTCCCTGGCCGACGCCATGGACCACTGACCATCCCCGACCCGACCCGACCCGACCCGACACGCCGGAAGCCCGCGTGGCTCCCGGCGTGTCGTCCGCCCAATCACGAGTGATGCCCCTCCCATCACCCGTGATGCCCTCTCAATCACGAGTGATGCCCCTTCGGCCACGCGAGTTCCGCGCCCCATCACGCGAGATCCGCGCCCCATCACGCGAGTTCCGTCTCGAATCACGCGAGTCCCGTGTTCCGGAAGGGGCGACACACGTGATCAGAGGGTCGACTCGCGTGATTCAGGGGACGACACGGCGTCAGGCGCGCTGGCCCGACCAGGCCGCCCAGAGCGTCGCATACTGACCGCCCGCCGCGACCAGCTCGTCGTGCGTGCCGGACTCGACCACCGCGCCCGCGTCGAGGACCACGATCCGGTCGGACGCCGCCGCCTGCGTCAGGCGGTGCGCCACCACCAGTGCCGTCCGGCCTTCGAGGGCCGCCGCGGCCGACGACTCCAGGATCCGCGAGCCCGCGCTGCCCGCCTCGGCCGTGGCCTCGTCGAGGATCGCGATCGGCGGGTCGGCCAGCACCAGGCGGACCAGGGCGAGCTGCTGCGCCTGCGTCACGGTCAGCTGGTGACCGCCCTCGCCGACGACCGTCGCGAGCCCGGACGGCAGACTGTCCACCCAGGACAGTGCGCCCACCTTCGCCAGCGCCGCGCGCAGCTCCGCCTCGGACGCCGACGGGCGCGCGAGGCGGAGGTCGTCGGCCAGGGGGCCCGCGAAGACGTGGACTTCCTGGCTGATGAGCGCGACCGTGCGGCGCGTGGCCTCGGGGCCGAGTTCGTCCAGGGGAACCCCGCCGAGCGTCACCGAACCCGACGACGGCCGGTGGATCCCGGCGATCAGCTTGGCCAGCGTCGTCTTCCCGGCCCCGCTCGCCCCGACCAGCGCCACCCGCTCGCCGGGTGCGACCCCGAGGTCGATGTCCCGCAGCGCCGGATGACCGTCCACATAGGAGTAACCGGCCGCTGCCGTCTTCACCGAGGCGTCCACCGGCCGCGCCGGCCGCGCGGGGGACGCCTCGGCGGGCAGGTCGGCGACGCCGATCAGCCGCGCGAGCCCCGCCGCGGCCGCCTGCGCGTCGTCGACCAGGGCCAGCGCCGTCGTGATCGGGCCGAAGAGGCTGTGGAAGTAGAGCGCCGCCGCCGTCGCGACCCCGACCGTCACCGCGTCCGCCCCGACGAGCAGGAACCCCACGGCCAGCACGGCGGACAGCCCGACGAACTCCGCCAGGTTCAGCCGCGCGTAGAACCGCGTCACCAGCCGGATCCCGCGCAGCGCCAGGTCGACGGCCGTGTCGGAGCGCGTGCGCACCCGGTCGAGATGCGTGTCCGCGAGCCGGAACGCGCGGACGGTCTTCGCGCCGCCGATGGTGTCCAGCAGCTGCTGCTGTTGCGCCCCGACCGCCTCGCGCTGGCTCGCGTACAGCGGCTTCGCGCGCGGCACGTACCAGCGCACGGTCCACAGCTGGATCGGCACGGCGACCAGCGCGGCCAGCAGGAACCGCCAGTCCAGCACCGCCAGCGCGCCCAGGGTGAGCACCACCGTCAGCACCGACCGGCCCAGCTCCGGCAGCGCCTGCCGGACGGCTTCCGCGACGACCGAGACGTCGTTCGTCACGCGCGTGGTGAGATCGCCGGACCCGGCCCGTTCGAGCTGGTCGAGCGGCAGCCCGAGGGCTCGCTCGATGAAGCGTTCGCGCAGCTCGGCGAGGATCGTCTCGCCCAGCCGCGCCACCAGCGACACGCCGATCGCGGTCGCGATGGCCTGTCCCACCGCGACCAGGACCAGCCCGGCGACCGGCGTGACGAGCTCGGCCGCCGGCCGCCGCGTCGCGACGACGTCGACGACCCGGCCGAGCAGGGGAGCGGTGAGCAGCCCGATCGCGGTGGCCGCGACCAGCGTGGTGAACGCGGCCGTCGCGCGGCCCTTCGACCGGCCGGCGAGCTCGCCGACGACGGCGCGGATCCGGCGGCCGTCGGCCACGGGGAGGAGTTCGCGGGTCAAGACAGCACCGCCGCCCGGTAGTCGGCGCGACCGGCCAGCTCGGCGTGGCTGCCCTCGCCGGCGATCCGCCCGTCGTCGAGGAGGACGACGCGGTCGGTCGCGGCGAGCAGCGCCGGGCTGGTGGTCACGAGGATGGTCGTGCGGCCGCGCCGCAGTGCGGCCAGGCCCGCGGCGATGCGGGCCTCGGTGACGGTGTCGACGGCGGTCGTCGGATCGTGCAGCACGAGCACCGGCGCGTCGAGCGCGAGCGCGCGGGCGAGCGCGACCCGCTGGCGCTGCCCGCCCGACAGGGAGCGGCCCCGTTCGGTGACGGCGGTCGCGACGCCGTCGGGCAGCGCGGCGGCCACCTCGTCGACGGCGGCCGCGGTCACCGCTTCTTCGGCGAGCGGCCCGGTTCCGAAGTTCTCGGCGACGGTCCCGGCGAACAGGTCCGCGTCGTGCGCGGCCACCAGCACCACCTCGCGCACCCGGCTCGGGTCCACAGTGGACAGATCGACCGCGTCGACCGACACCGAGCCGGTCGCGGGGTCGGCGGCGCGGCCGAGGCAGTCGAGCAGGTCGGTCGCGGCGGCCGGATCGGTGGCGACGACGCCGAGCAGCTCGCCCGGGCGTGCTTCGAAGTCGACGTCGCGCAGTGCGCCCCGGCTCAGCGCGGACAGCCGCACGTGCCCGGCGGCCGGGGACGGCAGCGTCGCTTCACCGGTGTCGACCGCGGGTGGCGCGTTCAGCACGTCGGCGATCCGCCCGGCCGACGCGCGGCCTTGCGCCAGCTCGCCGTTGACCCACGAGAAGATCGAGAACGGCGTGATCAGGTACTGCGCGAGCCCGACCGCGGCGACGAGGTCGCCGACGCTGATGTCGCCCGCCGCCGCGAGGTTCCCGCCGACGAGCGCGACGACGGCGATGAAGATCCCGGTCAGCGCAAGCAGTGCGCCGTTGTGCCAGGCCTGGGCGCGCGCGGCGCGCAGGGTCGCCTCGAGCGAGTCCTGGCTGGTGCGGCGGTAGCGGTCGACGGCGGCGCGTTCGGCCCCGACGCCCTTGAGCACGCGCAGCCCGGCGACGAGGTCGGTGGCGATGCCGGAGGCGAACGCGGATCGCTCCTGCTCGGCTTCGCTGCGGCGTTCGAGCGGCTTGCCGATCAGGTGGGCCAGGTACAGCATCGGCGGCGTCCCGAGCAGCACCAGCAGGCCGAGCGGGACGCTCATGGTGAGCAGCACGACCGCGCTGACCAGCAGCCCGGCCAGGCCGGCGACGCCGAACGGCAGGACGCCGCCGAGCTGCCCGACCCGCTTGGCGTCCGCCGTCCCGATGCTCACCAGCTCGCCCGCGAGGGCCTCGGCGCCGCCGCCGGGGTGCAGCACGCGGCGCCCGACGTCGAGGCGCAGGTCGTGGGCGGCGCGCTCGGCGGCGCGCTCGCCGAAGCGGGCGCCGAGGCGGTAGCTGGTCGACAGCGCGGCGAAGAGCACGCCCAGCACCGCCAGCCAGCAGACGAGGGTGCCCGCCGAGCCCCCCGCGACCGCCTGGTCGATCACCACGCCGATCACCACCGGCACCAGCGCTTCGCCACCCTGGTGGCACGCGGTCAGCAGCGCGGCGAGCGCCACCGATCGTCGTTGCCCGGTGATCGAACGGCGGAGGACTGCCCGTCCGGTCGTGCTCACCCGCGCCTCCCTGTCCTGTCGTGGGATTAGGTAAGGCTAGTCTAAGTAAAGAAGTTACGGGAGCACGGTCGGCTTCGTCTCACTTCCCTCCGTCGCGGGCTCGCCGAAGCGGGCCAGCGCGAGCGCGGCGGCCACGGCGAGGACGAACCCGGCGATCGCGACGACCGCGAACCCGGGCCGGGTGCGGTCGCCGAGCACGAGCACGCCGACCAGCGACGGGAAGACGGTCTCGCCGAGCACCATCATCGCGGTGCTGGTGGTGACGCTGCCGCGTTGCAACGCCGTCGCGTAGAAGAGCATCGCCATGCCGCCCGCGACCGCGACGGTGTAGGTGGCGGGGTCGGTGAGCAGGTCCAGCGGGGCGAGGCTGGGGATGATCCGCCCGGCGATGGCGACGACGCCGAAGCTCAGCCCGGCGACCAGCCCGAGCGCGGGCGTCCGGACGTGCCGGCTCGTCTTGCCCGCGACGATCCCGGCGCCGGCCAGCACCACGACGGCGCTGATCAGCCCGAGCCGGAAGCCGAGCCCGACCGGGTCGGAGCCTTCGCTCTCGGCGGCCGCGCCGAGCAGTCCCAGCCCGGCGCACACGACGGCGACGGCCAGCCACTCTCGTCTGCCGAGGCGCACCCCGAGGAACCGCGCGGCGACGGCGGTCACGGCGAGGCTGGCAGCGAGCGCGGCCTGCACGACGAACAGCGGAAGGACGTGCAGGGCGGCGATCTGCGCGACGAACCCGAGGAGGTCCAGCGACAGGCCGAGCACGAACTTCCACTGGCCGAGGACGCGGACGAGCAGCTTCGGGTCGACGCCGTCGGCGCCGGTGTCGGTCGCCTTGGCCGCGACCGACTGCATCACCGAAGCCACGCCGTACGCGATCGCCGCGCCCAGGGCGCAAAGCAGTCCCCACCACATGCCGGTCACTCTATTTTGTCGGACCGGTGCGGTACCTTCCGGTCATGTCGAACACGGGTTCGAAGACGCATCGGTCCTGGCCCACCCCGCTGGCCGGGGACGAACTGCGCCTGCAACTGGACTTCCTGCAGTTCCTCCGCGCGACGGCGGTGAACAAGCTGGCGGGGCTGCCTGAGGGGTTGGCGGCGGCCACACCGTTGCCGACCTCGCCGCGGCTGAGTGCGCTGGGGGTGGTGAAGCACTTGACGGCGGTGGAGCGGTGGTGGTTGTCGATCGAGGCCGGGGGAGCGGATCTACCGTCGTTGTGGGCGGGCTCGCCGGATCCGAGCTGGGATTTGGCGGCCGACGACACGCCGGTCTCGGTGGTGGCGGCGTACAAGGCCGAGTGGGCGCGGTCGGAGAAATCGGTGCAGAGGTTGGGCCCGGACGACCGGACCCGGCGGCGCGGGGAGTTCACGGTCCGGTGGGTGGTGGCGCACGTGGTCCAGGAGACCGCGCGGCACGTGGGGCACTTGGACCTGCTGCGCGAACTGGCCGACGGGGAGGTGGGCGAGTGACGGGGTGAGGACCGGGTCGCGCGGCCGGGGAACGGTGGCTGGAGAGCGCTGGTCGGTTTGCACTACGGGGCACGTAGTTCTGCGCCGGGCAGCGTGCACCCGGTGATCAGGCCCGCAGCGCCCGGAGCGCGAGCGCGGCGAAGCGCCGTGAAGCACGAACGCGAGCCTCCTGGGAGGGCGCCTGGATGCCGCCGTTGGCCATGAGGATCAGGACCACGTCGTCCAGGACGGCGTCGGCGCGCACGTGCCCGGCCTGCTGCGCGCGGCGGATCAGCTCCGCGATCGACCGCAACGCCCGTTCGCGGTCGGCCGCGAAGTCGATCGCGTGCGGGAACGCCGACGTGAAGGCCGCGGTGAAGCCCCGGTCGCGCGCGTGCAGCTCGCAGAGCTTCTCGACCACCATGGCGAAACCGCGCCACGGATCGGGGTCGGCGAGTCCCTCGTCGACGATCGCGTAGCACGCCCGCATCTGGTCGGTGAACGCCGCGGTGACCAGCAGTTCCTTGGTCGGGAAGCGGCGGTACAGCGTGGCCGGCCCGACGCCGGCGCGCCGGGCGATCTCGCGCATCGGCACGTCCAGGCCGTCGGCGGCGAACACCGCGCGGGCCGCGTCCAGGATGCGTTCGCGGTTGTCGCGGGCGTCGGAGCGCAACACGTGAGGCACCTGCTCGGTCACGCTCTCACTTTAGCCAAGTGGACGCGGGCGTCCACTACCGTCGGGCCGATGAAAGCAGTTGCGGTGCAAGCATTCGGCGGTCCCGAGGGGCTCGCGGTCCTCGATCTCCCCGTCCCGGAGCCGGGCGAAGGGCAGGTCCTGATCGCCACCGAGGCGATCGGCGTCGGCGGCGTCGACGCGGTGATCCGGAGCGGCGCCCTCGCCGCGTACGGGTTCGAGGACGGGCACGTCCTCGGCGGTGAGATCGCGGGCACCGTCGCCGCGGTCGGCGACGGCGTCGACCGCGCGTGGGCCGGACGGCGCGTGTGGGCGTTCACCGGCGTCGGCGGTGGCTACGCCGAGCAGGCGGTCGCCCCGGCCGAGACGCTCGTCCCGCTCCCGGCGGCCCTGTCCGCCGTCGACGCGGTGACGCTCGGCAGCTCCGGTGCCGTGGCCCACTTCGGCCTCCGCCACGCCCGCTTCACCGCGGGTGAGTCGGTGCTGGTCCGCGGCGCGGCGGGCGGCCTCGGGATCATGACCGTCCAGCTCGCCGCCCGCGCCGGGGCGGGCGCGATCGCGGTCACGACGTCGTCGCCCGAGCGCGGCGACCGCCTGCGCGAGCTGGGTGCGACCCGCGTGCTGGACCGCGCCGGCGAGGGGTCGGCGGACACCTACGACGTCGTCATCGACGTCGTCGCCGGGCCGGAGCTGCCGTCGTTCTTCGCCAAGCTGAACCCGAACGGGCGCCTGGTGACGATCGGCGCGGTCGCCGGCGACCCCCCGGCCGACTTCGGCAGGCAGCTGTTCGCGGCGTTCCAGAAGTCGCTGTCGTTCGCGACGTTCAGCGCGAACACCGTGCCCCTGGCCGACCGGCGCGCGGTGACGCGGAGCTGTTCGCCGCGGCGAACCGGGGAGAGCTGACTTCGGTTGTGCACGACGTGCTGCCGCTGGAGCAAGCGGTACTGGCCCACCGGAAGATGCAGGACGGCGAAGTGTTCGGGAGGATCGTGCTGACCCCGGCGGAAAGCTGACCCGTAGGGTGTGGCCATGGCAGATCGGCTCTACTTCCGGCAGCTGCTCGCCGGGCGGGACTTCGCCGTGGGCGACCCGGTCGCGACGCAGATGGTGAACTTCGCCTACCTCATCGGCGATCGGGACACCCGGGAAGCGGTCGTCGTCGACCCCGCCTACGCCGTGCAGGACCTGCTCGGGGTCCTCGAGGCCGACGGCATGCGGCTCACCGGGGTGCTCGCCACCCACCACCACCCCGACCACGTCGGCGGTCAGATGCTGGGCTTCGACCTGCCGGGCATCGCCGACCTGCTCGCCCTGCAGCCCGTGCCGATCCACGTCAACGGCGCCGAAAGCGAGTGGGTCCGGCGGGTCACCGGGGTCTCCGGCACCGATCTGCGCGCGCACGACCACGACGACGTCCTCGAGGTCGGGTCGATCCCGATCCGGTTGCTGCACACCCCCGGTCACACGCCCGGCAGCCAGTGCTTCCTCGTCGAGGACAAGCTGGTCTCCGGCGACACGCTCTTCCTGGAAGGCTGTGGCCGCACGGACTTCCCCGGCGGGGACGCCGAGGAGATCTACCGCAGCCTGCAGGCCCTCGCCGGCCTGCCCGGTGATCCCGTCGTCTACCCCGGGCACCAGTACTCGGCCGAGCCGTCGGCCTCGCTGTCGGAGGTCAAGCGCACCAACTTCGTCTACCGGCCGCGGTCGCTCGACGAGTGGAAGGTCATGTTCGGCGGCTGAGCAAGCCGTTCCACGGGCTGAAACACCGCGATTTCACGGACTGGGCACCGATTGACTTTGCCTGCCCGGGGCTCGAATGTCGGGACCACGCAAGCCCGAACATCCCCGTCCCCGGGAGAAATCCGTGTCGATTTCCACCACGGGCGTGCTTCCGCGCGCCCGGAAACGCGCCGACGGGCCGCCGCGCAAGCTCGCGTGGCGGCCCGATCTGCGGCGCTGGATCAGCCCGGTGGTGCTCGTCGCCGCGTGGCAGACCGCCAGTGCCACCGGCGTCCTGCCGCCGGACAAGCTCAGTTCACCGTGGACGGTGGTGCAGGCCGGCGCCGAAGTCGCGCGCAGCGGCGAACTCGGCGATGCCTTCGCCGTGTCGCTGGGCCGGGTCGGTGCCGGGTTCGCGCTCGGCCTGGTCGCCGGGGTGGTGCTGGGCATCGTCTCCGGGCTGTCGAGCTGGGGTGAGGCGCTGGTCGACCCGCCGGTGCAGATGCTGCGCACGCTGCCGTTCCTCGGCCTGATCCCGCTGTTCATCCTGTGGTTCGGCATCGGCGAGGAAACCAAGATCGTGCTGGTCGCGCTCGGCGTGGCATTCCCGCTCTACCTGAACGTCCACTCGGGAATCCGCGGCGCGGACCCGGACCTCGTCGAAGCGTCGCGGGCGCTGGGGTTCAGCCGGGCGGAACGGCTCTGGCACGTCGTCCTCCCCGGTGCGTTGCCGCAGGCGCTGGTCGGGTTGCGGCAGTCGCTCGGCCTGGCCTGGCTCGCGCTGATCGTCGGCGAGACCGTCAACGCCGACGCCGGGGTCGGTTACCTGATCAACAACGCGCGGGAGTTCCTGCGCACCGATGTCGTGGTCGTCGGCCTGGTCCTGTACGCCCTGCTCGGCCTGGTCACCGACGCGCTGGTCCGGCTGCTCGAACGGAAGGTGCTGCGGTGGCGAACCCGGTAGCGGAGGTCCGTAACCTCACCAAGCGGTTCGGCGACCGGACCGTCCTCAACGGACTCGACCTGACCGTCGAGCGCGGCGAGTTCGTCGCCCTGCTCGGCCGCAGCGGCTCGGGCAAGTCGACGCTGCTGCGCGTCCTCGCCGGTCTCGACGATGACGTCGAGGGCCACGTGGTGGTGGGCGGGACCGTCTCGGTCGCCTTCCAGCAGCCGCGGTTGCTGCCGTGGCGGAAGGTCTGGCGCAACGTGGTGCTCGGCCTGCGCCAGGACGGGGTTTCCAAGTCCCGCAACCGCGCGCTCGCGGAGAAGGCGCTGGGCGAGGTCCACCTGGCCGACCACGCCGACGACTGGCCGCTCACGCTGTCCGGCGGTGAAGCGCAGCGCGTCTCGCTCGCCCGCGCCCTGGTCCGCGAACCCGGCCTGCTCCTACTCGACGAGCCGTTCGGCGCCCTCGACGCCCTCACCCGGATCGCGATGCACGGGCTGGTCCACGACCTCTGGCAGCGCCACCAGCCGGGCGTGCTGCTGGTGACCCACGACGTCGACGAGGCCCTGCGGCTCGCCGGCCGGGTCCTGGTGCTCGACGGCGGGCGGATCGTGGCCGAGCACCGGCCGCGCGAAGCCGACCACGACGACCTCCGCCGGCGCGTGCTGGCGGACTTGGGAGTGACCGAAGATGCAGTGGCGTAACGGAATCGCGGTCGTCGTGACGGCCTTGGTGCTGGCCGGGTGCGGCTCGGCGACCGGTTCGGACCAAAAGACCGTGCCGGGTCCGGTCAGCGCGGCGGACCTGGCGAAGGTGACGCTCAAGGTCGGTGACCAGAAGGGTGGTGTGAAGTCGCTGCTCACGGCGGCAAACCTGCTCGAGGGCACGCCGTACAAGATCGAATGGTCCACGTTCACTTCGGGACCGCCGCTGCTCGAAGCGGCCTCGGCGGGCGCGATCGACATCGGCCGGGTGGGGAACACGCCGCCGATCTTCGCCGCCGCCGCCAAGGCGAAGATCGCGGTCGTGAGCGTCGCACGCAGCAACGTCGAACGGGAGACCATCCTCGTCCCGTCCGACTCGCCGCTCACCGACGTCGCTTCGCTCAAGGGCAAGACGATCGGGGTCGCGAAGGGCAGTTCCGCACACGGCCAGCTGCTGAACACGCTGCACAACCACGGGTTGTCCACCCAGGACGTCAAGGTGAGCTATCTGCAGCCGGCCGAGGCCTACGCCGCGTTCACCCAGCACGCGATCGACGCGTGGGCGATCTGGGACCCCTACACCGCGCAGGCCCAGATCGAGGCCAAGGCGCGGGTGCTCGCCGACGGGCGGGGCGCGTCCAACGGCCTGGCCTTCGAGACCGCGAGCACCGCGGCCCTGGCCGATCCCGGCAAGAACTCGGCGATCCGCGACCTCGTGGTGCGGGTGGTCAAGGCGCAGAAGTGGGCCGACACGCACCGTCCGGAGTGGGCGGCGGCGTGGGCCAAGGAAACCGGGCTGAAGCTCGAGGTCGCTCAGAAGGCCGTGGACGCGGGCCGCGACCAGCCGATCCCGCTGGACGACTCCGTGGTGGCGTCCGAACAACAGCTCGCGGACGCGTTCACCAACGAGAAGACGTTGCCGGGCAAGGTGGACTTCGCCGCGTTCGCCGACCGGCGGTTCGCCGCCGACCTGGACCGGGCGAGGAGCAACGGATGACCATCACGCTGCACTGGTTCCTGCCCACCAGCGGCGACGGCCGCACGATCGTGGAACGCTTCCACGCCAACCGGTCCCAGGGCCCGTCGGCGCAACGCGCACCCGACCTGGACTACCTCGCCCAGGTCGCCCGCGCCGCCGAGCGGCAGGGCTTCGAAGGCGTCCTGACCCCGACCGGCACGTGGTGCGAGGACGCGTGGCTGACCACGGCCGCGCTGATCCGCGAGACGAGCAGGCTGAAGTTCCTGGTCGCGTTCCGCCCCGGCGTCCTTTCGCCGACGCTCGCCGCGCAGATGGCCGGTACCTTCCAGCGGCTGTCGAGCGGCCGGGTGCTGCTCAACATCGTCACCGGCGGCGACGCGGTGGAGCAGCGGCGCTTCGGCGACTGGCACGACCACGACGCCCGGTACGCCCGCACGGACGAATTCCTGACCATCGTGCGCGGCGTCTGGTCGGGAGAGCCGTTCAGCTTCGAAGGCGAGCACCTGCGCGTCGAAGGCGCGACGACGCTGGCCGCGCCCGACCCGGTGCCGCCGATCTACTTCGGCGGGTCGTCGGCGGCCGCGCTCCCGGTCGCCGCCCGGCACGCCGACGTCTACCTGACCTGGGGCGAGCCGCCCGCTCAGGTCGCGGAGAAGATCGGCAAGGTCCGCGCGCTGGCCGGGGACCGGCCGATCCGGTTCGGCGTCCGGCTGCACACGATCTCGCGCGACACCTCCGCCGAAGCGTGGGCGGAGGCGCAAAAGCTCCTGGACGCGCTGAGCCCGGACCAGGTCGCCAAGGCGCAGGCGCAACTCGCCGCGAGCGAGTCGGTCGGGCAGCAGCGGATGGTCGCGCTGCACGGCGGCCGGACGGACGGCGGCGTCCGCGGGCTCGAGATCCACCCCAACCTGTGGGCCGGCGTCGGCCTGGTCCGCGGCGGCGCCGGGACCGCGCTGGTCGGCAGCCACGCCGAGGTCGCCGACCTGATCGAGGAGTACCACAGCGTCGGCGTCAGCGAGTTCGTGCTGTCGGGCTACCCGCACCTCGAAGAGGCGTACTGGTTCGGCGACGGCGTCCGGCCCGAACTCGCGCGCCGCGGGCTGCTCAAGGAGTACTAGCCCCAGCGCGTCGAGGCGTAGACGACGATGTTGTCGCGATAGGACCGTTTCGCCGCGTCGAAGCTGCCACCGCAGGTGATGAGCCGCAGCGCGCTGCCCGGCGCCGGCCCGTACACCGCGTCGGTCGGGAACGCGTTCTTCGGGTAGCGCTCGACGGTGTCCACGACGAACCGGGTCTCCTGGCCGTCGGACCGCGCGACGAAAACTTGGTCGCCGTCGCGCAGGTCGCGCAGCCGGAAGAACGGCGCCGGCCCGGACCGGGAGTCGACGTGCGCGGCGATCACCGCCGGGCCCGGGTCGCCCGGCACCGGGCCGGCGGCGTACCAGCCGACGTCCTCGAACCGGGCGGGCGCTTCGAGCTGGTGGTCGGCGCCCAGCCCGAGCGGGACGAGCGCGGGCGCGTCGACGCCGATGGCGGGGATCCGCAGCCGCACCGGGCGGACGTCGGCCGGCGGCGGCAGCGGCAGCGGGCCGCCCGCCACGGTCGTCGGTGACGCGGGCGGCGGTGAAGCCGCGGGCTGGGCCGGGGCCGCCGAGCAGCCCGCGGCCAGCACCGCCACGACGAGCAGCGCGCCGAGGTCAGCGCGCACGAGCCGCCCGGCGCCCCACGAGCAGCGCGGCCAGCAGGCCGGCCGCCGCGAACGCCGGCCACCAGGGCCGGCCGGACGACGGTGCGGTGCCGCCACCCCCGGTCTCGACGCCGAGCTTCGGCGGCTCCGGCAGGGACGCGCCGTCGGAGATCGGATTCACCTTGAGCGCCCCGGAGTTCTCGGTGACCAGCAGCGTCGTCGACGTCCCGGCCCTGACGTCGACGTTCGCGGTCGACTGCACCGTGCCGCCGGTCAGCTGCAGCGGCCACCGTCCTTCCGGGACGTCCACATAGGACGACGTCTGACCGTAGGCGGCGTCCTTGGCGATCGAGACGCCGGTCGGGCCCGCGACGCTGACCGGGGCGATCGCCGCCGACCCCTCGACGACCCGGACCCGGCCCCTGCCGGCGGCCGGCGCGCTGAGGTCGTCGGTCACGAGGTCGCCCTTCAGGGTGCCGTCCGGTCCGTTCGCGAAGACCAGCAGCGAGTAGGCGGTGCGCTCGGCGACGTCGATCGTCGCCGACAGCGCGGGCGGGGTACTGGACGCGGCGTCGGCGGGCCGCATCGACAGCGTGTACTTGCCGGGGTCGAGCGACGAGTACGGGGTCACCGCGCCGTAGCCCGCCTTGCGGATGACGAGCTTCTCGGCCTGGCCGAACGGCGCGAAGTAGATGTCCACCGGCGGCACCTTGGGGGAGAGGTGACCGACCCGGATCCAGCCGACGCCGGGGCCGGGGCCGGTCGCCGCCTCGGCGGTCACCGGCGTCAGCGCGACCAGCAGGAGGGCCGCGGCGGTCAGCCCGCCGGGTCTGAGCAGGAGCTTCGGGAGAGTGCGCATCGGAGGGCCTTTCGCCGGTCAGGGGGAGGAGAACGGGACGAGCAGTCCCGGTGGCGCGAACAGCGGGTAGGTGACGAGCACGCCACCGCCGGTCCGGACGGCCGACGCGGGGCGGAACAGGTCGCGCTGGCCGGTGTAGAACGCGGCCACGCCGTCTTCGCCGCCGGTCAGCAGGACCCGGCGGCGGGGTTGCCCGGCGCGGTCCTCGCCGGGGACTTCGGGGAACGCCGCGACCCGGACCGGCTGCAGGGCCGCGAGCGCGGCGATCGTGGCGATCAGCCGGGGGTCGACGCGGCCCGCGCGGAGCAGGGCGGCGGCGTCCGGGGCGAAGGTGATGCGGGCCGACGCCTGGAGGGCCACGCCGGCGTGGGCACGGGCCGACGCCTCCGACGCCGCCGCCGGGTCGGCCGGGGGCAGGCCGAGCCGGGAGACGGTGACCAGTCCGTCGCCGGTGCCGAACACCGCGGTCGCCCCGGCGCCGTCGAAAGCGGCGCCGAGGGCCGGGTAGCGGCCGCGGAGGTCGGCCGCGTCGGCCGCGAAGACCGCCCACTCGGCGGGTGGGCAGGCGGCCGCGCACGCGGCGGGCGCGACGAGCATGCCGGTCGGCCAGCCCGCCTTGGCGAGCTCGGCCCAGGCGGCGTCGTCGACGAGCACGCGCGAGCCGGAAGCGTTGGCCCGCAACCATTCCTGCGCGTCGGCCAGCGGACCGCCGCGATCGGTCGAAGGCCGCAAGGCCGAGTAGCCGTGTACCCAGCCAGCGGCGACGACGGCGACGAGGACGAGCGCGGCCGGCGCGACCCCGCGGCGGCGCCCCGGTCCCGGCCGGTGGGCCGGGGTGCGCTGCCGGGTCACGGCCTGCACGACCCCGGCCAGCAGCAGCGGCGTGACCGGCAGCAGCAGGGCGAGCACGGCGGTGTGCGGGACGCCCGGGACGGCCAGGGTGGCGGCGAGCAGCAGGCCGGTCACCGCGAACGGCCGCAGGGCCGTCACGGCCAGCGCGGCCACCAGTGCGACCGTCGACAGCACCGCCCACCCCGGGTCGAGCGCGACCCAGTCCGCGACCGACGGGCGGCCCGCGGCCGCGAGGTGCGGCCGCAGGATCCCCGCCGCCGGGCCGAAGGCGATGCCGAGCCCGAGGTTGAGCAGCACCGCCACCAGCGCGGCCCGCACCGGCGCGCGCCGCACCAGCAGCCAGCCGGCCGCGGGCAGGAAGAACAGCGCCAGCGGCGAGGTGAGCACCGCGGCCAGCAGGCAGGCCGCGGCCAGTGCGTCGTGCCGGATGCGGGCGTCCGGCTTGGTGATCAGCACGAGTGCGCCCAGGGCCCAGACCGCCGCGAGGTGCTCGACGACGACCAGCCGCTGCAGGCCGAGCGCCAGCGGGGACGCCGCGAGCAGCAGCACCGCGGCCGCCGACGCCCACCGCGTCAGGCCGAGCCGGCGCGCGAGGAACCACAGCAGGAGGGCACCGGCGACCGCCGCGACGAGCATCGTCTCGCGCACCGCCGCCAACGCCGTCGCCGAGCGGCCGAACGCGTCCGAGACCATCGTGTACGCCGAAAGCTGCCACCAGCCGAACGGACTGACGCCGGCGCCGCCCGCGTCGGTGAACGGCGTGAGGTGGCCGAGCGCGTAGGCGTGGGCGACGTTCGCGGCTTCGGCGGGCAGGGCCGGGGCGGGCGCGGCGAGGTAGAGCACCCGCAGGCCGCCGGCGAGGGCCAGCAGCGCGAGCACGATGTCGAGCGACAGCAACCGGTGTCCGGCCGCCGGCTCGGGAAGCGTCGCGGGGGAGCGGCCCGAGAACGTCGTCCCCCAGCTGTGCTGGGCCATTGGACGGATCGTAGCCGCTCCCGATCACCCGTCCAGCTCGGGAGGGTTACGTCAGCCGGACGGCCTAGAGCACGGAAAAGCCTTGTCCCGCAAGATTATTTCCGACTGTCCCGAGTGGATCCGGAGAGTGTCCGGGTCAACGCGAGTGCGACCGTGCGGACGGCGGGCGCGACCCGTTCGGTCCGCATCCGGTTGGCCCAGCCGGAGATCGAGACCGCCGCGACCGCGACGCCGCGCGCGTCGAGCAGCGGGCTGGCCGCGCAGACGACGCCGACGCCGGATTCTTCGCGCTCCAACGCGATCCCGTCCTCGCGGACCCGGGTCAGCTGGCGGCGCAGCAGTCCGGGAGCGGTGATCGTCTTGGGGCTCATCCTGGGCAATCCGGCGTCGATCACCTGATTCACCACGGATTCCGGCGAAAACGCGAGGATTGCCTTCCCGACGCCGGTGGCGTGCGCGGGGAACCGGCCGCCGATGCGCGACGGCAGCGTCGGCGCGTCCGGGCCGCGCAGCACGTCGAGGTAGACGACTTCGGTGCCTTCGAGGATCGCGAGGTGGACGGTGTTGCGCGTCGCTTCGCGGAGGTCGGCGAGATACGGCCGGGCCGCTTCGACCAGCCCACGGCGCGGGGAGGCCAGTTGGCCGATTTCGAACAGGCGCAGCCCGAGCCGCACCGAGCCGTCGTCGCGTTCGAGCAGGCCGGTTCCGGTGAGGTGCCCGACGAGCCGGTGCACGGTCGTCTTGGCCAGCCCGGTCCGGCGGGCCAGCTCGGAGACGCCGAGGGCCTCGTCACCCGGCCGGAAGGCTTCCAGGAGCGCGGCGAGCCGGGCCGCGACGAGACCGTCGCCGCTCGCGCCGTCGTTCCGCCCAGCGGTACGCATGGGTTGAGTGTGCCCGATCCGCCGCGCGAGTGTCACGAGGTCGGAGGTGAGGTCAGTGGTCGTCGGCGCCGAGCACCAGTTTCACGCAGTGGGCGACGAGCCGGTCGCGCGAGACCTTCAGCGAGCCGTCGAGGTAGGCGATGAAGACGTTGCTCAGCGCGCCCACCAGCCCGACGGCGACCAGCCGCCGTTCGGTCTCGTCGCCGTGGGACAGCTGCTCGCCGACGAGCGCGGCGAACACCGGCAGCAGGTGCAGGCCCCGGCGGGTCAGCGCCGGGTCGGTCAGCGGCGCGAGCAGCAGGATGCGGCCCTTGCGGGGGTCGTCGACGATCAGCTCGACGAACGCGCGCACCGCGTGCTCGGCCCGCAGCGTCGGGTTCGGCGCGTCGCGCACCGCGTCGACCAGCGCCTGGCGGGCCTGCTCGCCGACGTGCTCGTAGACGGCCGCGACCAGCTCCTCGCGGTCGGTGAAGCTCTCGTAGAAGTACCGCTCGGTGAGCTTCGCGTGCCGGCACACCGCGCGCACGCTCGTCCCGCCCGACCCCTCGGTGCCCAGCAGGTCGAGACCGGCGGCGACGAGCTGTTCGCGCCGCTGCGCCTTGCGGTCGTCCAGGGTCGTGCCCGCCCACGTGCGGCCCGGCATGGTGGCTCCTCGGTTGACTACATGTGTTGTCAGATCCTAGCCTGACAACAACCGTAGTCAGTTTTCGACTCGACGAGGAGTGCCGACGATGCCACGGGAAACGCCGGAGCCACTGGGCCCCGACTCGCTGACGTGGAAGTACTTCGGCGACTGGCGGGGCCTGCTCATCGCGTTGTGGGCCGGCTCGATGCAGAACATGCACCCGGGCCTCGGCGCCGGCGTCGAGCAGCACTCGCGGTTCTTCGAGGAACGCTGGCAGCGGCTGTTCCGTTCGCTCTACCCGATCGGCGGCGTGGTCTACGACGGCCCCCGCGCGCACCGGACCGCCTGGGAAGTCCGCGGGTACCACGACCGCATCAAGGGCGTCGACGCGCAGGGCCGCCGCTACCACGCGCTCGACCCGGACACCTACTACTGGGCGCACTCGACGTTCTTCGTCAGCACGATCCTCATCGCCGACCACTTCATGGGCGGCATCGGCGAGGCGGAGAAGCGGCGGCTGTTCGACGAGCACGTCACGTGGTGGCGGATGTACGACATGACGATGCGCCCGGTCCCGGAGAGCTGGGAGGACTTCCAGCGCTACTGGAAGCACATGTGCGCCGAGGTCCTGGAGGACAACAAGGCCACCCGGGACGTCCTCGACCTCGGCGGGATCGCGAAACCCCCGTTCCTGCCCTGGCTGCCCGGCTTCCTGTGGCGCCCGGTGAGCGCGCTGATCGCCAAGAACTTCGTCTGGCTGACCGTCGGCCTGTACGACCGCGAGATCCGCGACCTGCTGCGCTTCCGCTGGACCGACCGCGACGCGCGGCGGCACCGGCGGGCGGGGAAGCTGATCAACGCCGTGTTCCGGCTCGTCCCGCACGACCGCCGCTACCACCCCCGCGCCCGGGCCGGCTGGCGCCGGGTGCGCGGCGCGGTGGCCGCGGACGCGCCCGTGGTCGAGACTCCACGCAGGAACCTGCCGCCGCTGTCCGAGCGGGGCAAGCCCGAGCACTACGCGCCGAACGTCTAGGAGGCATTCGTGAAGCTGGGATTCCACGTCGGGTACTGGGGCAGCGGCCCGACCCCGGGCGCACTCGAAGCGGTGCTCAAGGCCGAGGAGCTCGGCTTCGACTCGGTGTGGACGGCGGAGGCGTACGGCTCGGACGCGTTCACGCCGCTGGCCTGGTACGGCGCGTCGACCAGCCGGATCCGGCTCGGCACGAACATCGTCCAGATGGCCGCGCGCACCCCGACGGCCACGGCGATGAGCGCGCTGACGCTCGATCACCTCTCCGGCGGCCGGATGGTGCTCGGGCTCGGCGCGTCCGGCCCGCAGGTCGTCGAGGGCTGGTACGGCCAGCCGTACCCGAAGCCCCTCGCGCGGACGCGGGAGTACGTGGACATCGTCCGCCAGGTGATCGCTCGCGAGGCCCCGGTGACCCTGGACGGCCAGCACTTCCAGCTGCCGCTCAAGGGCGGCACCGGGCTCGGCAAGCCGCTCAAGCCAACGGTGCACCCGCTGCGCACGGAGATCCCGATCCACCTCGCCGCGGAGGGCCCGAAGAACGTCGCCCTCGCCGCCGAGATCGGCGACGGCTGGCTGCCGCTGTTCTTTTCGCCCAAGAGCAACGACTTCTACAGGGCGGCGCTGGCGGAAGGGTTCGCCCGCGAAGGCGCCCGGCACACCTTCGACACGTTCGAGGTGCCGTGCTCGATCCCGGTGATCGTGCACGACGACGTCGAGGAGGCGGCTTCGTGGATCAAGCCGTCGCTGGCGTTGTACATCGGCGGGATGGGCGCGAAGAGCGTGAACTTCCACCACGACGTCTTCGCCCGGCTCGGCTACGAGGACGTCGCGGACAAGGTCCAGGAGCTGTACCTCGCGGGCCGCAAGGACGAGGCGACCGCGGCGATCCCGACGTCGCTGGTGGAGGACACGTCGCTGATCGGCCCGGCGGCGAAGATCCGCGCCGAGCTGCAGGCCTGGGAGGAGACGGTGGTGACCCAGCTGCTGCTGCGCGGGGACGCCGCGACGCTGGAGAAGATCGCCCGCGCGCTCGGCTAGCGCGGGTCGATCCGTGGCCTTGGTCACGACGATGGCACGATTCCCTTCGACCACTACCGGGTGCCCGCCGAGATCGAATACTCATGGCCTGCACCCGGTACGCATCGGAGGAGGACCATGGCGACGCTGTCCGGCCGGACGAGGTTCCGCTATTCGCTCGGCTCGTTCGTCACCGGGTCCTTCGGGACGGTTCCCGGCCTGGTCCTGGTCAAGTACCTGACCGACACGATGGCCGTGCCCGCCGGGTGGGCGGCCGCGATCGTGTTCGTGCCCAAGGCCTGGGACGTGCTGTTCAACCCGGTCGCCGGCCGGCTGTCGGACGCCGACCTGCTCAAGACCGGCAGCCGCCGCCGCTTCCTGCTCATCGGCGGCATCGGCGTCGCGATCCTGTTCGCGGCGATGTTCGCCCACCCCGGCTTCGGGAGCCCGCTGCCGGACGCGCTGTACGTCGCGCTGATGTTCGCCGCCTGCGCCACGGCGTACGCGCTGTTCCAGGTGCCGTTCAACGCGCTGCCCGCCGAGCTGACCGACTCGGCGACCGAGCGGACGAAGCTCACCAGCGTCCGGATCGGCGTGCTGGCCGTGACCATCCTGATCTGCGGCGGCGGCGCGCCGGCGATCAGCACCGGCATCGGCGGGGTCGCCGGCTACCGGGTGATGGCCGTGGTGATCGGGCTGATCGTGCTGGCCGCGACACTGCTCGTGTACTTCGGGCTCAAGGACGCGCCGGTGGGTTCGCTGCGGCCGAACACCGTGAGCCTGAAGGAGCTGACGCGGACGCTGGCCGGCTGGCGGCCGTTCCGCTGGCTGCTCGGCACCTACTTCATCCAGGCGCTGGGCATCGGCACGGTGCTCGCCGCGATCCCGTTCTTCGCCCAGCGGATCCTCGGCAGCGAGGGCTACGGCACGATCCTGTTCGTCATCTTCGTCGGCCCGGCGCTGATCACGATGCCGCTGTGGCCGCGGCTGGGCGACCGCGTCGGCAAGCTCAACGGCTTCCGCCTGGCGACCGCGGCGTTCGCGATCGGGCTGCTGGGCCTGGTCTTCGCCCAGTCGGTCCCGCTGGTGCTGTCGTTCGTCTTCGTCGCGCTGTGCGGGGTCGGCTACGCCGGGATTTCGGTGTTCCCGCTGGCCATCCTGCCCGACCTGATCACCGGCGAAGAGGAGCGCACCGGCGAGACCCGCGCCGGGATCGCGGCCGGCGTGTGGACCGCGGGGGAGACGCTCGGGCTGGCCTTCGGCGGCGGCCTCTGGGCGCTCATCCTCGCCTTCGGCGGGTACGTCTCCAGCACGGACGCCACGGCCGCCCAGCCGCACAGCGCGATCGTGGCGATCCTGATCGGGGCGTCGATCGTCCCCGGCGTGCTGATCGCGCTGGCGCTGCCGCTGCTGCGGCGGAAGGTGCTGGAACCGCGCCATGAACTCGCCTGAGGAGGTCCTCGCGGCCCTGCGGGAGCTGCGCGCGGGCGACCTGCCGACGCACGGCGGCCGCACGCTCGCCTACGTCTACGACAGCGGTCTGTCCGAAGTGGACACCCTCGGCGCCGCCGCGCACGCGCTGGCGTCGTCGGCCAACGGCCTCGACCCGACGGCGTTCCCGAGCCTGCTGCGGATGGAGAACGACCTCGTTCTCGCGGCGTCCCGGTTGCTGGGTGCCGTGCCGGGCGTGGTCGGGTCGGTGACGTCGGGCGGTACCGAGTCGTGCCTGCTCGCGGTGCTTGCCGCGCGGGACGCGCACCCGGAGATCGCCGTGCCTTCGGTGGTGCTCCCGACCACCGCGCACGCGGCGTTCCACAAGGCGGCGCACCTGTTCGGGCTGCGCCGGATCGACGTCCCGGTCGACCCGGTGACGTTCCGCGCCGACCCGGCGGCGATGGCCGCGGCGATCGACGACTCGACGGTGCTGGTGGTGGCGAGCGCGCCGTCGTACGCGCACGGCGTGCTGGACCCGATCGCTTCGATTGCGGCTTCGGCGCTCGAGCGCGGGGTCCGGATGCACGTCGACGCGTGCATCGGCGGCTGGGTGCTGCCGTACTTCGCCCGCCTGGGCGCGGACGTCCCGGCGTTCGACTTCCGCGTCCCCGGCGTCACGAGCATTTCGGTGGACCTGCACAAGTACGCGTACTGCCCGAAGGGCACGTCGGTGCTGCTGCACGCGTCGGCGGAGCTGCGGCGGTCGCACTACTTCGCGAGCGCGGCCTGGCCCGGCTACACGATGCTGAACACGACGATCCAGAGCACGCGCTCGGGCGGCCCGCTGGCGGCAGCGTGGGCGGTGGTGCGGCACCTCGGCGAGGAGGGTTACCTCTCGCTGGCCGCCGCCACCCGGGAGGCTGTTTCGCGGATCCGCGCGGGCATTTCGGAGCTGCCCGGCCTGCGGATCCTCGGCGACCCGGTGTCGACGCTGATCGCGTTCACCGGCGACGACGGCTTCGACCTCTTCACGGTGGCCGACGAGATGAAGGCCCGCGGCTGGTACGTCCAGCCGCAGTTCGCGCACCTGTCGTCGCCGGTGAACCTGCACCTGACCGTGACGGCGGCCAACCACGGCAGCGAGAAGGAGTTCCTGACCGACCTGGCGGCGTCCTTGGACGCGGCCCGCGCGGCGGGTCCCGTGGTGATCGACGCCGCCGTGGCCGAGTTCGTGGCCGCCCTCGACCCGGCGACGTTGACGTCGGAGCAGTTCGCCGGTCTTCTCGCGGCGGCAGGTCTCGGCGGCGCTTCCGGCCTCCCGGACCGGATGGCCCCGATCAACGCGCTCCTCGCAACGGCTCCGGCGCCGTTGCGGGAGCGGTTGCTGCTGGAATTCCTGGGCGCCCTCTACACGCCCTGACCGTCACTGGTCCCGCGAAGCCAGCCCTTCGGGGGCGGACTTGACGGCGGCGTGGATCGCGTCCGCCAGCGCCAGCGCGTCCTCCTCGGTGAGTTCCAGGGCGACGCGCGCCGAAGCGCCCAGGCCCGGGTTGCGGAAGTCGATGTTCACGGTGTGCGCGTACGGCGCGTGGACCGGGTGGTCCACATACACGGTTCCCTCGTTCAGGCGGAACCAGCCGCGGGCGCCCTTGCCGCTGCCTTCGAGGGCGAACTTCTCCGTCAGGTAGGTGCACATGGCGAGTCCTCTCAGGCGGTGAGGGTGCGGGAGTAGAAGTCGAGAATGCGTTCCCAGCCGTCCTTCGCGGCTTCCGGCCGGTAGCTCGGGCGGTCGACGGCGAAGAACGCGTGGCCGGCGCCCGCGTACGTGTGGAACTCGTGCTCCTTGCCCAGCTTCTCCAGCTCGGCCGCCAGCACCGCGACCTCGTCGGGGCTCGGGAACTGGTCGTCGGCACCGAAGATGCCCAGCAGCGGGCACGACAGCTGCGAAGCCATGCCGAGCAGCGGCTTCATCATCTTCATGGACTCGGGCGGGTCGTTGACGACGAACGCGCCGTAGCAGTCGACCGCCGCGTCGAGGTCCAGGGAACAGCCGGCGAGGAACGCGTGGCGCCCGCCGGAGCAGTGTCCGATGACGCCCACGCGACCGTTCGCGTTCTCCAGGGCGCGGAGGTAGTCCGCGGCGCCGGAGACGTCGCCGACCAGCCGGTCGTCCGGGACGCCGCCGGCCGCGCGGACCGTGGCGGCCGCGTCGTCCGGGTCCGCGCCCGGCGCTTCGCGGGTGTACAGGTTGGGGCAGAGCGCGTTGTAGCCCTCGACGGCGAAGCGGCGCACCATCTCCTTCGTCGCCGCGTCGTAGCCGGGCAGGTGGTGGATCACCACGACGCCGCCGCGCGGGGTCGTGTCGGTGGGCTTGGCCAGGTAGGCCTCGAGCTCGTCACCGCCGTGGCCGGTGATGGTGACGGTCCCGGCGACGATCTCGTCGGTCATTGAGACTCCTTCGATCCCTCGGGGGTGTGGAAGTACCGCGCGCCGCGCGAGGCGGACGCCACCGCGGCGACGACGGCCATCACCGCGGCCGCCGTGAACACGACCACCAGGCCGTGGTGGAACGGGCCGGACACCAGTCGCGGGAAGAACTCCCCGCCGGTCAGCGCCGACCGGTCGGCCGGCGACAGTCCGGAAAGGACGTCCGGGCCGAGCAGGTGCCCGACCGGGTTGCTGCCGAGGAACGCCGCGAACAGCGTGCTCACCGGCGGCAGCTGCGCGACGCCGTCGGCGACCGACGCCGGGACGCCGTGCGCCTGCAGGCCGCTGGTCAACGTCTGCGGCAGCGAAGAAGCCAGCCCGGCGATCATCAGCGAGAAGAACACGCCGATGGACAGCGACGTGCCGGA
Source organism: Amycolatopsis sp. NBC_01488 (assembly GCF_036227105.1). Lineage (NCBI taxonomy): Bacteria > Bacillati > Actinomycetota > Actinomycetes > Pseudonocardiales > Pseudonocardiaceae > Amycolatopsis > Amycolatopsis sp. NBC_01488. The sequence continues at coordinate 7,605,626 of NZ_CP109434.1, read as the reverse complement.
ATTCTGGAAGGTCGCCCGCATGCCGGAGGCGACCCCGCGCTGCTCGGTCGGCACGCTGCTCATGATCGCGGACGTGTTCGGCGCGGAGAACATGCCCTGCCCGATGCCGCTGACCACGAGCAGCGCGGCGAACGCCGGGTAGGGGAAGTCCACTGGCAGCGCCAAGAGCCCGAGGAAGGCCGCCGCGACGAGCAGCAGCCCGCCGGTGGAGAACAGCCTTGCGCCGAACCGGTCGGACAGGTAGCCCGACACCGGCCCCGCGAGGAGGAACCCGACGGTCAGCGGCAGCAGGTAGATGCCCGCCCACAACGGCGTCCGCTCGTAGTCGAAGCCGTGCAGGGGCAGCCAGATCCCCTGCAGCCAGATGATGAGCATGAACTGCATGCCACCCCGGGCGACCGAGGTCAGCAACGCGGCGATGTTCCCCGCGGCGAACGCGCGGATCTTGAACAGCCCCAGGTGGAACATCGGCGCGGCGACGCGGGTCTCGATGACGCCGAACAGCAGGAGCAGCAGCACGCCGGCGCCGATCCCGCCGAGCACCCACGGACTGCCCCAGCCGGTGGCGGCGCCGCCGTAGGGCTGGATGCCGTAGGTGATCGCGGCCAGCAGCACAGCGGTCCCGGCCGCGAAGGTGATGTTGCCGCCCCAGTCGACCTTCGCGCGCTTCGGCGTGCCGGCCTCGCGGAGGCTGCGGATCGACCAGATCGTGCCGAACAGCCCGAACGGGACGCTCACCCAGAACACCGCGCGCCAGTCGATCTCGGCGAGCAGGCCGCCGACGACCAGGCCGAGGAACTGCCCGGCGAGCGCGGTGATCTGGTTGACGCCCAGCGCCATTCCGCGCTGCTCGGCCGGGAAGGCGTCGGTGAGGATGGCGGCCGAGTTCGCCGTCAGCATCGACCCGCCGACGGCCTGCACGACCCGCCAGCCGATCAGCCAGAGCGCGCCGCCGCCGGCGTGGAACGGGTCGAACGACAGCGCCACCGACGCGACGCTGAACACGACGAAGCCGAGGTTGTACATCTTGACGCGGCCGAACATGTCGCCGAGCCGCCCGAGCGTCACCACCAGCACGGCCTGCACCAGCAGGTAGCCGAGGATCATCCAGAGCAGGTAGCCGATGTTGCCCGGGGCCAGCGGGTCGAGGCCGATGCCGCGGAAGATCGCCGGCAGCGAGATGATCACGATCGAGCCGTCGAGCGCGGACATCAGCACGCCGAGTGTCGTGTTGGAGAGCGCAACCCACTTGTAGCGGCTCGGGGTTTCGGTGACGGTCACAGCTCGTCCGCCAGCCGCTCGATCAGCGGGATCGCGGCGACGAGCTTGCGCTGCTCGGCCACGGTGAACTTCTCGGCCAGCGCGGTGGCCATCTGCCGGGTGGTCTGCGAACGGCGATCGGTGAGCAGCCGGACGCCGGCTTCGGTGACCGACATCAGCACCTTGCGGCCGTCGGAGTCGTCCTTGCGCCGTCCGACGAGCCCGCGGTCGACGAGCCCGGCGAGGGTGACACCCATGGCCTGCGGCTTCACGCGTTCGAGGTCGGCGAGACAGCCGGGGGTGGCCGCCCCTTCGCGATCGAGCCGGGAGAGCACGGACCGTTCGGGCAGCGTCAGCTCCCCGACGACGTACCCCTTGCGCAACCGCCGGATCAGCCGGCCCAGCGCGACGCGCAGGTCGGCGCTCGCCTGGAGGAGCTCCTCGTCCGTCACGATCATCAACCTAGACTGATAAACCTGGGTTGATCAACCCGGACGGACCGGCCCTAACGGGTAAGCGAGGACGTTTTGCCCGGCGACCGGCACCGTGACGCGTGGAAGTGCTTCATCAGCCGCCGCGGGACCATTCGACCTGGCCGGCGCTGTCCACGCTTGGGGGTCACGGGGGCTCCGGGAATGCGGCGGGGTACGGTGCGTAGAGTAGATGAAAACGAAAACCACTATCAACTCGGGAGGGTCCGTGTCCGCCGTGTGCCAGGTCACCGGCCGCAAGCCGGGCTACGGCAAGCAGGTCTCGCACTCGCATCGCCGCACGTCGCGGCGGTGGGAGCCGAATCTGCAGAACCGTCGCTATTTCGTGCCCAGTGAGGGCCGCTGGGTGCGGCTGCGGGTGTCGGTCAAGGGCATGAAGACGATCGACAAGCGGGGCATCGAGGCCGTCGTGACCGAACTGAAGGCAAGGGGAGTGAAGCTGTAGTGGCGAAGAGCACCGACGTCCGCCCGGTGGTCAAGCTGCGGTCCACCGCGGGTACCGGCTACACGTACGTCACGAGGAAGAACCGCCGCAACGACCCGGACCGGATGGTCCTGCGCAAGTACGACCCGGTCGCGCGCAGGCACGTCGAGTTCAAGGAAGAGCGCTGATGGCCAAGAAGTCCAAGATCGCGAAGAACGAGCAGCGCAAGGTGATCGCCGCGCGGTACGTGGAACGCCGTCGTGCGCTGAAGTCCGTCATCGCCTCGCCGTCGTCGTCCCCGGGGGAGAAGGCCGAGGCGGTGGTCGCGCTGCAGAAGCTGCCGCGCGACGCGAGCCCGACCCGGATCCGCAACCGGGACGCGGCCGACGGGCGGCCGCGCGGCTACCTGCGCAAGTTCGGGTTGTCGCGGGTGAAGATGCGGGCCGCCGCGCACCGTGGCGAGCTGCCGGGCGTCACGAAGTCGAGCTGGTGAGCCGGATGCCGAAGCCACACCGCGACCGCCCGGCCAAGCGCAAGGTGAACCTGCTGCACGCCCACAAGATCACCCACGTCGACTGGAAGGACGCCGACCTGCTGCGGAAGTTCATCTCCGACCGCGGCAAGATCCGCGCCCGCCGCGTGACGGGATTGACCCCGCAGCAACAGAAACAGGTCGCCACGGCGATCAAGAACGCGCGTGAGATGGCCCTGCTGCCGTATCCGGCATCGGGGCGCGCGAGCTGAAGTACGGCTGCGGGCCGCCGGGCGGGTCACGCCTGGCGGCCCGAAGTCCGGCTGAGCACCGTCGCCGTCACGCTGACCGCCGACCGTCCCGCGAGCTGGTCGGGGGCGCGCTCCCGTGAGGCTTGTGCCGTGGGTGACCGGGTCCGGGCGTCGCGCCCGCAGGTCGGCGACGCCCGCCCGCCCGGCCGGTCTCCGGCGTGGCGTGACCCACGCTGGGCTGGCGCGCGGGTGAACCGCCAATAAACTCCCGCCCATGGACGACCCGCACTACCTCTCCGGCCTCCAGCTGTCCGGCCGCCGCGTCGTGCTGTTCGGCGGCGGCTCGGTCGCGCAGCGACGGCTGCCCCGGCTGATCAGCGCGGGTGCCCGCGTCGAACTGGTGTCGCCGCACACGACGCCGTCGGTGCAGGGGATGGTGGACGCCGGCGAGCTGGTCTGGCACGAACGCCGCTACGCCGCCGGTGATCTGAAGGACGCTTGGTACGCGCTGGCCTGCACGAACGACCCGGCCGTGAACGCCGAGATCTGCGCCGAGGCCGAGCGTGAGCGGGTGTTCTGCGTCCGCGCCGACGAAGGCGAGTCGGGCAGCGCGGTGACCCCGGCGTCCGGGCGGCACGGCGGCCTGCTGTTCGGCGTGCTCTCGGGCGGCGAGCCCCTGCGCTCGGCCGCGGTCCGCGACTCGGTGCTGGACGGCCTGCACAACGGGACGATCGAGGACGGCCGTCAGCCGCATCCGGAAGGCGTCCTGCCGGGCGTGGCCCTGGTCGGCGGCGGCCCGGGCGACCCGGAGCTGATCACGGTCCGCGGCCGCCGGCTGCTGTCGCGCGCGGACGTCGTGGTCGTCGACCGGCTGGCCCCGCGCGAGCTGCTGGACGAGCTGGCGCCCGAGGTCGAGGTCGTCGACGCCGCGAAGATCCCTTATGGCCGTGCGGCCAGCCAGGACGTCATCAACCGGACGCTGATCGAGCGGGCCAAGGAGGGCAAGTTCGTCGTCCGGCTCAAGGGCGGCGACCCGTACCTGTTCGGCCGTGGCTTCGAAGAGGTGCTGGCCTGCGCCGAGGCGGGCGTCCCGGTGACGATGGTCCCGGGCATCACGAGCGCGTTCGCCGTCCCGGCGGTGGCGGACGTCCCGGTCACCCACCGCGGGGTGGCGCACGAGGTGGTGGTGGTCTCCGGCCACGTCGCCCCGGGCGACGACCGGTCCCTGGTCGACTGGGACCTGCTCGCCCGCATGCGCGGCACGATCGTGCTGATGATGGGCGTGGAGCGCCTCCCGCAGTTCGCCAAGGCCCTGCTCGACGGCGGCCGCCCGGCGGACACCCCGGTGGCGATCATCGAGGACGGCACGATGCGCACCCAGCGCACGTTGCGGTCCACTTTGGACACCGTGGTCACCGACGCGGCGGCCTCCGGAGTCCGCCCCCCGGCGATCATCGTGGTCGGCCCGGTGGCCGGCTTGTCGCCGGTCCGGTCCTCGTAGCGCTGACGCTCTGCGCCTTCCCGCACCGCGGCGGAGCCCGGTCGGCGGTGCGGACGAAGCGCGCGCGACCGGGGCATCACGTGTGTTCCAGCGGGCATCACGCGTGATCAGAGGGGCATCACCCCGATGCCCCTCCAATCACGTGAGATGCCCCTCCAATCACGTGAGATGCCCCGCTAAGCACGCGAGATGCGCGCCCGATCACGTGAGATACGTGCCCGATCACGCGAGTTCCGGCTCTGATCACGCGAGAGCCGGGTTGACGCCGATTCAGTCGTCGTAGCAGCTCGCGGCGAAGTCGCGGATCGCGTCCGACAGGCGGGTCGGGTCCAGGCGCAGCTCGACCGGGCTGCGGGCCTGGACGAACTCCGCCTCCGGCATGTCGACCGCCAGCGTGTCCGCGTCACCGAACGGGTGGATCGGGTCGCCCTGGTGGCCGATCACCAGCGCGCGCGTCGTGATCTTGCGGCGCACCGACTTCGGGGGCGCGATGCGGCCGAACAGGACGCCGTGCAGCAGCGCCGCCATCGGGGCCGGGCGCTGGGAGAGCGTGTCCGTGACGACGTCGACCCACTGGTTGCCGTGCGGGACCAGGGACGCCACGAGCGCCACCGCCTGGACCGTCACCGGCAGGAACCGGGCCGCCATCAGCAGCGGCGCGAACGTGATCAGGCCCGCGACGATCGCGTTGTCCAGCACCGGCATCTCGACGATCAGCCCGCGGACCCGCGAAGGCGCCGACACCGCCACTTCGAGCGAGACGTTCGCGCCGAGTGACGTCCCACCGACCACCGCGGACTCCACTTCGAGGTGGTCCAGCAAGGCGAGCGTCTGCTCGGCGAACGACGGCATCGAGTACAGCCACGACTCGGTCGGCCGGTCGGAGTCGCCGTGGCCGAGCAGGTCGAGCGTGACGACGCGGAACCCGGCGCGGGCCAGCCGGCGCGCGAGCGGCGCGTGCATCCGGCGGGTCAGCATGATGCCGTGCGTCAGCACCACGACCTTGTCGCCGCTGCCGAACTCCGTGTACCAGAGCCGGTGCCCCTCGTGGTCGAACGAGCCGGTCAGCTCGATCGGCCGGGACGCCCGCCGCGCCGGGGCGGCCGGGGGTTCGGGCTCGATCAGGGTCGCGCTGCCGGCCGGGCTCATGTCCCACCGTCCTCCCCGCGTCGTGGTCACCTGTGTCCAGGAAAACATCCCCTGACCACGTTGGCACAGTGACACCGGCGTCAATTGACGACGTGCCAATGGCGGCTCGTCACGGGCATGGGTGAAGATGACCCCATGACCGCTACTGCTGACAGTCTGCCCGACCTCGTCTCCCTCAAGGTCGACGTCGCCGGCCCCGTGGCCGAAGTGACGCTCCTCGGCCCGTCGAAGGGCAACGCGATGGGGCCGGACTTCTGGCGCGAGCTGCCGCTGGTCTTCCGCGCGCTGGACGCCGACCCGCAGGTCAGGGCCGTGGTGCTGACCGGCAGCGGCAAGCACTTCTCCTACGGCCTCGACCTGCCGGCGATGATGGGCGACTGGGCGCCGATGCTCGGCGGGGACAACCTGGCCGGGCCGCGCACGGCGTTCCTCGACCAGGTCCGGTCGCTGCAGGCGGCGGTCAGCTCGATCGCGGAATGCCGCAAACCGGTCATCGCGGCGGTTTCGGGCTGGTGCATCGGGGGTGGGGTCGACGTCGTCGCCGCCGCGGACATCCGGCTGGCCAGCGCCGACGCCAAGTTCAGCGTCCGCGAGGTGCGCGTCGCCATCGTGGCCGACCTCGGCAGCCTCCAGCGGCTCGCCTCGATCGTCGGCGAGGGTCACCTGCGAGAGCTCGCGCTGACCGGCAAGGACATCGACGCGGCCCGCGCCGAGAAGATCGGCCTCGTCAACGACGTCCGCGCCGACCAGGAGACGCTGCTCGAGGCCGCGCGGGAACTCGCCGGGGAGATCGCTGCGAACCCGCCGCTCGTGGTGCAGGGTACGAAGCAGGTACTGGCGACGAACACCGAGCGCCAGGTCGCCGACGGCCTCCGGTACGTCGCGGCGTGGAACTCGGCGTTCCTGCCCAGCAAGGACCTCGGCGAAGCGGTCCAGGCGTTCATGGAGCGTCGCCCGCCGGAGTTCAAGGGCGAATGAAGGAGGCACTGTGACCGCTTCGGAGGTCCACCACGCGTTCCGCGTCGCGCGGGACTACCTGCAGGCCCACCGCGAGGACTACGACACGGCGTACCGGGACTTCGCCTGGCCGGAACTCGACGAGTTCAACTGGGCGATCGACTGGTTCGACGTCGTCGCGCACGATCCCGACAACGCCGAGCGGTACGCGCTGTGGATCGTCGAGGAGGACGGCACCGAGAACCGGTGGACCTACCCGGAGCTGTCCGGCCGGTCCAACCAGGTGGCGAACTGGCTGCGGACCCTCGGCGTCCGCCGCGGCGACCGGCTGATCCTCATGCTGGGCAACCAGGGCGAACTGTGGGAGACGTTCCTCGCCGCGATCAAGCTCGGCGCCGTGATCATCCCGGCGTCCACGCTGCTCGGCCCGGCCGACCTCACCGACCGCGTCGAGCGCGGCGCGGCCAGGCACGTCGTGGTCCGCTCGGTGGACGCGCCGAAGTTCGACGGCGTCGAGGGCGACTACACGCGGATCGCGGTCGGCGAGCCGGTCGAGGGCTGGCAGCCGTACTCGGCCGCGTTCGCGCAGTCGCCGGAGTTCGCCCCGGACGGACCGACGAAGGCCGCCGACCCGCTGCTGCTCTACTTCACCTCCGGTACGACGGCGAAGCCGAAGCTGGTGCAGCACACGCACGTCTCGTACCCGGTGGGCCACCTGTCCACGATGTACTGGATCGGGCTGGAGCCGGGCGACGTCCACCTGAACATCTCCTCGCCCGGCTGGGCGAAGCACGCGTGGAGCAACTTCTTCGCCCCGTTCAACGCCGAAGCGACGGTGTTCCTCTACAACTACAACCGGTTCGACGCGGGCGCGCTGCTGGCCCAGATGGACCGGTGCGGCGTGACGAGCTTCTGCGCGCCGCCGACGGTGTGGCGGATGCTCATCCAGGCCGACCTGACGGCGCTCAAGACCCCGCCGAAGAAGGTCGTCGGGGCGGGCGAGCCGCTGAATCCCGAGGTGATCGAGCAGGTCCGGAAGTCGTGGGGCGTCACGATCCGCGACGGTTTCGGCCAGACCGAGAGCAGCGTCCAGATCGCCAACACGCCCGGCCAGGACGTCGTGCCCGGCTCGATGGGCCGCCCGCTGCCCGGGTTCGTGGTGGCGCTGGTCGACCCGGTCAGCGGCGAGCGGGCGTCGGAAGGCGAGATCTGCCTCGACCTGCGGCACCGGCCGGTGGGCCTGATGACCGGCTACGCCGGCGACGACGAGCGCACGTCGGCGGCCTTCGCGGGCGGCTTCTACCACACCGGTGACGTCGGTTCGGTCGACGAACGCGGCTACATCACCTACGTCGGGCGCACCGACGACGTGTTCAAGGCGTCGGACTACCGGATCTCGCCGTTCGAGCTGGAGAGCGTGCTGATCGAGCACGAGGCCGTCGCCGAGGCGGCGGTCGTCCCGGCGCCCGACCCGATCCGGCTCGCGGTGCCCAAGGCGTACGTCGTGCTGGCGCCCGGCCACGAGCCGACGGCCGACACGGCGAAGGCGATCCTCGCGTACTGCCGCGAGCACCTGGCGCCGTACAAGCGGATCCGGCGGCTCGAGTTCGCGGAGCTGCCGAAGACGATCTCGGGCAAGATCCGCCGCGTCGAACTGCGTGGGCGCGAGAGCGACCCGAAGCGCGCCGAGGGAACCGAGTACCGCGAAGAGGACTTCCCGGACCTCAAGGGCTGAGCCGGCGGGGACGCTCCTCGCGTCCCGGTCCGCTCGTCAGGCGCGGGTGCCCTCGACCTGGCGGCCGTCTTCGGTGGAGCAGACGGTCACCGGGTCGTTCGGGCCGCTGCCGCACGTCCACTCGTCGAGGACGACCGGGCCGGGGCCGTCGGCGGAGGCCGCCTCGGCCGGGGTCAGCTTCGCGAAGTAGTCCTTCAGGAGCTTCGCCGCGGCCGCGCAGTCGACCTGGCCGTGCGCGACGACCGCCGTCTTCGCGCCGCCCGCGCCGGTGACGTCGCCGCACGGCACGCCCGGGGCGGTCGACGCCGCCGCGGCGGCCGCGGCCGGGACCGCCGCAGCCGGGGACGAGGGCGCGGCGGGCGCCGGGTCGCCACCGCCGCAGCCGGCCAGGACGGCGGAAGCGGCGACGAGCAGCAGGGGGTACGCGAGTGTCTTCATGGGCCCTTCAGGAGCGGGAACGGATCGGGATGGCTCACTCGGACGGCACGACGGCGGCGAACACCGTCTGCTCGCCCTTGGTGCAGGTGGTGCCGCCCTGGGCGGCCGGCGGCCCGGACGTGCACAGCCAGCCGTCGACGGTCTCGTTCACCGCGTCGTTCGACCCGGCGCCCTGGCGCCCGGCGATCTTGCGGTGGAAGTCGCCGACGAGCTTCGTCGCGGCGGCGCAGCTGACGCCGGCGGAGCCGCTGTCGAACACGTAGAGCGTCAGCCCGCTGGCGGCGGTCACCGTGCCGCAGGACCCGGGCACCGACGGCGGCACGCCGGCCGGCTTCGTCACCGGCGCGGGCGCGGACGAGCTGCTGCCGGCGGGCGGCGGCGGGGGAGCGGTGGTCGAAGACGCCGGAGCCGCCGAAGTCGTGACGGCCGTGGACGACGGCGGCGCCTGCGCGGCGGGCTCGGCGGAGCAGGCCGCGAGCGCGGGCACGGCGAGGCAGGCGGCGAGCAACGGCCGCCACGTCCTCGTGGTGGTCGGGTGGGGCACCGCGATCGTTCCTCCCCGGTCAGGCTGGCCCGGTCATTCTGGCCCATCCGGGCCGGGGCCCGTGGACCGGCTCGCCCACAGGTGTGCGGCAGATTACTCCAGCCGGGTGGCGGCCCGGTCCGGTGGCCGCCGGCAGAATGTCCACAATGGACGTTTAACATTCCGTTCACGCTCCGAAACCTCACGCTGCCATCAAGAATCGATCGGTCTAATTCCGGCCGCGCCGGTTAACACTCCGGCCCCGCGCGCCGAAGATCTTGGTGGAGGCCGAAGAGCTTCCCGTCCCCGACGCCCGTCCCGAGCCCGTGAGAGCGATGAACGCCGACGCTGTGACCAGCCCCGAAGCCAGCACCGACGAGACCACCGGCCCGGCCGGCCCGCCGACCGTCCCCAGCAGCGTCGTTTGGTGCTGCGGGCGCCCGTACGTCCTCGAGGCGCGCCCCGGCCGCACCCGCTGGATGGGCACCGACTACCGGGGCCGTCCCGAGGCGCTGAGCAGCGCCGAACTGCAGCGGCGCGGCTGGAGCCGCCGCCGCGCCTGCTGACTACGCTGGCCGGGTGAGCACCGCCGCACCCGAACCCGCCGCTCAGGCGAGCGCCGCCGAGCCGTCCCTGCTGAAGCAGGCCTTCAACGTCCCCAACATGCTGTCGCTGCTGCGGCTGGCCGGCGTGCCGGTGTTCCTGTGGCTGCTGCTGGGGCCGCGGGAGGACGGCTGGGCGCTCGCCCTGCTGGTCTTCAGTGCGCTGACCGACTGGCTCGACGGCAAGCTGGCCCGCTGGCTCAACCAGATGTCCCGGCTGGGCCGGCTCCTCGACCCGGCGGCCGACCGGCTCTACATCCTCGCGACGCTCATCGCGTTCCTGGTCCGCGACATCATCCCCTGGTGGGTCGTGGTGCCGCTGGTGCTGCGCGAGGCCGTGCTCGGCGTCTGCGTGCTGACCCTGCGCCGCCGCGGCTTCGCCCCGCCCGAGGTGACCTACATCGGCAAGGGCGCGACGTTCGTGCTGATGTACGCCTTCCCGTTCCTGCTGCTCGCGCAGGGCGGCTCGGACGTCGCCGCGGTCGCCCGGCCGATCGGGTACGCCTTCACCATCTGGGGCGGGGTCCTCTACGTCTGGTCGGGCGTGCTCTACGTCGTGCAGGCCCGCGCCGCGCTGCGCGGCGCCGATGACGACTGAGCGCGACCCCTTTCCCGGGGCGTGCCCGGCGGCTGCGCCGTGTGGGTGTAAGACTTCGCCCAGCACGTTTTCGCCAGTGAGGGCATGAAAGGGGACCGGCGGTGTCCGCTCCTGAAGAGCTTCGCTACACCGAGGAACACGAGTGGGTCGCCACCCGCGGCGAGGACACCCTCGTCCGCGTCGGCATCACCGAGTACGCGCAGGACCAGCTCGGCGACGTCGTGTTCGTCGACCTGCCCGAGGTCGGCCGCCAGGTGAGCGCGGGCGACGTCTTCGGCGAGGTCGAGTCGACGAAGAGCGTGTCCGAGCTGTTCGCGCCGGTCGACGGGGAGGTCGTCGCGGTCAACGACGCCGTCGCCGACTCGCCCGAGCTGATCAACAGCGACCCCTACGGCGAGGGCTGGCTGATCGAGATCCGTCTCGACGACCCGGCGGGGCTCGAAGCGCTGCTCGAAGCCGAGGCGTACGACGCCCTGACCAAGGGCTGAGCCGCGCTCCGGGCCGCCCGGACCGGCACTGCGCCGGTTCGGGGAGCCGGGGCTCGGAGAATCGATCAGGCACGGTACGTTGGCAGCTACACGTTCTTGAGTACTAGGCAACACAGCATGTGTGGAGGAGAGCTCAGGTGAGCACGAACGACGGGCCCGGCGGCGTTCCCCCGGAGCAGTCTCCGGAGCGGACCTCTGTCTTCCGGGCCGACTTCCTGGCCGAAGCCGAAGGCCACGAGTCCGCCCCGGCCGCGGAGGCACCGGTCCAGGGCGTCGACGCCCTGCCGCCCGGTTCGGCCCTGCTGGTCGTGAAGCGCGGGCCCAACGCGGGTTCGCGGTTCCTGCTCGACCGCGACACCACCAGCGCCGGGCGGCACCCGGACAGCGACATCTTCCTCGACGACGTCACGGTCTCCCGCCGGCACGCCGAGTTCCGGCGTGAGGGCGGCGAGTTCGTCGTCATCGACGTCGGCAGCCTCAACGGCACCTACGTCAACCGCGAGCCGGTCGACCAGGCCGTCCTCGCCGGGGGCGACGAGGTGCAGATCGGGAAGTTCCGCCTGGTCTTCCTGACCGGCCCGGGTCACGGGGGCCAGGGGGCGCAGTGACGGCGGCCGGGCGGCCACAGAACCACGGACTGAGCATCGGGGCGGTACTCGCGCAGCTGCGCGGGGACTTCCCCGATGTCACCATCTCCAAGATCCGGTTCCTCGAAGCGGAAGGCCTGGTCCAACCGGGCCGGACGGCTTCGGGGTACCGGCAGTTCGCCGCGGCGGACGTGGAGCGCCTGCGGTTCGTCCTGGCCGCCCAGCGGGACCACTACCTCCCGTTGAAGGTCATCAAGGAGCAGCTGGACGCGGCGGATTCGGGCGCCGAGCCCGCCGCGGCCCTGCCCCGCCCGCCGCGCCGGCTGGTACCGATCGACGCCCCGGCGGACAACGTCGGCCTGCCGGTGGCGGAGGACTTCGCCGCCGGCAAGGAGCTGCGCCTGACCCAGGAGGAGCTTCTGGAGCGGGCCGGCATCGACGCGCCGGCGCTGGCCGAGCTGCAGCAGTACGGCCTCGTCCGGTCCGGTCCCGCGGGGTTCTTCGACCCCGACGCGGTGCTGGTCGCGCGGACGGTGAAGGCGATGACCGAATTCGGTATCGAGCCGAGACACCTGCGTGCCTTCCGCGCCGCGGCCGACCGCGAGGTCGGGTTGCTGGAGCAGATCGTGACACCGGTGTATCGGCACCGTGACCCGGAAGCGAAGTCGAGGGCGGACGAGGTCGTCCGCGAGCTCGCGGCACTGTCCGTGACCCTCCACACGCTCCTCGTCAAGGCGGGAATCCGCGGCGTCACGGGGTGTTGAGCCGTAACGGGGCAGTGAGATCCTCTTTGCGGTCCCATGTCAATGACTGAATGTTCGGTGCCGCATGCCGTACCGTGAAGGCAAGGGTTTGCGGCAGGCGAACCGAGATAGTCTCGACAGCGAGCACAGCGCAGGGATGACGGGTAGCGTCGGCAGTGGCGGCGTCGAGCCGTTCCAGCGTTTGGGCCCGTGTGCACGAGAGGGAGGCGAAGCCCGATGAGCGAGATGCGCGTCGTCGGTGTGCGGGTCGAGCTGCCCGCGAATCAGCCGATCTTGTTGCTGCGGGAGACCGAGGGTGAACGGTACCTGCCGATCTGGATCGGCTCGGTCGAAGCCACCGCCATCGCCTTGGAGCAACAGGGAGTCCGGCCGGCCCGTCCGCTCACGCATGACCTGCTGAAAGAGGTCATCGGGGCACTCGGCCGGGAGCTCGAGCAGGTCGTCATCACCGACCTCAAGGAAGGCACGTTCTTCGCGGAGCTCGTGTTCGACGGCGACATCCGGGTGTCCGCCCGGCCGAGCGACTCGGTCGCGCTGGCCCTGCGGATCGGCGTCCCCATCCACGCCGTGGACGCGGTGCTGGAGGAGGCGGGCCTGATCATCCCGGACGAGCAGGAGGACGAGGTCGAGAAGTTCCGCGAGTTCCTCGACTCCGTGTCTCCGGAAGACTTCCGCGGAGCGGACACGTAGGAACTTGCCTTGACGCGGACGTCAACGTCTAGCGTCGGAGGCATGCGGATCGGAGAGCTTGCGCAGCGCACGGGTGTCACCACCCGTGCGCTGCGGTTTTACGAGGCCCAGGGTCTCCTGGCGGCCCGTCGCGCGGCGAACGGCTACCGCGAGTACGACGACGAAGACCTGCAGCTGGTCAAGGAGATCCAGACCCTGCAGACGGTCGGCCTGACCCTCGAGGAGACCCGCCCCTTCGTCGAGTGCCTGCGCAGCGGCCACGAGACCGGGGACTCCTGCGCGAGTTCGATCGAGGTCTACCGGCGCAAGCTCGAAGAAGCCGACGCGCTCCTCGCCCGCCTTGGCGGAATCCGGGCGGAACTTGCCGCGAAGCTCGTCGGCGCGCTCGCCCGGCAAGCGCCCGATCCGTGTGTCGTGCCCGCTTCCCCGCGCCCCTGAAGGAGACCCCCGTGTCCGAAGTCCTCGAAGTCACCGACAGCACGTTCCCCGAGGTACTCGCCGGCGATGTCCCGGTGCTGGTCGAGTTCTGGGCCACCTGGTGCGGCCCCTGCCGGATGGTCGGCCCCGTGCTGGAGCAGCTGGCCGCCGAGCGGGCCGGGAAGCTCGCCGTCCGCAAGATCAACGCCGACGAGAACCCGGAGACCACCCGCTCCTACCAGGTCATGTCGCTGCCGACGATGATCCTGTTCTCGGGCGGCGAGCCGGTCGAGACGATCGTCGGCGCGTTCCCGAAGGCCCGCATCGAGGACCGCCTCGACCGGGCCCTCACGGTGCCGTCGCTTTGACGAAGGTGTCCGCCACTTCGCGCCCGTATTTCTCCAGGTCGAGCGACGGGTCGGCCGCGTACGCCGCGGCCACCCCGTCGATCGCCTGCGCGACGGACATCGCCATCACCTCCGGCGTGAACTCGCCGAACACCCCTTCGGCCTGACCCTGCTTGAGCTGGCGGGCGAGGCCGTGCACGCGCATGTCGTCGACCAGCACCTTCGTCATCGACCAGCCGTCGGCGTCGTCCGCGTTGGCCGACAGCTCGGTCAGCACACGGACGCACTCCGGGTACGCGCGAAGGAACGCGATCGACGTCTCGATGTGGGCGCGCAGGTAGCCCGGGCGGTCCGCCGGGTCCACTCCGCCGCCGGTGCGTTCCTTCAGGAACTCGCTCTTCGTCTCGACCACCGTGCTCAGGACGGCCTGCATCAGGCCGGCCTTGGTGGTGAAGTGGTAGGAGATCAGCCGGGTGCTGCTGAGGCCGGCCCGCTCCTTGATCTTGGCGAACGTCGTCCTGCGGTACCCCAGGTCGGCGAGGACACCGATGGTCGCCCCGATGATCTGCGCTCGCCGGGCCGCCTCGGTTCCGCTGAGCCCCAGTTCCGCCATGAGGTCGGTGTTTACCTGCATGAGTAAGAAGTTACTCGGCTGAGTAAAACCGCGCAACAGGTTTGAACCACCTCGTCCGGGGTACGGCGAACGGCGCAAAGGCTCATCCGGTCGTTGAGGCTTGCCGCGCGTCGCGTTGACCCGCCCTGTCCGGGCGCTTACCGTCGAAGGAGGTAAATCGCCACGGTGTCATTCACGGTCTGGGGCCGGACCGTGGCGGTTGATCTCCGGCGGGTCCCGCTCCTGGGACCATCCGGCTGTCATTCGCCGGCCGCCAGGTCGGGCGAGGGGAGGCTTGCGTGGTCGAGGCTGGTTCCGAGAAGCAGCCTGTTGAGGTCGCGAGTGGCGAGCAGGGTGAGCTGTTCCCCGACGACTCGCTGCCGGACGAGCTGGTGGGCTACCGCGGCCCGGCCGCGTGCCAGATCGCCGGGATCACCTACCGCCAGCTCGACTACTGGGCCCGGACGAAGCTGGTCGCACCCAGCATCCGCACGGCCCACGGCTCCGGCTCGCAGCGGCTGTACTCGTTCAAGGACATCCTGGTCCTCAAGGTCGTCAAGCGGCTCCTGGACACCGGGGTCTCCCTGCAGAACATCCGCGTCGCCGTCGACCACCTGCGCGTCCGCGGAGTCCGCGACCTCGCGCGCGTGACGTTGTTCTCCGACGGCACCACCGTCTACGAGTGCACCTCGCCGGAGGAGATCGTCGATCTGCTCCAGGGCGGCCAGGGCGTCTTCGGCATCGCGGTCAGCGGCGCCATGCAGGAGATCAGCGGAACCATCCACGAGTTCCCGGCCGAACGCGCCGACGGCGGCATCGTCGAGACCCACGAACCGGACGAGCTGACCCAGCGCCGCAACGCCCGCAAGACCGGGTGATCACCGCCGCGGCGGACGGAGTAAGGTTCCCCGTGCGGTCGACGAATCCGCGCGGGAGAGTCCGAGCCTCATACTGAGCTCGGCGCCGAAGGAGCAAGTCCTCCCCGGAACCTCTCAGGCACCCTGGACCGCGCGGACGAGACGCCTCTGGAAAGCGGGTCGCCAGGACACAACCTGACGCCCCCGCCGACGGTGCAAGCCCGGCTCAACCTCGGGCGAAACTCTCAGGCGCCCCTCGGGGTACGGACAGAGTGGGGAGGATTCCTCCGGGTTTGGGTGAGCTGTGCTCGCGGAGAGCGCTTGCCTGAACCCTCCGGCGTGTCTGGTGGGGTACAACCCCCACACCCCGCCCGGCGGGCTCCGCCCCCGGACCCCCGCCGTGGTCACCTTCGCGTTTACAGTCGGGTTGGGCAGACACTGCTGTTCGGAGGAGGCCCTCGTGGATCTGTCGCTTGCCTCGCTCGAGCAGGGTGTCGGCTTTGCTGATCGGCACATCGGGCCCGGTCCCGACGAACTCCGGCACATCCTCGACGTCGTCGGTGTCGCTTCTCTCGACGAGCTCTCCGAACGTGCCGTTCCCGAGTCGCTGCGCGCCTCTGCCGGGCCGCTCGAACTTCCGCCCGCCGCCACCGAAGCGCAGGCGCTCGCCGAACTCCGGGCGCTCGCCGCGCGGAACCGGCCCATGGCGCAGATGATCGGGCTCGGCTACCACGACACCGTCACCCCGCCCGTCATCCGGCGGAACGTGCTCGAGAACCCCGCCTGGTACACCGCCTACACGCCCTACCAGCCCGAGATCTCCCAAGGCCGGCTCGAAGCGCTGCTCAACTTCCAGACCATGGTCTCGGACCTCACCGGCCTGCCAGTCGCCAACGCCTCCCTGCTCGACGAAGCCACCGCGGCCGCCGAGGCCATGACGCTCGTGCGCCGGGCGGGCAAGTCGTCCTCGAACCGGTTCGTCGTCGACGAGGACACCCTGCCGCAGACCCTCGCCGTGCTGCGGACGCGGGCCGAGCCGCTGGGCATCGAGCTGATCGTCGAAGACCTCTCCCAGGGACTCACCGGCCTCGGCCTCGGCGGAGACTTCTTCGGCATCCTGCTGTCCTACCCAGGAGCTTCGGGTGCCGTGCGCGAGCTGGACCTGACCATCGCCGACGCGAAGAAGCACGGCGCCGCCGTGATCGCCGCCGCCGACCCCCTGGCCTTGACGCTCTTGCGGCCGCCCGGCGAACTCGGCGCCGACGTCGCCGTCGGGTCGACGCAGCGGTTCGGCGTCCCGCTCGGCTTCGGCGGCCCGCACGCCGCCTACCTCGCCGTCCGCACGGGCCTCGAGCGGCAGCTGCCGGGACGCTTGGTCGGCGTGTCGAAGGACGCCGACGGCGCCCCCGCGTACCGGCTCGCGCTGCAGACGCGGGAGCAGCACATCCGCCGCGAGAAGGCGACGTCGAACATCTGCACCGCGCAGGTCCTGCTCGCGGTGATGGCCTCGATGTACGCGGTGTACCACGGACCCGACGGACTGCGCGGCATCGCGCTGCGCGCCCACCGGATGGCCACCGTGCTCGCCGCCGGTCTCTGTGAAGGCGGCGTCGAGGTCGTGTACGGCGAATTCTTCGACACGGTCGTCGCGGCGGTGCCCGGGCGCGCGGACACGGTCGTCGCGGCGGCCCGCGACCTCGGCGTCAACCTGCGCCGGGTCGACGACGACCACGTCGGCGTCGCCTGCGATGAGACGACCACCCGGGAACGGCTTTCGTGCGTGTGGAAGGCGTTCGGCGTCTCGGTGTCCGATGTGGACGGACTCGACGCGGACACGGCGGACGCGCTTCCGGCGCCGCTGCGGCGCACGAGCGCGTTCCTGACCCACCCCGTGTTCCACGCCCACCGCTCGGAAACCGCGCTGCTGCGCTACCTGCGGCAGCTGGCCGACAAGGACGTCGCGCTGGACCGCAGCATGATCCCGCTCGGCTCGTGCACGATGAAGCTCAACGCCACCGCCGAGATGGAGCCGATCACCTGGCCGGAATTCGCCGGGCTGCACCCGTTCGCGCCCGCCGAGGACGCCGCCGGGCTCCTGGAAGTGGTCGCCGACCTCGGTGCCTGGCTCGCGCGGATCACCGGCTACGACACGGTTTCCCTGCAGCCCAACGCGGGCAGCCAGGGCGAGTTCGCGGGCCTGCTGGCCATCCGCGCCTACCACCGTTCGCGCGGCGCGGGCGAGCGCGACGTCTGCCTCATCCCGGCCAGCGCGCACGGCACGAACGCGGCCAGCGCGGTGATGGCCGGCATGCGGGTGGTCGTCGTCCGCTGCGACGACGACGGCAACATCGACCTGGCGCACCTGCGGTCCACCGTGGACGATCACCGCGCCGACCTGGCCGCGATCATGATCACCTACCCCTCGACGCACGGGGTCTACGAGGACACCGTCGGCGAGGTGTGCGCGCTGGTGCACGACGCGGGCGGGCAGGTGTACGTCGACGGCGCGAACCTCAACGCCCTCATCGGTGTCGCGCAGTACGGCCGGTTCGGCGCCGACGTCTCGCACCTCAACCTGCACAAGACCTTCTGCATCCCGCACGGCGGCGGCGGACCCGGCGTCGGACCGATCGGCGTCCGGGCGCACCTGGCGCCGTTCCTGCCGAACCACCCGCTGCAGCCGGCGGCCGGTCCAGCGACCGGCGTCGGCCCGGTCAGCGCGGCGCCGTGGGGCAGCGCGTCGATCCTGCCGATCTCGTGGGCGTACGTCCGGATGATGGGCGCGGACGGCCTGCGCCGGGCGACGCTCGTGGCGGTGGCCAATGCGAACTACATCGCGAAGCGGCTCGGGGGACACTACCCGGTGCTGTACGCGGGGCACGAAGGCCTGGTCGCGCACGAATGCATTCTCGACCTGCGGCCGCTGACGAAGGCGACCGGCGTGACGGTCGACGACGTCGCGAAGCGGCTGGCGGACTACGGGCTGCACGCGCCGACGATGTCGTTCCCGGTGGCGGGCACGCTGATGGTGGAGCCGACCGAGAGCGAGGACCTGGCCGAGCTGGACCGGTTCTGCGCGGCGATGATCGCCATCCGCGCCGAGATCGACCGCGTCGCGGCGGGGGCGTGGGCACTGGAGCACTCGCCGCTGCGGCAGGCTCCGCACACGGCGCGGTGCGTCGCGGGCGAGTGGGACCGGCCCTACAGCC
Organism: Amycolatopsis sp. NBC_01488; assembly: GCF_036227105.1. Classification (NCBI taxonomy): domain Bacteria; kingdom Bacillati; phylum Actinomycetota; class Actinomycetes; order Pseudonocardiales; family Pseudonocardiaceae; genus Amycolatopsis; species Amycolatopsis sp. NBC_01488. Next base: position 7,587,253 of record NZ_CP109434.1, on the reverse strand, counting down.
GCGAGACGGCGGTGTTCCCGGCAGGGGTGACGGCGGCGAAGATCTGGCCGCCGGTCCGCCGCATCGACGGCGCGGCCGGGGACCGCAACCTGGTGTGCTCGTGCCCGCCCCCGGAGGCCTTCGCCTGACCCGTGGCCGCACGGGAGGCGCACAGGAACGGGAGGTAGGTTGACGCCCATGTCGAGTGCGCACGGTCCCGATCGGACGTCCGTGGTCGTGACCGGCGGCAGCGGCTTCATCGGCCGGGCCGTCGTGCGGGCCCTCCGCGACCGGGGCGTCCCGGTCACCGTCGTGGACCGGGTCCCGTTCCCCGACGACCTCGGCGGTGTCCGCGTCGTGACCGGCGACCTCCGCGACGCCGCCGTCCGCGAAGAGGCCGTGACGCCGGAAACCGCCGGCATCGTGCACCTCGCCGCGCTGACATCCGTGCTGAAGTCGGTGGAGCTGCCCGAAGACACCTTCGCCGACAACGTCCTGGTGACCCAGGAACTGCTGGAGCTCGCGCGCCGCCGCGAGGTGCCGAAGTTCCTGCTCGCCTCGACCAACGCGGTGATCGGCGACGTCGGCAGCGCGACGATCACCCCGGACCTGCCGCTGCGGCCGCTGACGCCCTACGGCGCCACGAAAGCCGCGTGCGAAATGCTGCTCTCGGGCTACGCCGGCGCGTACGGCATGACGACGTGTGCGTTGCGGTTCACCAACGTCTACGGTCCGGGAATGTCCCACAAGGACAGTTTCGTGCCGCGCATGATGCGCGCCGCGCTCACCGGCTCCGGCGTCAAGATCTACGGCGACGGCCGGCAGTGCCGCGACCTCGTGCACGTCGACGACGTCGTCGGCGCGATCCTTTCGGCCTTCGCCAGCGGCCACACCGGCCGCGCGATCGTCGGCTCCGGGCGCTCGGTGTCCGTGCTGGAGATGGTCGAGGCCGTGCGCGAGGTGACCGGCGCCGAGCTGCCGGTCGAGCACGTCGCGGCACCGGCGGGGGAGATGCCCGCGGTGGTCGTCGACGTCTCGGCCAGCGCGGAGACCATCGGGTACCGCCCGGAAGTCTCGCTCACCGACGGCCTGGCGACGGCGTGGAAGTACTTCTCCGGCCTCGACCGTCCAAACGCGACACCGTGACGACGTTCCTGCGCCGTCACTGGCTGCTGCTCCTCCTGCTGGTCCCCGCGATCGCCCTGCGGGTGCTGACCTGGCTCGCGTACCGGCCCGCGCTGCTCTACATCGACTCGTTCCGCTACCTCGACAACCTGCACGCGCTGCGCGCCGACCAGCTCAACCCGATCGGCTACGACCTCGTGCTGCGCCCGCTGCTGGCGGTCGGCGGCCTCGCCTGGGTCGCGGCGGTGCAGCACGCCGGCGGGATCCTCGTCGCGATCGGCGTCTACGCGCTGGTGCTGCGCCTCGGCGGCCGTCCGTGGGTCGGCGCACTCGCCGCGGTGCCGGTGCTGCTCGACGCCTACCAGCTGCAGATCGAGCAGAACATCATGTCCGAGGTCGTCTTCGAGGCGGTGCTGCTCGGGCTCCTCTGGCTGCTGCTCGGCTGGGGCACGCCCGGCTGGAAACGTGCGGGCGCCGCCGGGCTGTTGCTCGGTTTCGGCGTGCTGACGCGGCTGATCGGGATCTCGCTGGGCTTGCCACTGCTGGTGTTCCTGGTCGCCGCCGGGGGCGCGTGGCGGCACTGGGCGGGCTGGCGCCGCGCGGGTGCCGGCGTGCTGGGCCTGCTCGTCGTGCTCGTGCCGTACGCGGCGCGGGTCCACTCGGAGACCGGGAAGTGGGGACTGACCGGGCCGTCCGGGAGCATGCTCTACGGCCGCACCGCCGCCGTCGCCGACTGCCCGAACCTCCACCTCTCGCCGGAGCTTCAGGTGTTCTGCCCCACCGAGCCGCGTGAGACGCGGCTGGTGGACAACTACACCCACGCCGACCTCGACCCGAACTGGCCGGGACCGCTGCCGCCGGGCGCCGACAAAGCCGCGCTGGCGCACGAGTTCGCGATCGACGTCCTGAAGGAGCAACCCGGCGACGTCGCGAAAGCGATCCTGAAGGACTTCTCCAAGAGCTTCGCGTGGACGCGCGAGCAGGACCCCACCGACGTTCCGCTGGACCGCTGGCAGTTCCAGCTGAGCGACCCGCAGTGGGCCGACCAGTCGCTGATCGACCTCGTCACGCAGCAGAACGACGGCGTCGTCGCGAGCGTCGACCGGCCACTGGCCGAGATCCTGCGCGACTACCAGCTCGGCGGCGGGTACGTCCCGGGCGCGGTGCTCGGCATCGGCGCGCTGCTCGGCCTGCTAACGGTGTTCCGGCGTAAGAAGCCCCTGGACCGGGCACGCGCGGGCGCGCTGCTCGCGGCGTCGAGCGGGCTCGTGCTGCTCTTCGCGTCGGCGGTGTTCCAGTTCTCCTGGCGCTACCAGATCCCCGCGCTGGTGCTGCTCCCGGTCGCCGGGGCGCTCGGCTTCACGACGCTGACGTCGGCCAGCCGGAAGCGCCTCGCCGCGTTCCCCGACGACGTCGACCAGCGCGCGCTCGACGACTTCCGCGGCCGCCACCCGGACCTCGAGCTGGCGCCGCTGACCGTCGTCATCGCGGCCTACAACGAAGCCGGCGGCATCGGCGAAGTCCTCGAGAAGATGCCGGACGGGTGCCTCGGCATGCGGGTCGACGTGCTCGTCGTGGTCGACGGCGGCACCGACGACACGGCCGCGATCGCCGAGGAGCACGGCGCGTACGTCTGCGTCGCGCCGCGCAACCGCGGCCAGGGCGCCGCGCTGCGGCTGGGCTACCACCTGGCGGCGGAGTCCGGCGCCGAGTACGTCGTGACGACCGACGCGGACGGCCAGTACGACAACAGCGAACTGGAAGCCCTGGTCAGCCCGGTCGTCGACGGCACCGCGGACTTCGTCACCGGCTCCCGGCGGCTCGGGCACGAGGAGGCCGACAGCCGCGTCCGGTGGCTGGGCGTGCGCGTGTTCGCCGCGCTGGCGTCGGTGCTGACCGCGCGGCGGATCACCGACACGTCGTTCGGGTTCCGTGCGATGCGGGCGGACCTGGCGTGCTCGGTCCCGCTCAACGAGCCGCAGTACCAGTCGTCGGAGCTGATGCTCGGCGTGACCGCGCGCGGCGCCCGGGTCCTGGAGCTGCCGATGAGCATGCGGCTGCGCAAGGCGGGCAAGAGCAAGAAGGGCGGCAGCGTCGTCTACGGCGCCAACTACGCCCGGGTCATGACCGGGACGTGGTGGCGGGGCTACGTGCTGCGCCGCGGCCGAACACGAACCGGTCGAGCAGGGTGAACTTGACGGCGAACACCAGCGCGTAACTGGCCACGTACGCGCCGTCGACGAGCACGACCCACCAGAAGTGCGGCAGGTCCAGCGGCGTCAGGGCCGAGCCCGCCAGCGTCGTCAGGCCGATCGACGCGAGCCCGCCGAGGCCGATGACGACCAGGTAGGGCAGCAGTTCGCGGCGCACGCGCGGGCGCCCGGTCCGGCCCCACACCCAGCGGCGGGTGACGACGAAGTTCAGCACCGCGCCGGCCGCCCAGGCCAGCGTGCTCGCCAGGGCCGCGGCGCCGCCGGTGGCGAGGACCGCCAGCAGCACCACCTGGCTGACGACCGTGGCCGCGACGGACGTCGCCGCGGCACGCGCCAGCCTGGCCCAGCCGCGGCGGCGGGTCTTCTCCGTTGTGCGGGGCCGCACGCCGTTGGTTACGGTCGTCATGCCCCCATCCTCCCCGTGGGCCCGCCGCGCCGCCGTCCGGGTCCCCTACGCATAGGAGATTCACAGCTCATTGCCAGGTCGTCATCAGCACGTGGTAGATAACGTCGGGTTCTCGCAAGCCGCTGCTCGTTCGTCGGATCGGCATGCTTGTGGCGTAAACGAACAGGAAAGGCGGCACAATGCGAGTGCTGGTTCTCGGCGGTGACGGATATCTGGGCTGGCCGACCGCGTTGCACTTATCGGACAAAGGCCACGAGGTCGCCGTCCTCGACAATTTCGCCCGCCGTGGCTACGACGCCGAACTGGGCGTCGAAAGCCTCGTCCCGATCGAGTCACTGGCCGACCGGATCGCCGCCTGGCAGGAGGTCTCCGGGCGCACGATCGGCCGCTACGAAGGCGACCTGCTGGACGCGGAGTTCCTGTTCGAGGCGGTGCGCGACTTCGCGCCGGACGCGGTCGTCCACTACGCCGAGCAGCGGTCGGCGCCGTACTCGATGATCGACCGCGAGCACGCGGTGTACACCCAGCACAACAACGTGATCGGGAACTTGAACCTGCTGTACGCGATCGCGGAGATCAATCCGGCGATTCACCTGGTCAAGCTCGGCACGATGGGCGAATACGGCACGCCGAACGTCGACATCGAAGAAGGCTGGCTGGACCTGCAGCACAACGGGCGCTCGGACCGCGTGCTGTTCCCGAAGCGGCCCGGGTCGTTCTATCACCTGACCAAGGTCCACGATTCGCACAACATCGAATTCACGTGCCGCGCGTGGGGCCTGCGCGCGACGGACCTCAACCAGGGCGTGGTGTACGGCCAGCAGACGCCGCAGACCGCGCTCGACCCGCGGCTGGCGACCCGCTTCGACTACGACGCGGTGTTCGGCACGGTGCTGAACCGGTTCGTCATCCAGGCGGTGCTCGGCCAGCCGTTGACCGTGTACGGCAAGGGCGCCCAGACACGCGGCCTGATCGACATCCGCGACACCGTCGAATGCATCCGGCTCGCCGTGGAGAACCCGGCCGAGGCGGGGGAGTTCCGCGTCTTCAACCAGATGACCGAGAGCATGTCGGTGGCCGCGATCGCCGACCTCGTCGCCGAGCGGTTCCCGGGCCCGGTGCAGATCGAGCAGCTGGAGAACCCCCGCACCGAAGCGCCGGAGCACTACTACAACGTGAAGCACACCGGGCTGGTCGGGCTGGGACTGGAGCCGCACCTGCTCTCGGACACGCTGATCGAGTCGATGTTCGACATCGTGGGTGCGAACAAGCACCGGGTGAACCCGGACAAGCTGCGCCCGACCGTGCGCTGGCGGGGCGCGCTGAAGGACTAGCGGTGCGGGGTGGCGTGCGGGCTCCCCTGCCCGGGAGCCCGCACGCTTGCGTTCAGCCCGGCATCTTGTCCAGGAACCCGTGCACCTTCGCGATCTTGCCGTCCCGCAGTTCGACGACGTCGAACCCGATGGCGACCGGCTCGGCACCGGGCGTGCCGAGGTACCACTGGAACCGCGCGAGGTCGTGGTGCGCGTCGGGCTCGGCGGGCAGGCTGAAGCTCAGCCCGGCGAACTGCTGCTGGGCACCGCCGACGAACTGGTCGATCCCGTCGTGCCCGGTGACCGCCCCGAGCGGGTCGGTGTAGCCGGCGCCGTCGGTGAAGACGTCGGCGATGAGGGCGCGGCGCTTCTCGCCGTCGGTCTCGTTCCAGACGGCGATGTACTGCTCGACGATGCCGCGGACGTCGGTCATGACTTGCTCCTTCGGTTGGGGGACAACGGTTTCGTCGTCGTCCTTCGCTGGGACCGACTTTGGCGGACGAGCGGCGGCCCGTCGATTACGCGCGAGGTAATGCCGCGGGGGCGATCGAGCCGGCCGCGGTCATTACCCCCGAAGTAATGGCAGCGACCCGGTGATCACCGTAGCGTCGCTCGCGTGACGACTTCGGTGCAGGCGGCCGCGCGGCAGCGGCCCGTCGGGGAACTGCTGCGGGAATGGCGCGACCGGCGCCGGATCAGCCAGCTGGACCTCGCGATCTCGGCGGACATCTCCACCCGCCACCTCAGCTTCGTGGAGACCGGGCGCTCCCGGCCGAGCCGGGACATGGTGCTGCGCCTCGGCGAGCACCTCGACGTGCCGCTGCGCGAACGCAACCGGCTGCTGCTCGCCGCCGGCTTCGCGCCCGCCTACACCGAAAACGCGCTGGGGAGCCCGGAGATGGCCGCCGTCCGCAAGGCCGTCCGGCAGCTGCTCGCGAGCCACGAGCCCTACCCGGCCGCCGTCGTCGACCGGAACTGGAACCTCGTCGACGCCAACGCCGCCACCGGCCTGTTCGTCGCCGGGATCCCGGCCGAGCTGACCACCAACGTCCTGCGCGCGACGCTCCACCCCGACGGCATGGCCCCGCACGTCCGCAACCTGGGTGAGTGGCGCGCCCACCTCCTCGGCCGGCTGCGCCGCCAGGTGAGCCAGACCGCGGACCCCGGGCTCGCCGGCCTGCTGGACGAGCTGCGCGGCTACCCGTGCGACCAGCCGGTGCCCGAGGTGGAGGTCCCTGGACCGGGTGACATCTTCGTCCCGCTGAAGTTCCGCCACGAGGGCACCGACCTGACGTTCTTCAGCACGGTGGCCACCTTCGGCACACCGCTGGACGTCACGGTCGCGGAGCTGGTCATCGAGTCGTTCTTCCCGGCCGACGCGGCGACGGCCGCATACCTGCGCGAGCGGGCTGCGTCGGTGGAATGATGGGCAGCACCCGCGCAGCATCCGACGTGAGGATCACCGGTAGATGGCCGTCCCGCCTTCGCTCGCCCTGTCCGACGGAACCCGCATCCCCCAGCTGCTGTTCGGTGTCGCGGGGCTGACCGCGGCCGAAACCGGCCGGGCCGTCCGCATCGCCCTCGACACCGGCTACCGCGGGTTCGACACCGCGCCGGGCACCGAGGCGGCGGTCGGCGACGCGCTGGCCGGCGTGCCCCGCGACGAGCTGTTCATCAGCGTCAAGGTGCCCGCCCAGGGCTACGACACGGCCCGCCGAGCCGCCGACCACGCACTGGCCGCGCTCCAGCTCGACCGGGTCGACCTGTGCCTCCTCGACGGCACGAAGGGCGCGTTCACCGACACCTGGCGCGCGCTGAGCCGGCTGCGGGCCGACGGCCGCGTCCGCGCGGTCGGCGTCGCCGGGTTCGGCGTCTCGGAGCTGCGGCGGCTGATCGACGCCACGGGCGCGGTCCCGGTGCTGAACCAGGTCGAGCTGCACCCGTGGCTGCAGCAGCAGCCGCTGCGCGAGTTCCACGCCGAGCGCGGCATCGTGACCGCCGCGTCGAGCCCGGCCGCGAACGCCGGGTTGCTCGCCGACGAGACGGTCACCGCGCTCGCGGCGAAGTACGGCAAGACCCCGGCCCAGATCGTGCTGCGCTGGCACCTGCAGGCCGGCACGGTCGCGGTGGCGGCCTCGGCCACGACGACCCGGACCCGCGAGAACTTCGGGATCTTCGACTTCGAGCTGGCCGACGACGACCTCGCCGTGGTGGCCGAGCTCGACAACGGCACGCGCGTCTAGGCGGTCTTGATCAGGCGGTCTTGATCCCGGCGGCGGCGAAGTCGGCCTGCTGGGCCGGCTGCTCGAGGTACTCGCGGAACGTCTGGGCGGCGCGGAGCACGGTGTCGTCGATGCCCTGCCCGGTGAGCCCGATGAACGGGTAGTCCGCCGAGCGGGCGCTGGCCACCGACTGGGCGGGGGAGCCGATCATCTCGGGCTTCTTGGTGGTCAGCTCGCTGACCCAGTACGACGACTCGGGCAGCCACGCCGCCGGGAGCCCGCCGATCGCGTCCAGGTTCGTCCGGCCGACCAGCGCGTCCAGCACCTGCGAGGACGGCTTGGCGTCGATCGTCACGTGCACGCACTGGCCGTGGACGACGGTGGCGGCCTGGTTCCAGCGGTTCGCCGCGGCGGTCAGCGGCTTCTGGACGCTCGGCGTCACCAGGATCCGCATCTGCGAGGTGCCACCGGAGCAGCTGGCGGCCTGCGCTTCGGCGCGGCTGTTGAGCTCGCTGTCGGCCCAGTTCCAGCCGATCACGCCGAGCCCGATGAGGGCGGCGAGCACGGCACAGGCGATCGGCCAGGTGGCGATCCGCCGCCGGGGGGCCTTCTTGCCGACGATCCGGTGCGACCCGGTGGCCTCGCCCTTGCCGAGCGTCCGGTGCGAGCCGGTGGTCTCGCTCTTGCCGGAGGGGCCGGTGGCGTCGTCGCGAACCGGGACGCGGCGGCGGCCCGGAGTCTCGCTTTCGGCGGCTTCGGCACGACGGCGGCCACGGCGCGGGGTGCTCTCGTCGCGTTCGACGGTCCGCAGCGAACCGGACGTCTCGCTCCGCGCGGTGATGGGGTAGTTGCCGGACGCCTCACCGTGCCGGGTGATGACCTCGGTCCGCTCGGCCGCGCTTTCGTCGCGGCGCGCGGGAGCGGCCTTCCCACGGCGGCGGCCACCGGCCGCAGCCGACCCGGTGCCGTCGCCGCGACCCGCGGCGGGGTGGGAGTCGGAGGCTTCGCTGCGACCCGCGATGGGGTGGGAGCCGGAAGTCTCACCGCGGCCGACGGCGGGGTGGGAGTCGGAGGCTTCGCCGCGAACCGCGGCGGGGTGGGAGCCCGAAGCCTCACCGCGGCCGCCGGCGGGAGTCTGAAGGCGGTCGGCCACGGGGTAGGCATCCGAGGCCTCACCGCGGCGAGCAACGCCGGAAGTTTCGGTGCGTCCTGCGGCGGAGTAGACACCGGACGCTTCGCCGCGGCTCGCGACGGGGTAGGAACCAGACGTCTCACCACGGCGCGTCGGGTGGGAGCCGGTGGCGTCGCCGCGACCGGCGACCGGATAGGAACCCGAGGCCTCACCACGGCTCACCACGGGGTACGAGCCGGAGGCCTCGCCGCGGCGACCGGCAGCTGGAGTCTCACCGCGGCCCACGACCGGGTAGGAGCCGGAGGTCTCGCCACGGCCGGCGACGGGGTACGAGCCGGAAGCCTCGCCCCGGCGGGCAGCGGGACGCGAGCCGGTCGACTCGCCCTGAGAGACGAAGTAGCCGGACGGGGTGCTGCGGGAAGCGTCGCCGCGGCCGGCGATCCCGAAGGCGTCCGAGATGGAGCTGCGCTTCGGTGTCCGGCTGGCAACCGGGTACGCGCCGGACGTCTCGCCGCGCCCTTCGGCGCGGGGCGAGCCGACGGCCTCGTCGGGGGGCGAGCGGCGTCCGCTCCGCGCCCCGGCACGGTCCTGAGGGTGCGGCACGGGCTCGTCGTCCCGGGCGTGTCGCCCCATGGTCGTCCTTTCGGCGTCTGCGCATGTCAAGTACGCGCTGCGATGCAATGAAACCGTTATCACCCTAACAGGTGAGTATCGGTGAGAGAATAATCTGACTCACAGTGGCGCGTACTCAGGGTGCTGCGCTGACCAGGCGATGGCAGTGCGCGATCAGGCGAGCACGCACCGGCGCTGCCCGCCGGGCGAAGTCACCCTGGGCCCTGGCGTATTCGGCCCGTCCCGCTGCCGTCTCGATCCGCACCGGCGGGTAGCCCAGCGCGGCCAGGTCGTACGGGCTCGCCCGCATGTCCAGCGTCCGGATCTCGACGGCCAGCTCGAAACTGTCCGCCACCAGCTCCGCGGGCACGAACGGATCGAGCTTGTACGCCCATTTGAACAGGTCCATGTTCGCGTGCAGGCACCCCGGCTGCTCGAGTGCGACCTGCGTCTCCCGCGACGGCGTCAGCTCGTTGCGCGGCCGGGCGTCCGCGGTGAAGAACCGGAACGCGTCGAAGTGCCCGCACCGGATGTCCAGCGACTCGACGACGGCGTCCGTGCCCGCCGACCCGAGCCGCAGCGGGACCTGGTCGTGCCGCACGGAGCCGGCGGGCTCGCGGTAGACCATCGCCCACTCGTGCAGTCCGAAGCAGCTCAACCGCGGCGCGCGCGACGCCGTCGCCTTCAGCAGGCCGAGGACGAACTCGGCCGTCCGCGCCTTGCCCGCGGTGAAGCCCGCCGGGTCGAGGACGACGCCGTCCGGGGTGTCGACGTACCCCTTCCGGTCGAGGAAGCGCCGCGCCGCGGGCCCGGCGAGCGCGACGCCGGGCCCCGGCTGCCACCGCTCCAGGTGCGACGGCCGGTACGAGTAGTACGTGAACAGGAAGTCCAGCACCGGGTGCTTCTCGCCGCGCGATCGCCGCTCCTGGTGCGGGACGGTCCACCGCCGCATCCGCTCGGCGTGCGCCGCCTCCCGGGCCAGCCAGTCCGGTTCGGCGAGCACCTCGACGCCGGTCATGCGCCGACGTGGGTTCCGTCGCGCACGGTGCCCACGTACTCCTCGACGAGGTCCTCCAGCGCGACGACGCCGACGGCGTTGCCGCCCGGGTCGAGCGCCCGCGCCAGGTGGCTGCCTTCCTTGCGCATGGCCGAAAGCGCGACGTCGAGCCGGGCGTCGGCACGCAGCTCGGTCAGCGCCCGCGTCTTCGCCGACGGCACGATCGTCGCCGGGTCCTGGCCCGCCAGGTCGAGGATGTCCTTGACGTGGATGTAGCCGGTCAGCCGCCCGTCGTCGGTGCACACCGGGAACCGCGAGAAGCCGGTCGACGAGACTGCCCGCTCGACGTCGCCGACGGTCGGCCCGCACGGCAGCGTGGTCAGCTCGGCCGTCGGCACCAGCACGTCGGCCACCGTCTTCTGGACCGACGACAGCGTCTGGGCGAGCCGCTGGTGCTCGGACTGGTCGAGCAGGCCCTCCCGGCGGGACTCGCTGAGCAGCTCGGCCAGCTCGTCGGACGTGTAGGCCGTCTCCAGCTCGTCCTTCGGCTCGACCTTCACCGCGCGCAGCAGCGAGTTGGCGACGAAGTTCAGCAGCCAGATGAACGGGTTGGCGATCTTCACCCACCCGACGTGCACCGGCACCAGCCACAGCGCGAGCCGCTCGGGCTCGGCGATGGCGAGGTTCTTCGGCACCATCTCGCCGATCAGCACGTGCAGCACGGTGATGAACGCCAGCGCGATCGCGAACGAGATCGGGTGCAGCAGCGCCTCGGGCAGGCCCAGCAGGTCGAAGAACGCCGAGAGCCGGTGCGCGACCGCGGGCTCCCCGAGGCGGCCGAGCAGCAGCGAGCAGATGGTGATGCCCAGCTGGGCGCCGGCGAGCATCAGCGACACGTGCTTGCTCGCGTTGATGACGATCTTCGCGCGCGTCTTGCCCTGCTCCAGCAACGCTTCCAGCCGGTCCCGCCGCGAGGAGATCAGCGTGAACTCCGCGCCGACGAAGAAGGCGTTGAGCAGCAGCAGGAGCACGACGAGGGCGATGTTCAGCCAGTCGTTCACGACGTCACCTCGGCTACGGCGGGTGCCGGGGATTCTTCGGCCGCCCGGACCGGGGCGACCTCGACCTCGGCGATCCGGCGCTTGTCCATCGTGGTGACGGTGAGCCGCCAGTCGTCGACCTCGGCGGCGTCACCCTCGGCGGGGATCTTGCCCAGCCGCTCGAGGATCAGCCCGGCGATGGTCTCGTAGTCGCCGTCCGGCATCCGGAACCCGGTGACGTCGGTGACCTCGTCGGCGCGCAGCTGCCCGGAGACGAGCCAGCTGTCCGTGCCGACCTGCTGCGACGCCGGGCCTTCGTGGTCGTCGTGCTCGTCGCGGACGTCGCCGATGATCTCCTCGACGACGTCCTCGAGGGTCACCAGCCCGGCCGTGCCGCCGTACTCGTCGACGACGATGGCGAGCTGGAAGCGCGAGTCGCGCAGGCGGTTGAGCAGGTCGTCGCCGGGCAGGGACTCGGGCACGGTCGGCACCGGCCGCATGACGGAGCCGATCGGCACGGTGGCGCGCTCGGCCGCGGGTACGGCGAAGGCCTGCTTGACGTGCACGGCGCCGCGGACGTCGTCGAGGTCCTCGGCGTGCACCGGGAACCGCGAGAACCCGGTGCGGCGCGAGATGTCGATGAGGTCCTCGATCGTGTCGTCGACCGCGAGCGATTCGAGCTGCACGCGCGGGGTCATCAGCTCCTCGGCGGTGCGCTCGCCGAACCGCAGCGAGCGGTCCAGCAGTTCGGCGGTCGACGTGTCGAGCGTGCCGCTTTCGGCGCTGGACCGCACGATCGAGCCGAGTTCCTGAGGCGAGCGCGCGGACCGCAGCTCCTCCTGCGGCTCGACGCCGAACTTGCGCACGAGGAAGTTCGCGCTGTTGTTCATCAGCGTGATGAGCCACCGGAACAGCGCCGAGAACCGCGAGTGGTAGCCCGTGACGGCGCGCGCGGTCGAAAGGGGCCGCGCGATGGCGAGGTTCTTCGGCACCATCTCGCCGAGGATCATCGACAGCGAGGTGGCGATGACCAGGGCGAGCACGATCGACGCGCCGGTGGCGAACGCCGCGGGCAGCCCGACGCCGGTCAGCACCGGCCGGACGAGCTCGCCGATGAGCGGCTCGGCCAGGTACCCGGTGATCAGCGTGGTCAGCGTGATCGCGACCTGGGCACCGGACAACTGGAACGACAGCGTCCGGTGGGCCTTCTGCACGGTCAGGGAGCGCCGATCACCGACTTGGCGGACGTCGGCGTCGACGGTGCTGCGCTCGAGAGCGGTGAGCGAGAACTCGGCGGCGACGGCCAGGCCGGTGCCGACGGTCAGCAGCACGAAGAGGAGGACGCCGAGCACGGCGAAGAGGATGTGGATCATTCCGCACCCGCCCGGTCGGCGGGGGATGAACCTATCGGACAGCCGGGTCGGTCACCCGGCCCGGTACTGTCACCGGGTGACTGCGCTGCGCGCACGAAACGGTCACTCCTAGCAGTGAATCGGCGTGTACTGCGACTATGCGGACAATCTTAACGTGTCCCGGACGCGGCTCGCGGGGATATCGGTGTGTCGGCGCGCTCACCTCGGCCCGCTCACCTTGGCGGGTGATTCAGCGCGGTTCGCGTCCCAGCAGGGGCCACGAGCCGGGTGGCCGGCCCCGCGCCCGGTGGACCGGGACCCGCGGGCCATTCGACCACGCCGGATCAGGCGGTGCCCGGCCGGTGCCGCCGCACCGTCTCCTCGACGAGGTCGAGCACCGGCCCGAGGCCGGCCGCGGGCAGGCCCATCGCGAGGTGCGAAACCAGCCCTTCGAGGACGAGTTCGAGGAACGCGGTCAGGACGTCGACGTCGACGTCGTCGCGCAGGATCCCGGCCTCGCGCTGGCGCAGCAGCCGCAGGCGGGTGGCGGTGGTCAGCTGCTCGGAGCGCTCGGCCCAGCGGGCGCGGAACTCGGGGTCGGTGCGCAGCCGGCGGGACACCTCGAGGCGGGTGCCGAGCCAGTCGGCCGGGTGGTCGCCGCCGGCCAGCAGGTCGCGCATGACCTGCACCAGGCCCTGCTCGGCGACGACGTCGGCCATCCGGACGGCGTCGTCTTCGGCCAGGGCGAGGAAGAGCGACTCCTTGTCGCGGAAGTGGTGGAAGATCGCGCCGCGGGACAGCCCGGTGGCTTCCTCCAGGCGCCGGACTGTGGCACCTTCATAGCCGTAGCGCGCGAAGCACACGCGGGAGCCGTCGAGGATCTGGCGCCGGCGTGCGTCGAGGTGATCCTGGCTTACGCGTGGCATCCTGAAATCCTGGCACCGCGGACCGGGATCTCGCAATCCGTACGTACGTACTGTGACCCGGAGTGCCCGGGAACCGAACCCGAGGCCCCATCGTCGGAACGTTGCGGCGATTCGCTGACACGACGTGAGACAGTTGGCTAATCTTTGCACCGTCACGGTGGGTGAACCGAGGGGAAGGTGCGGCTCGTGATCATCGGCGAAGCCGGGCAGGCGGCTCAAGCGCTGTGGGGCGACGTCCTGAGCACCGGCAGCCGCGTGTACGGCGGCGGGGGCAAGGGTGGCCAGTTCACCATGGACCCCCAGGAGCTGTCGGCGGTGATCGGCCAGTGGGAGGACCTGCTGGACAAGATCGTCGAAGACGGGCAGAAGATCCACAGTCTCGTCGCCGTTTTCGACGTCGCGCCGGGCAAGGACCCGGCCAGCGGCAGCTTCGCCTCGACCACCGGCGACTCCATCGCCTCGCTGCTGAAGCAGAACGACTCGATGCGCAAGTACGCGCAGGAGTACATCAAGAAGCTGAAGGAAGCGCAGTCGAAGACGGTGGTCACCGACCAGGACCTGTCCGGCACCTTCAAGGCTTAGGCGGAACGGATCCCGTGCGAAGCAAACTCATCGTCCTCGCCGTCTTCGTCGCGGTCCCGGCCGCGCTCCTGGCCGGCTGCACGTCGACGACCGGTGGCGCGGCCTCGCCGGCGCCGAGCGCTTCGGCGGCTGCGGGCACTTCGTCGGCCGACCCGGACGTGCCCAAGGTCGCGCACCCGCTCGACGCGGGCAAGTACGCCACCGATCCCTGCGGACTGGTGCCGAAGGACCTGCTCGCGACCCTGCGCTACACCGACGCGGGCGAGCCCCACCAGGCGGGCGACACCCCGTTGACGAAGGCCGGCCCGTCCTGCGCCTGGAAGATCCAGGGCGAGGGCATCGGGGCCCAGGTCATCCTGGGCACCGGCAACCGGGACAACGGCGCCGGCGGTCTCGCCGGCCAGTACGCGGCGTACCGCTCGGGCAAGGTCGTCCGGTTCCTCGAGCGGGCCCCGGACGTCGAAGGGTATCCGGCGATCTACTTCGACGCCGCCGACGAACGTTCGATGGGCACCTGCACCATGGCCGTCGGGATCGCCGACGATCTCTCGTTCAGCGTCCAGGCCCAGGGCTACCAGGGGCAGGACGATTCCTGCGGTACGGCCACGCAGTTGTCGGCCGCGGTGATCAAGACACTCCAGGGGGCATGACGAGTGGACGGAAAGCAGATCTTCGACAACTTCACCGGGGGCGACACGAACGGGTTGCGCGCGACGGCCGAAACGGTCGCCAGCCTGTCGAACTCCTACCTGGAGCGCGGTTCGAGCATCAAGGCCCTGCAGGCGCGCATGGTGAACTCCTGGACCGGTGACGCCGCCGACGCCGCGAACTCCGGGGCCGGCCCGCTCGAAATGGCCTTCGCCGAAACGGCCGAGCCGCTGGACGTGACCAAGGCGTCGGTCGACACGCAGGCCGACCTCTTCGACAGCTCGAGCCGATCCGTCGTGGTCGTCCCGCCGAAGCCGGACAAGCCGAACCCCTGGACCACCGGGCTGAAGGCCGCCATCCCGATCGCCGGGCCCTTCATGGCTCAGGACGACATCGACAACTACCAACAGGGCATGGCGAAGTACAACGCGGCGAACGAGACGAACGTCCGCGTCATGGACCAGTACAGCAGCGCCACGGAGGGCACCCGCGCCGTGCTCCCGACCGATTACGGCGTCCTCGAGTCCGACGGTGCCGCCATCTCTGTGAGCACCCCGTCGGGCCCGGGCCGGGTCGGACCGACCGATCAGGGCAAGTGGCTCTCGGGGGGCCCCGGGGGAAATCCCGGGAGCGACGACCACACCTCGACCACCGGCTTCGACCCCGGCCACACCGGCGGACCCGACAAGCCCGGCGGCACCGGGGGAACCGGCGGGACCAGTGGCACGGGCGGGCCTGGCGGCACGGGAGGAACCGGCAGCACGGGCGGCACCGGCGACGACTCCACCCACACCACCGGCTCCGGCCGCCCGTCCGTGCCCACCGTGCCGACCCGGCCGGGTCAGTCGACCGACCGGCCTGGCAAGACGCCGCCCAACGTCGACCCGGTCGACTTCTACCCGACCGGCACCGGCGGCGGGGGTGGCCAGAACTACTCGACCACCTTCGGGAGCGACCCCGAATCGGGCACCGGCGGCCGTGGGCCGAACAGCGGGAACGCCGGGAGCCGGCTGCTCGACTCGAACGGCCGGCCCATCGGGGGCAGCGGCAGCGGGAGCGGGAACGCGGCGGGGGAGCGCGGGCTCGGCAGCGGCCGCGGCTCCGGCATGGGCAGCCTCGGCAACGCGGCCGCCGCGGAGGCCGCCGCCGCTCGGGCGGCCGGCGGGCGGTCCGGGCCGCTGGGGCCGATGGGGCCCGGGGGCCGGCGGGGCGAGGGCGAGGAAGATGATGAACACCAGCGGCCGGACTTCCTGATCGAAGCGGACCCGGACGCGATCTTCGGTACCGACCAGCGGACCAGCCCGCCGGTCATCGGCGAGTAGGCGGGTGGACGTGGCAACAGGCCGGGTGGACGTTCCGGTCGAGGCGCTGGCCGCACTGGCCGAGCGCGAGCAGGTCGGTCAGCTGCACCTCACCCTCCGCCCGGAGCCGCTGTGGCTCTCGGACGAGGAGCGCGAGGAGGCGGCCAAGCGGGTCGACGCAGCGCTGAACGAGGCCGGGCTGGTCGACGCGCGCGGCCGGGCCACCGTCGACTTCCTCGACTGGCTCCCGCTGCTGGTGAACCCGGCGCGGGAGTGCTACGGCTGGGTCGGCGTCGACGGCCGGACCTACGGCGTCCTCGCCGCCGCGAAAGGCCTCCAAGCGATCCTCGCGGTCTCCGACGGGACGCAGGTCGGCGTCCAGGAGATCGACCGGAACCGGCTCGCCGAGTCGCTCGTCGAGCAGCTGCCGCCGGTGGGGGCGGGCGGCGGTCACCCGCGCACCGTCCGGGTGGCCGACCTGACCGATGCCGCGCGCCGCGGCCAGGACGCCTATCCGCTCGACCCGGCGGTCGCCGACGTCGTGAGCCTGGTCCAGCGGCCGGTCTCGGGCAGCGGGGAGCTCTACGTCGGACGGCGGGACGACGTCGGGCGCCACACCTGCCTGCAGCAGCCGCTGCACTACGCCGACACGGACTGGGGCCGCTACCTCAGCTACACCTCCGGCGCGGGCGACGACGCCGTGATCCACATCGGCCCGGCGGGCCCGCGCGAACTGGCCGACACGCTCATGGAGCTGGCCGGCGCTCTCGTCTGAGCCGGAAAAGGCCGCGCGAAGCGGCGCCGTCGGGGCTAATGTGACAGCGCTGTTGTATTCCGGTGGAAGGACGCGCTGATGCTGTACCCCGAGATCGAACCGTACGAGCACGACCTGCTCGACGTCGGCGACGGGCACGAGATCTACTGGGAAACCTGCGGGAACCCGGACGGCAAGCCGGCACTGGTCGTCCACGGCGGCCCGGGCTCGGGCTGCTCGACGAACCTCCGCCGCTACTTCGATCCGGCGAGGTACCGCGTCGTCCTCGTCGACCAGCGCGGCTGCGGGCGCAGCACGCCGCACGCCGGTGCTCCGGTCGCCGACCTGTCCGCCAACACGACCGACCACCTCGTCGCCGACTTCGAACTGCTCCGCACGCGGCTCGGCATCGGGAAGTGGCTGCTGTTCGGTGGTTCCTGGGGCTCGGTGCTCAGCCTGACGTACGCGCTGCGGCACACCGAGCGGGTCAGCGAGCTGGTACTCATGGGACTGGCGACCGACCGCTTCATCGAGATCGAAATGCTCATCCGTGGCCTGGGAGCGTACTTCCCGGAGGCCTTCGAGAAGTTCCGCCAGGGCGTACCGGAGAGCGAGCGGGACGGCGACCTGTCCGCCGCCTACCACCGGCTGCTGATGGATCCCGACCCGGCCGTCCACCGCAAGGCGGCCGACGACTGGTGCGCCTGGGAGGACGCGATGCTCCCGGGCGTGCCGCCGCACGACGTCTTCGCGGATCCGGTCTACCGGCTCTGCTTCGCCCGGCTGGTCACGCACTACTTCAGCAACCGGGCGTTCCGGCCCGACGGCGAAATCCTGCGGAACCTCGGCAAGCTCGCCGGCATCCCCGCGGTGCTGGCGCAGGGCGTGCTCGACACGAGCAACATCGTCGGCACGCCCTGGCTGATGCACCACGCTTGGCCGGGCAGTGAGCTGGTGATGCTGGAGAACATCGGGCATTCGACGCAGGACGCCCCGATGCAGGACGTGCTCGTCGGCGCGACCGACCGCTTCGCGCGGTGAAGGAACCGCGCGGTGCCCCACCCGGGCGCCGCGCGGCCCCGGCTCACGGGATGAGCAGCGCCGGCTCACCCTCCGGCGCGAGCGCCGCCTCGGCGCGCTGCGCCCGGGTGGTCTCGGCCAGCTTCAGCCCGGTCAGGCGCAGCGGCAGCCGGTCCATGGTCCACTCGGTCAGCAGGAGCGCGACCTTGGCCTGCATCTCCGTGCGCAGCCGCAGGAACGAGTCGGCCGGGTCCGCGCCGACCTCGCCCAGCAGCAGCCACCACGCCCACGCCGCCGCGCCCGCGTTGGCGACGAAGTCCGGCACCACCGCGACACCGCGGGCCGACAGCGCCGCTTCCGCCTCCGGCGTCGTCGCCGCGTTGGCCGCCTCGACGACCACGGACGCCTTGACGAGGTTCTCGTTGTCCGGCCGCAGCGCGTACGAGATCGCGGCCGGCACGAAGACGTCCGCGTCGATGCCGACGACCGCCTCGCGGGGCAGCGACCGCACGCCGTCGGGCAGCCGCGACCGGTCGACCTCGCCGAAGCGGTCACGCAGCTCCAGCAGCGCCGGGACGTCGAGGCCCGCCGGGTCGTGGAGCGTGCCCGCGGCGTCGGCCACCGCGACGACCTTCATCCCCGCCTCGTGCAGGTACCAGGCCGCGCCGCCGCCCATCGTGCCGATGCCCTGGATCGCCACGGTCGTCTCGCGCACGTCCCAGTTCCACGCCGCCGCGACGCCGAGGCACGCCTGCGCCACGCCGTAGCCGCCGACGACGTCGCCGAGCAGCAACCCGCCGGGCACCGGCGCGTTGAGGCCCGCCTGCACGCGCCGCAGGGTGCGCGCCGGGTCGGCCGAACGGCGGATCGCCGCGTGGTACGACTGCTCCAGCCCGAGCTCGGCGAACACCTCGTCGATCAGGTGCTGGGGCACGCCCAGGTCTTCCGCGGTCACCCAGTGCGCGTCCAGCCACGGCCGCAGGAACGCGCAGAACCGCTTCAGCACGCCGAAGGCCCGCGGGTCCTTCGGGTCGAAGTCGATGCCGCCCTTCGCCCCGCCGACCGGCAGGTTGAAGGTCGCGGTCTTGGTGGCCATGCCCCGGGCGAGGTCCTCGACCTCGCTCATCGTGCAGCCCGCTCGCATCCGGGTGCCGCCGGTGGCGACGCCGGAGACCAGGCTGTGCACGACCAGGTAGCCGTTCGCGCCGGTGATGGGATCGGTCCACGTCAGCCGCATCAGCGGCTCGGCGTTGCGCGGGGTCATCGGGGCCACTCACCTCCAGGAAG
Source organism: Amycolatopsis sp. NBC_01488 (assembly GCF_036227105.1). NCBI lineage: Bacteria > Bacillati > Actinomycetota > Actinomycetes > Pseudonocardiales > Pseudonocardiaceae > Amycolatopsis > Amycolatopsis sp. NBC_01488. The sequence goes on along the minus strand of NZ_CP109434.1, from coordinate 7,568,344 downwards.
TCCGGGGCGGCCTCGTGCCGCCTCCCGAGCGTGCGCCCCGGACGGCGGCCGCGTCCATTTAACGAACCTGCACGATCTCGTTTAGGTTTGGTGTATGGAGCTTTCGTTGCACCGCTTGCGGATGCTTCGCGAGCTGCACCGCCGGGGCACCGTGACCGCGGCCGCCGCATCGCTGCACTACACCGCGTCCGCGGTCTCGCAGCAGCTCGCGCAGCTCGAACGCGACGTCGGCGCGAAGCTGTTCGAACGGCTCGGCCGGCGCGTCCAGCTGACCGAGCTGGGCAACCTGCTGACCGAGCACGCGGAGGAGATCCTCGGTTCGGTGGAGCGCGCGACGCTCGCCCTGGAGGAGGCCCAGGAGTCCCGCACGGTCCGGCTGGTCGCCGGCGTGTGGGCGTCGGTCGCGTCCGGGCTGCTGCCGACGGCGCTGACCGCGCTGGCGGGCGAGCACCCCGGCATCGAGGTGCGCACCCGCGAGCTGGCGCCGGAGGACACCGCCGAGGCGGTCCGCGACGGCACGCTCGACCTGTCGTTCGTGATCGACTACTCCGACGCGCCGACGTCGTGGGACGCCGGGCTGGAACGCGCCGTCGTGGCCGTCGAACGGCTGCACGCCGCGGTGCCGCGGGGCGCGGTTCCGGCCGGGTCGGCCTCCCTGGACGAGCTCGCCGAGCACCCGTGGATCCTGGCCAGCCCGAAGTCGCACTTCGGCCGGGCGATGCGCACGGCCTGCCGGCGCCACGGCTTCGCCCCGAAGATCAACCACGAGGTCGAAGAGCAGTCCACGGCGATGGCGATGGTGGGCGCCGGGCTCGGCGTCACCCTGGTCTCGGACCTGGGCCTGCGGCTGCTGCGGCCGCCCGGCATCGACGTCGTCGCGCTCACCACGCCGCTGCTGCGGACGGTGTCGATCGCCTACCGGCGCACCGCGTTCCGGCGGCCGGCGTTGCACCTGGTGATCGAGGCCGTGCGGGCGTCGGCGGCCGAGCTGGGCCTGGGCACCGAGTCCGCTTTGCCCTGATCCGGGACTTCTTACGGAGTGGTGAACCGCTCCCGCAGCGCAAGATCCGGCCTGATTTTGTCGTACCCCGCGTGTAGCGTCCGAAGTCAAGAAGTTCCATCACGCGGAACAGGAACGGACATGACTGAGGCGTCCACGATGCACGATTTTCCCGAGAAGTCGGGGAGTGCGTCGAACCGCACCGCGCGGGTCCTGGCGGACCGCGCGGCCGGGGAGGCGTACGTCGCTTCGGTGTGTTTCAAGCACGGACCACCGCGCCTGACCGGCGTCGAGCTGGAGTTCACCGTGCACCACGCCGACGACCCGGCAAGACCCCTCGATCCCGATCTCCTCGCCACGGCGCTGGGTCCGCACACCCCGCGGACGCTCCGCCCCGACAGCCCCGCCTCGCCCCTCCCGGCCGGCTCCCCGGTGAGCCTCGAACCCGGGTGCCAGGTCGAGATCTCCGCTCTTCCCCAGGCCTCCCTGCGCGACCTCGCCGCAGTGGTCACGGCCGACCTCCACCACCTGCGTGACCGCCTCGCCCGGCACGGCCTCGTGCTGGGCGAAACGGGCATCGACGCCCACCGGCCGCCCCGCCGGGTCCTGCACACGCCGCGCTACGCGGCGATGGAACGCCGGTTCGCGCCGATCGGCCCGGGTGGCCTCACGATGATGTGCAGCACCGCGGGCCTGCAGGTGTGCGTCGACGCGGGGGAGTCCGAGCACTACGCGGCCCGGTGGGCGGCGGCCCACGCGATGGGCCCGCCGCTGCTCGCCCTCTTCGCCACCTCCCGGGTCCACGCGGGACGGGACACGGGACACGCCTCCGCGCGCTGGCTCGCGGTGCACGACACGGAGGCGGTCCGCACCCGCACGGCCCGCGTGGCGGGCGACCCGGCAGCGGAGTGGGCCGGGCGCCTGATGGACGTCCCCCTGATGGTGCTGCCCCGCGGCGACCGGCCGTGGGACGCGCCGGAGGGGCTGACGTTCGCCGACTGGATCGACGGCAGGGGCGCGGCCGCCCTGCTGCCGAGACCGACGGCGGCGGACCTCGACTACCACCTCACCACGATGTTCACCCCGGTCCGCCCGCAGGGGTACCTGGAGATCCGGTACCTCGACGCGCAGCCGCCCGGCGCGTGGCTGCCACCGGTGGCCCTGGTCGCCGCGCTGCTCGTTCGTCAGTCCACTGTGGACAAGGTGCGCGAGATCTGCGCGCCGGTCGCCGACCGGTGGACCACGGCGGCGCGGCGCGGCCTGGCGGACCGGGACCTGGCGGCCGTCGCGGCGGCGCTGGCCGACCTCGGGTGCGCCGAGCTGGGCGCGACCGGGCTGGCGGCGGAGTCGATCACCGAGATCAGCGAGAGCGTGCAGGGGCGCGTGTACCGATCGAGGAGCGAAGCATGAGCACGGAAGCACTGGGTGACCTGAGCGCGCAGGACCTGCGTGCCCGGGCCGCCGAAGCACTGACGAGGGCCCGGGCGCGCAGCGTGGCGCTGACCGACGCGGTCGACGACGAGGACCTGGTCCGCCAGCACTCCCCGCTGATGTCGCCGCTGGTCTGGGACCTGGCGCACATCGGCGTCCAGGAGGAGCTGTGGCTGGTCCGCGACGTCGGCGGCCGGGAACCGCTGCGCCCGGACATCGACGACATCTACGACGCCTTCCAGCACGCCCGCGCCGACCGGCCCGAGCTGCCGCTGCTCGGCCCGGCCGAGGCGCGCGCCTACGTCAAGCAGGTCCGCGAAAAGGCGTTCGACGTGCTGGAGCACGCCCCGATGGCGGGGCGACGGCTGACCGAGCAGGCGTTCGCGTTCGGCATGATCACCCAGCACGAGCAGCAGCACGACGAGACCATGCTGGCCACCCACCAGCTGCGCAAGGGCGATCCGGTGCTGCACGCGCCGGAACCGCCGCCCGCGCGGTCGGGCCCGCTGCCCGCCGAGGCGCTGGTCCCGGGCGGCGCGTTCACGATGGGCACTTCGGCCGAGCCGTGGGCGCTGGACAACGAGCGCCCGGCGCACGAGATCGCGGTCGAGGCGTTCTGGATGGACACGACCCCGGTGACGTGCGGGGCCTACGCCGAGTTCCTGGACGGCGGCGGCTACGACGACGAACGGTGGTGGAGCCCGGGCGGCTGGGCGTACCTGCGTGAGCACGGCATCACCGCGCCGCGCTTCTGGAAGCGGGAGCAGGACGGCTGGTGGCGCACCCGGTTCGGCGTCCACGAGCGCGTCACGGCCGACGAGCCGGTCGTGCACGTCTCCTACTTCGAGGCCGAGGCGTACGCCGCCTGGGCCGGGCGGCGGCTGCCGACCGAGGCCGAGTGGGAGAAGGCGGCGCGCTTCGACCCGGCGACCGGCCGCTCGCGCCGGTTCCCGTGGGGTGACGAGGAACCGTCGGCCGAGCACGCCAACCTCGGCCAGCGGCACCTGCGCCCGGCGCCCGCGGGGGCGTACCCGGCCGGCGCGTCGCCGACCGGCGTGCACCAGCTGATCGGCGACGTCTGGGAGTGGACGAGCACGGACTTCCACGGCTACCCGGGCTTCGCGCCGTTCCCGTACCGGGAGTACTCGGAGGTGTTCTTCGGGCCGGAGTACAAGGTGCTGCGCGGTGGCTCGTTCGGCACCGACTCGGCGGCGATCCGGGGCACGTTCCGCAACTGGGACTACCCGATCCGGCGGCAGATCTTCGCCGGCTTCCGCACGGCCCGTGACGCGGCACCCGGCGAGGTGGGCTAGGCGCCATGTGCAGGCACATCGCCTACCTCGGCGAGCCGATTTCGCCCGCCGAGGCGGTTTTCCGCGCGCCGCACGCGCTGCTGGTGCAGTCGTACGCACCGGCCGACATGCGGGGCGGCGGCTCGGTGAACGCCGACGGGTTCGGGCTGGGGTGGTACCCCGGCCCGGGCTCGCCGCCCCTCAGGCACCGCCGGTCCACTCCACTGTGGACGGACGAGACGCTGCCGCCGCTGGCCGCGTCGGTGACCTCGGGCGCGTTCGTCGCCGCGGTCCGCAACGGCACCACCGGCATGCCGGTGACCGAGGCGGCCGCGGCGCCGTTCACCGCCGGGCCCTGGCTGTTCAGCCACAACGGCGTCGTCCGCGGCTGGCCGGACTCGCTGGCCGAACTGGCCAAGACCCTGCCCGTCACCGAGCTTCTGACCCTGGAGGCGCCGACGGACTCGGCGGTGCTGTGGGCTCTGCTGCGGGCCCGGCTGGCGGCGGGGGAGGACCCGCTGACGGCGGTGGCCGGGCTGACCACCGCCGTCGAGGCGGCCGCGCCCGGCTCCCGGCTCAACTTCCTGCTCACCGACGGCGCGACGCTGATCGGCACCGCTTGGACGCACGCGCTGTCCCTGCTGGAAACCCCGGCGGGCGTGCTGCTGGCCTCCGAACCCCTCGACGGAGATCCGCGCTGGAAACCCGTCCCCGACCACCACGCCGTGCGCGCCACCGCGGCCGGCGTCGACCTGCTTCCCCTGACCCAGGAGCGTTCATGACCGAGATCGATCTCGACCACCACCGGTCCGGCGACGCCGTCACCGCGGAACTGCGCGAGGACGTCGTCGCCGGGCTCACCGCCGAGCGGAAGTGGCTGCCCCCCAAGTGGTTCTACGACGCCGAGGGCAGCGAGCTGTTCGAGAAGATCACCCAGCTGCCGGAGTACTACCCGACCCGCAGCGAGCGCGAGGTGCTGGCCGCGCACGCCGCCGACGTCGCGGAGCTGTCCGGCGCGCACACGCTCGTCGAGCTGGGCTCGGGGTCGTCCGAGAAGACCCGGCTGCTGCTCGACGCGCTCACCGCGCACGGCACGTTGGAGGCGTTCGTGCCGCTCGACGTGTCCGAGTCCGCGCTCGCCGAGGCCGCCGAAGCCATCTCCGCGGACTATCCCGGGCTGACCGTCCGCGGGGTCGTCGGCGACTTCACCCAGCACCTCGACCTGCTGCCCGGCGGCCAGCCGCGGGTGGTGGCCTTCCTCGGCGGCACGATCGGCAACTTCCTGCCCGCTGAGCGGGCGGCTTTCCTGCGGTCGGTGCGGGAGGTGCTCGACGAAGGGGAGTGGCTGCTGCTCGGCACGGACCTGGTCAAGGACCCGGGCATCCTCGAGCGCGCCTACGACGACGCGGCCGGCGTCACCGGCGAGTTCAACAAGAACGTGCTGCGGGTGATCAACACCCGCCTCGGCGCGAACTTCGACGTCGACGAATTCGAGCACGTGTCCCACTGGGACGCGGAGAACGAGTGGATCGAGATGCGGCTGCGGGCCCGCCGCGCACTGTCGGTCGACATCCCCGGCGCGGACCTGACGGTGGCCTTCGCCGAGGGCGAGCACGTCCGCACGGAGATCTCGGCCAAGTTCCGGCCCGCCGGCGTCGAGGCCGAGCTGGCCGCGGCCGGGTTCGACCTGGCGCGCTGGTGGACCGACTCCCAGCAGCGGTTCGGGGTGAGCCTGGCAAGATCGGTGCGTGGCTAATCCTCTCCGGGCGCTCGCCCGGCTCGTCGGCACGAAGCCGTGGCTGATGCGCTCGGCTCGTGCCGTCGTGTGGGCGGACAAGAAACTGCACCGGGCGTTCGGCGGCCGGGTGAGCCTCGTGGCGCTCGCCGGGCTGCCGTCGCTGCGCCTCACGACGACCGGCCGCAAGAGCGGGCTGCCCCGCAGTACCAACCTGCTCTACTTCCCGCACGGCGACGAGCTGGTGCTGACGGCGTCGAACTGGGGCCGCCCGAACGACCCGGCCTGGGCGCTGAACCTCCGGGCGAACTCGAAGTGCCAGGTGGCGCTGGCGGGGAAGCCGTCCGACACCCTCGCGCGGGAGCTGCACGGCGACGAGTACGCCGCGATGTGGCGCGAGCTGCTGGAGTTCTGGCCGGGGTACGCGATGGAGCAGCGGGAGGCCGGCCGCCCGCTGCCGGTCTTCCTGCTCACGCGCCTGGCGCGATAGGTGCCCACCATCCTTTTGGACGGTGACGGGATTCGCCGGTTTGTGCCAGTCTCTCCCGGGTGACGCGCCGTGACGCCGTGACCGCGCGGCGAAGTGCGTGATCCTAGGGAGGAGACGTCTTGCCGAGATCCACACAGGGCCGGGTGCGGTCGTTCGCGCTCGCGGGGGCGCTCGTGGCCGGCGTCGGGCTGGCCGGTACGGCCGGGACCGCCGCGGCGGCCGAAGACACCGTCGCCAAGCCCGCTGTCGTCGGCACGACCGCCGCCGTCGGCTGGGGTACCTGCTCGAGCGACACCCTCGCCGGCGTGCCCGCGGACCAGGTGAAGTACTACAGCTGCGCGCGCTACCGCGTGCCGATCGACCACGACAACGCGGCGCTGGGCACCATCGACATCGCCCTGCTCAAGCGCGCCGCCCGGACGCCGGACCGGCGCGTCGGCTCGCTCTTCCTCAACCCCGGTGGCCCCGGCGGCTCGGGGCTGCGGATGCCGATCGGCGGCGAGTACTACTTCCAGCCGGCGGTCCTCGACCGGTTCGACCTGATCGGGTTCGACCCGCGCGGCGTCGGGCAGAGCAACCCCCTGCGCTGCTTCACCACGCAGGAGGACGCCGACGAGGTCTTCAACGCCCAGATCCCGGTGCCGCTGTCGCGCGCGCAGATCTCCGGCACCCTCGCCAGCTACCGCGACTACGGCCGGTTCTGCAAGAACAACGCCGGCTCGCTGCTGAACCACATGTCCACCAAGGACGTCGTGCGCGACCTCGACACGCTGCGCGCGTCGGTGGGCGACCAGAAGCTGACCTACGTCGGCTTTTCCTACGGGACGCTGATCGGCTCGACGTACGCGTCGATGTTCCCGAAGCAGTCGCGGGCGATCGTCATCGACGGCAACGTCGACCCGGCGCTGCGCACCAGTGACGGCGTCGAGTACGACCGGGAACGCGCGCAGGGCTTCGAAATTTCGCTCGACGGGTTCCTCGAGCGCTGCGACCAGGCCGGCGCGAAGTGCGCGTTCAGCGACGGCACCCCGCGGGCGAAGTTCGACGAGCTGCGCGAATACCTGCGCAAGCAGCCGATCACCATCCCCGGCGGCGGCACGGTGGACATCAACGCGTTCACCGGCGGGGTCTCGAGCGTCCTGTACTCGCCGTCGGCGTTCCCCGGCCTGGCCGAGGACCTGCAGGCGCTGTACAACGTGATCCACCCGGCGGGCGCGCAGGCGCAGGCGCAGCAGGCCAAGCCGCTGAAGGTGCTGACCGGCGGCAAGCAGGGCCTGGCCGACCAGAACCCGGACAGCCCCTACACCGGCGACGACTCCTATTTCGCCGTCAACTGCTCCGACAAGCCGTTCAGGATCAACCAGGAGCAGGTGCCGGACATCGCCGCGAAGTGGGAGCGCGAGTCGCGCACCTTCGGCCGCTACCAGGCGTTCGCCGACACGGCGGCCTGCCCGGTGTGGCCGGCGAAGAAGCCGGACGTCTACCGCGGCCCGTGGCGTGCCAAGACCGACGTCCCGGTGGTCGTGGTGAGCAACTTCTACGACCCGGCCACGCGTTACCAGTTCGGCCAGCGGATGGCGGCCGAGCTCGGGAACTCGCGGCTGCTGTCGGTCGACGCGTTCGGTCACTGCATCCTCGGGGACGCCCTGGGCGTCGACAAGGCCGTGGCGGACTACCTGACCGACCTGAAGGTGCCGGCGAACGGGCAGGTGTTCCAGCCGAACGTCCAGCCGTTCGCAACCGCGTAGCCGAGAGAACGGGCCGGGGTGACGCTGTCGCCCCGGCCCGTTGTCAGGCCCGGCCCAGTAGCCGGTCGAGCACGTCCCCGGCGGCGGCTTCGGCCTCCGCGACGGCGGTGGCATGGTCGTCGGCGCGCGCGACCAGCATCGCGATCTCGTTCATCGAGGCGAGCAGCACGTGCGCGAAGAGGTCGACGCGCGGCGCGGGGATCCGGCCGTCGCGCCGCAGCGCCGCCTTGATCCCGCCCAGCGTGCGTTCCTCGTCGATTTCCCGCCACCGCTGCCAGCCCAGCACGGCCGGCGCGTCGATGAGCAGCACCTGCCGCACCACGGGATCGCGAGTGCTGCGGATCCACGTGAGACACGCGGTGCGCAACGCCGCCGCCGGGTCGGTCATGCCTTCGACCGCCCGCGCTCCCTCGGCGCCGACGCGGTCGTAGACGGTGTCCAGCACGGCCGCGAACAGCGCGTCCTTGCCGGAGAAGTGGTGGTAGAGCGCGCCGCGGCTCACGTCGGCGGCCCGCAGGACGGCCTCGATCGACGTGCCGTCGTAGCCGTGTTCGGTGAACAGGCCGGTGGCGACGGCGACGAGGTGCTCGCGGGTCGCCTGCCCGCGGTCGATCTTCTTGTTCATCCCGGTGGGTTCGCCTCCGTCGTTGACAAACCGACTGTCGGTCTGTTGATACTAGACCGTCAGTCGGTTTACTTCTGGAGGGACTCTACCGATGGACTTGCGAACCTGGGAGGACCACCGCGGACGCGTGTCGACGGCGTCCGGCGACGTGAGCTACACCGACGTCGGCGAAGGGCCGGTCGCGCTCTTCGTGCACGGTGCGGGCACGAACAACCTGTTGTGGCGCAAGGTGATCACCGAGCTGGCGAAGGAGCGCCGCTGCGTCGCGCCGGACCTGCCGGGCCACGGCGGATCACCGGTGTCGCCCGAGCAGGACCTCAGCCTGAACGGGCTGGCGCGGTGGATCGGTGACTTCGCCTCGGCCATGGCGCTCGGACCGCTCGACCTGATCGCCAACGACACCGGCGGCGCGGTCGCGCAGGTCTTCGCCGTCCACCACGCGGACCGGCTCCGCACGCTCACCCTCACCAACTGCGACACGCAGGGCAACCTGCCGCCCGAGGCGTTCCGCCCGGTCGTCGAGCTGGCCGAACGCGGTCAGCTGGCACCGCTGTCGGTCCGGCTCGCCGCGGACCCGCGGAAGGCGCAGGCCGGCGCGCTCGGCGGGGGCTACGAGCAGCCGGACCGGGTGCCGGACGAGGTCCTGGACGCCTTCGTCCGCCCGGTGATCGGCACCCTGGCGGCGGCCCGGCAGTTCGAGCGCCTGCTGACGTCGGTACGCGGCGAGGAACTGGACGCGATCGAGCCGCTGCTCAAGGAGTTCCGGGTGCCGACGCTGCTGGTCTGGGGCACCGGCGACCCGAACTTCGGCATCGAGTGGGCGTACCGGTTCCGGGACGCGGTGCCGGGTGTCACCGAAGTCGTCGAAGTGCCCGGCGCGAAGCTCTTCTTCCCCGACGAGCGGCCCGGAGACCTCGTGCCGCACCTGCGCCGGCACTGGGCGTAGCGATCATCACAGCCGGGGTCGCGCTTGCGGCGCTACAGTGGTCGGGTTGATCAACCACGAGCACCGGAAGCGAGGTGAGCGGCACATGCCAGCGGACAGTCACGGGACGACCGGGCGTGCGCTCACCGGAGGCTTCCGGCTGGGCTGACTCCGTCCGGTCTCCTCCTGTCCGGCAGTGCGCGCACGCCGGAAAAGAGTCGGACATGACCACCTTCGAAATGCTGCTGCGCGTCGGCACCGGCGTCGGCCTGGGCGCCGTCATCGGGGTCGAGCGCCAGTTCCGCGCCCGGATGGCCGGGCTGCGCACCAACGCCCTGGTCGCCGTCGGCGCGACCCTGTTCGTGCTGCTGTCCGCCCACGGCTTCGGCGGGCTGGCCACCAGCGGTGACGCCGACCCGACCCGGGTGGCCGCCCAGATCGTGTCGGGCATCGGGTTCCTCGGCGCCGGCGTCATCCTGCGCGACGGCCTCAACGTCCGCGGCCTCAACACGGCGGCGACGCTGTGGTGCTCGGCCGCGGTGGGCGCGCTCGCCGGGGCCGGGCTGTACGTCACCGCGGCGTTCGGGACGGCCGTCGTGGTCGGGGTGAACGTCGTGCTGCGGCCCCTCGGCCGGGTCGTCGACCGCCGCCCGGAAGCGGGGGACGAGACGCCGACGAAGTACGCGTTCCAGGCCGTCACCCGCGATGCGACCGAGGCTCACGTGCGGGCGTTGCTCGTGCAGTCGTTGAACCGCACCGACTTCCGGCTGCTGTCGCTGCTGAGCACGGACCGCGAGGACCGCACGGTCGAGGTGCGCGCCGAGCTGGTCGGCGACCAGCGCGACGACGCCCAGATGGAAGCGGCGGTGTCCCGGCTTTCGCTGGAGCCCTCGGTGTCCAGCGTGCGCTGGGAAGCCGTGCCCGCTTAACCGGTCTGGAGGAACTCCCGCAGCAGCTCGTCGAACCGGGCGGGCTGCTCGAGGTTCACCATGTGCGCCGCGCCGGGCACCGTCGCCCGGCGCGCGTGCGGGGCCTCGCGGTCCACGAGGTCCGCGACGCCGAAGATGTCGGTCGAGTCGCCGTCGCCGGTGACGAGCAGCGTCCGGGCCCGGATCTCCGCTACGCGGCCGATCGCGCCCAGCTCGGTGCCGAGGACCGGCGCCGGGTGGCCCTGGGTGGCGTTCTCCACCAGCATGTCCCGGCAGAACTTCCGGACCGCCGGATCGACCTCGCCGGGCGTGCGGTGGGGCCCGTCGACCCACAGCCGCAGGACGCACTCGAGCACGGCGGGGCCGTCGCCGGCCCGGGCCGCCTCCGCGAACTTCGCCAGCAAGCCCAGGACGAACGGGTCCCGGAACTCCATGCCGCTGATCCCGGGCGAGCTGAGGAACAGGCCGCCGGCGCGGTCCGGGTAGGCCACCGCGAAGTCGAGGAACACACGGCTGCCGAACGAGCAGCCGACCAGTACCGGCCGGTCGACGTCGAGCGCGTCCAGCAGCTTCTTCAGGTCCTCGTGGTGCGAGAACTCGCCGGGCGGGTTCGAGGAGCCGCCCGCGCCGCGAGCGTCGTAGCGGATCACCCGGTGGTCGCGGGCGAACCGGTCGAACTGCCCGTCCCACATCGCGCGGGTCATGCCGCCGGCGTGCAGGAACACGATCGGCCGCCCGCGACCGCGTTCTTCGTAGGACAGTGTGCCGTCGCCGAGCTCGATGTCCCCCATACCCGGCACGGTACCGGACGACGAAGGCCTCCCCACCTGCGGTATGGGGAGGCCTTCGGGGCGGAAACCCTTACGCCTGCGTCATCTTCCGCAGCACGTACTGCAGGATGCCGCCGTTGCGGTAGTAGTCCGCCTCGCCGGGGGTGTCGATGCGGACGTCCGCCTCGAACTCCACCTTGGTGCCGTCCGCCTTGGTGGCGGTGACGTGCACCGTGCGCGGGGTCTCGCCGTCGTTCAGCTTGGTGATGCCCGAGATGTCGAACGTCTCGGTGCCGTCCAGCTTCAGCGACGCGGCCGACTCGCCGGCCGGGAACTGCAGCGGGATGACGCCCATGCCGATCAGGTTCGAGCGGTGGATGCGCTCGAACGACTCGGTGATCACCGCGCGTACGCCCAGCAGCGACGTGCCCTTGGCCGCCCAGTCACGCGACGAGCCGGAGCCGTACTCCTTGCCGCCCAGCACGACCAGCGGGGTGCCCGCCGCCGCGTAGTTCTGGGCCGCGTCGTAGATGAACGCCTGCGGGGCGTCGTCCTGGGTGAAGTCGCGGGTGTAGCCGCCCTGCACGTCGTCCAGGAGCTGGTTGCGCAGCCGGATGTTCGCGAACGTGCCGCGGATCATCACCTCGTGGTTGCCGCGCCGCGAGCCGTAGGAGTTGAAGTCCTTCTTCTCCACGCCGTGCTCGGTCAGGTACTGCGCGGCCGGGGTGCCCGGCTTGATCGCGCCGGCGGGGGAGATGTGGTCGGTGGTGACCGAGTCGCCCAGCTTCGCCAGCACCCGAGCGCCGGTGATGTCGGTGACCGGCGCCGGCTCCGACGTCATGCCCTCGAAGTACGGGGGCTTCCGCACGTAGGTGGACTCGGCGTCCCACTCGAAGGTCTTGCCCTCCGGGGTGGGCAGCGACTTCCAGCGCTCGCCGCCGTCGAAGACGTCCGCGTAGTCCTTGGTGAACATCTCCTGCGTGATCGCGTAGTCGATGGTCTCCTGGATCTCCTGCGCCGTCGGCCAGATGTCCTTCAGGAAGACGTCGTTGCCCTGCGCGTCCTGGCCCAGCGGCTGGTTCGCGAAGTCGAAGTCCATCGTGCCGGCCAGCGCGTAGGCGATGACCAGCGGCGGCGACGCGAGGTAGTTCATCTTCACGTCGGGGTTGATCCGGCCTTCGAAGTTCCGGTTGCCCGAGAGCACCGAAACCGCGGTGAGGTCGTTCTCCTGGATCGCCGCGGAGATCTCGTCCGAAAGCGGCCCGGAGTTGCCGATGCACGTGGTGCAGCCGTAGCCGACCAGGTGATAGCCCAGCTTCTCCAGGTACGGCCACAGGTTGGCCTTGGTGTAGTAGTCGGTGACGACCTGCGAGCCCGGCGCCATCGACGTCTTGACCCACGGCTTGACCGCGAGGCCCTTGTCGACGGCGTTGCGCGCGAGCAGCGCGGCGCCGAGCATGACCGACGGGTTCGAGGTGTTCGTGCACGAGGTGATCGACGCGATCACCACGGCGCCGTGGTCGAGGACGAACTCGCCGCGGTCCGGAGTCGAGACCTTGACCGGCTTGCTCGGGCGGCCCGACGCGCCGTTCGCGGCGGACGAGGTGACCGGCGCGGCGTCGTCCTCGGCGAACGACAGCGACGGGGAGTCGCTGGCCGGGAAGGACTCTTCCGAGGCCTCGTCCATCTTGGTGTGCGGCGTGACGTCCTCGCCGTCCACGTAGTCGTGGATCGACTTGCGGAACGACGACTTCGCGTCCGACAGCTCGATGCGGTCCTGCGGGCGCTTCGGGCCGGCGATCGACGGGACGACCGTCGAGAGGTCCAGCTCGAGGTACTCGGAGTAGGCCGCCTCGCGGGCGGAGTCGTGCCAGAGGCCCTGCTCCTTGGCGTAGGCCTCGACCAGCGCGACCTGCTCGGCCGAGCGGCCGGTCAGCTTGAGGTAGCGAACGGTCTCCTCGTCGATCGGGAAGATCGCCGCGGTGGAGCCGAACTCCGGGCTCATGTTGCCGATCGTGGCGCGATTGGCCAGCGGCACCTGGGCGACGCTCTCGCCGTAGAACTCGACGAACTTGCCGACCACGCCGTGGCGGCGCAGCATCTCGGTGATGGTGAGCACGACGTCGGTGGCGGTGACGCCGGCCGGGATCTCACCGGTCAGCTTGAAGCCGACGACGCGCGGGATGAGCATCGACACCGGCTGGCCGAGCATGGCGGCCTCGGCCTCGATGCCGCCGACGCCCCAGCCCAGCACGCCGAGGCCGTTGACCATGGTGGTGTGCGAGTCGGTGCCGACGCAGGAGTCGGGGTACGCCTGCCCGTTGCGGGACATCACCGTGCGGGCGAGGTGCTCGATGTTGACCTGGTGCACGATGCCGGTGCCCGGCGGGACGACCTTGAACTCGTCGAAGGCGCCCTGGCCCCAGCGCAGGAACTGGTAGCGCTCGCGGTTGCGCTCGTACTCGATCTCGACGTTGCGCTCGAAGGCGTCGGGGCGGCCGAAGACGTCGATGATCACCGAGTGGTCGATGACCAGCTCGGCCGGGGCGAGGGGGTTGACCTTGTCGGGGTCGCCGCCGAGGTCCGTGACCGCCTCGCGCATGGTGGCGAGGTCGACGACGCACGGAACGCCGGTGAAGTCCTGCATGATCACGCGGGCCGGCGTGAACTGGATCTCGATCGACGGGTCGGCCTTCGGGTCCCACGAGGCGAGCGAGCGGATGTGGTCGGCGGTGATGTTCGCGCCGTCCTCGGTGCGCAGCAGGTTCTCGAGCAGGATCTTCAGGCTGTAGGGCAGCCGCTCGGCGCCGTCGACCTTGTTCAGGCGGAACACCTCGTACGAGGCGTCGCCGACCTTCAGCGTGTCTTTGGCGCCGAAGCTGTCCTTGCTGGCAGGTGCGGTCACGTCTAACTCCAGTGGCGTGGACTTCCGCGCCGGTGCGGCGGTCGAGTCCCGGGTCAGTTCGGTCGGGTTCGGTGGTGGCGAGTCTTGCGCACCCCCACCGTAGGACCGGATTCGGGATGGCACACCTCGCGGTGACTCAAACAGTACGCGCGTCCTGTTTGGGGTTCAAGACGACACGCGGTGTGGGCTGCGCCATCCGCGCCGGGGGTCCCTCAATGAGGGGAATTGGTGCCTACGGTGTGTAAGTTTCCGGTGATGCTTGTGATAGTGGTGTGACTGCAGTGACGCGCGGTGTGCGCAGGTGAGCGGAGGTGGCGGTCGTGCCGGAACGGCGCAGGGACGGGAAGGTGCCGGGCGCGCGCCGTGGACTGACCGTGAGCACGCTGGCCCTGGTGATCTTGTTCGGCGCCGGCGGAACGGGCCTCGCGGCGCCCCCGCCGCCGCCCAACCCGAGCGACTCCGAGCTGAACACCAGCAAGGCCGACGCCAACGCCAAGGCCGGTGAGGTCGGCCGGCTGACCAACCAGCTGGCCCAGGCCGAGCAGAAGCTGTCGCAGCTGCAGGACGACGTCGAGCTGAAGCAGGAAGAGGCCAACAAGGCCCTGGTCGACCTGCAGTCGGCGCAGGACGCCGCCGCGCAGGCGGAGAACGACGCGAAGGCCGCCCGGACCGAGGCGGACGCGGCGGCCGCGGCCATCGAGAAGGCCCGGAACGACCTGAAGACGTTCGCCGCCGCGAGCTTCCAGCAGGGCAGCACGGTCGGCTCGCTCTCGGCGTACCTGAGCGCCGACAGCCCCAAGGACATGCTGGCCCGCGCGCAGCTGCTCGACGCCGTCGGCGGCGACCGGCTCAACGCCCTCGACCGCCTCCAGCAGGCGCAGACCGAGAAGTCGAACAAGGACTCCGCGGCCCGCAAGGCCGCCGAGATCGCCCAGCAGAAGCAGGATGCGGCGCGGCACGCGAAGAGCAGCGCCGACGCCGCCCGGTCCGCGGCCGAGAGCGCGCAGGACAGCCAGGCGTCGCAGAACACCCAGCTGGAGAAGAACAAGTCCGACGTCGAGCAGCAGCTCTACGCCGCGCAGTCCAAGGTCAACGGGCTGCAGGGCCAGCGGCAGCGCTACCAGGACTGGCTCGCCGAGAAGCAGCGCGAAGACGACGAGCGCGCCCGGCAGGCCGCGCTCGGCTCGTCCGGCGGTGGCGGTCCGGCCGCCGGCCCGGCGCCGTCGGGCCCGGCCGGGTCGTCGATCGAAGCCGTCATCGCCCGGGCGCTGTCCAAGATCGGCCTGCCCTACGCGTGGGGCGGCGGCAACGCGAGCGGCCCGACCCGCGGCATCCGCGACGGCGGCGTCGCCGACCGCTACGGCGACTACAACAAGATCGGCTTCGACTGCTCCGGCCTGATGATCTACGCCTTCGCCGGGGTGACGTCGCTGCCGCACTACAGCGGCTACCAGTACACGGCGGGCCGCCGCGTGCCGCTGTCCCAGATGCGTCGCGGCGACCTGCTGTTCTACGGCGGCCCCGGCGGCATCCACCACGTCGCGCTCTACCTCGGCGGCGGCCAGATGGTCGAGGCACCGCAGTCCGGCCTGCGGGTCCGGGTCGCGCCGGTGCGCTACGGCGGGATCATGCCGTACGCGACCCGCCTGATCGGCTGAAAACCCGCTCGACGCTCCCGTCGCCCAGGCGACAGGATCGGCCGCGTGGACGACGAACTGAACGCGCTGCGGCGCTCGCGGATGCGCTGGAACACGCCCCTGTCCGAACCGCACGCCGAGTTGCTGCTCGACCGGATGGACCTCGGCGGGGGACTCCTGGCCGACCTCGGCTGCGGCTGGGGTGAGCTGCTGCTGCGGGCCCTCGACCGGGCGCCCGGCCTGCGCGGAACGGGCGTCGACACCGATCCCGCCGGCCTCGAACGGGGCCGGGCGCAGGCCCGGGACCGGGGGCTGGCGGATCGCGTGGAGTGGGCCGAAACCGAGGCGGCGACCTGGGCCGGTCCGGCCGACCGGGCCTTCTGCATCGGCGCCGCGCACGCCTTCGGGTCGACGAAGGCCGCGTTGGCGCGCCTGGCCCAGGTCGTGCCGTCCGGCCGGCTCCTCTACGGCGACGGCTTCTGGGCGGCGCCGCCGAACCCCGCGGCGGAGGAGATCTTCGGCCCCGACACGCTGACTCTGCCGGCGCTGCTCGACGCGGCGGACGACGCTGGCTGGCGCGTACTGCACCTCAGCGTCGCCGACCAGCTCGAATGGGACGACTTCGAGTCGACGTCCCGTGCCGCCTGGCAGGAGTGGCTGCTGGCGCACCCGGCCGACCCGCGGGCCGGGGAGGTGCGGGACTGGCTCGACCGGCGCCTGCGCGAGTACGTCCGCGACTACCGGGGCGTGCTGGGCCTCGCCTACCTCGTGCTGGGCCGCTGAGGTCAGGCTTGCTCGCGCTTGAGCTTGCGCCAGCCACCGGCCCGGTTGTTCGCGATGATCTGCCGGAACATCGCCGTGAGCGCGGGCGCGTTGATCGGCTCGCCCTCGCGGAAGGCGACCGTCCGCGCGGTCTTGTTGCCGTGCCCGGCGGTGATGATGCCTTCGGGGTCGGGGACGATGCCGCCGTCGTAGACGAAGACGTTGACGTGGTCCTTCGCCGCCAGCAGGGCGCAGATGTTGCCTTCGAGCACGAAGTACGGCTGCCGGGTGCGCTTGATCGTCTCGACGACGTCGGGGTCCGCCGCGTGCACCAGCTCGCGGACCTCCCGGCAGATCGCCTGCTGCCACTCGGGCAGGGCGTCGATGTAGGCGTCGACGCGCGGCTCGGCGGTGTAGGGCACGAATCGATTATGCCGGGCTTCACCTGGATCGTGCCGGGCCGCTAGCCTCCCCGGATGCGTTACGCGGGGATCGTGGTGGCCGGGGGCTCGGCCCGCAGGCTGTCCGGTGTGGACAAGCCGGCCCTGTCGGTGGGCGGGAAACCGTTGCTCGCGCGCGCGATCCACGCGCTGGAAGGCGCCGAACGGGTGATCGTCGTCGGCCCGCGGCGGCCCGGCTTCGACGTCGTGTGGACCCGCGAGCCGGTGCCCGGCACCGGGCCGGTGGCGGCGCTGGCGGCCGGGCTCGCGTTCGTCCCGGACGACGTCGAGGTGGTCGCGGTGCTGGCCGCGGACCTCCCGGGCGTCCGCCGGTCCACTGTGGACCGCCTGGTCGCCGCGATCGGCGACGGCGACGGCGCTGTCCTCGTCGACGCGACCGGGTCGAGGCAGTGGCTGCTCGGTGCCTGGCGGGTCACCGCGCTGAAGGCCGCGCTGCCCGAGCAGCCGGAGAACGCGGCCCTGCGGCGGGTGCTGGGCGGGCTGTCGGCCACCGAGGTGCCGGCCGAGCGGGGCGAGGCCGACGACATCGACACGCCCGAGGACCTCGAGCGCCACCGCTGAGCGCGTGCTTCACAGATGTCACACCGGGGGAGGTGTTGGCTACTGACGGGGCAAGCCCTGCGTCCGCGTGCCGGGCGGACGGACGGCCGGGGGACGCAGTACGGTCGCACCGCGTGATCACCGTCGCGGGGGCGGCGCACGAACTTTCGAGGAGGCAGAGTGACCGAGCCCGGCTACGCCGAGGGCGGGAACGGGCAGCAGCCCGCGACGCCGGCCCGGGACGCCCAGTTGCTGGAGCGGACCGTGTTCGAGGTCAAGCGGATCATCGTCGGCCAGGACCGCCTGGTCGAGCGGATGCTGGTCGGCCTGCTGGCCAAGGGCCACCTGCTGCTCGAAGGCGTGCCCGGCGTGGCGAAGACCCTCGCCGTCGAGACGTTCGCGCGGGTCGTCGGCGGCTCGTTCTCCCGCGTCCAGTTCACGCCCGACCTGGTGCCCGCCGACATCCTCGGCACCCGGATCTACCGCCAGGGCGCCGAGCGGTTCGACGTCGAGCTCGGCCCGGTCGTGGCGAACTTCGTGCTCGCCGACGAGATCAACCGCGCGCCCGCCAAGGTGCAGTCGGCGATGCTCGAGGTGATGGCCGAGCGGCACGTGTCGATCGGCGGGCAGACGTTCCCGATGCCCGACCCGTTCCTCGTGCTGGCCACCCAGAACCCGATCGAGAACGAGGGCGTCTACCCGCTGCCGGAGGCGCAGCGCGACCGCTTCCTGTTCAAGATCGTCGTCGAGTACCCGACCGCCGAGGAAGAGCGCGAGATCATCTACCGGATGGGCGTCACCCCGCCCACCCCGCACGAGGTGCTCAGCCCGGCCGAGCTGGTCCGGCTGCAGGGCGTCGCGTCGCAGGTGTTCGTGCACCACGCCCTCGTGGACTACGTCGTGCGGCTGGTGCTGACCACCCGCACGCCGAACGAGCACGGCCTCGCCGACGTCGCCGGCTGGGTGTCCTACGGCGCCTCGCCGCGCGCGAGCCTCGGCATCATCGCCGCCGCGCGGGCGCTGGCCCTGGTCCGCGGCCGCGACTACGTGCTGCCGCAGGACGTCGTCGACGTCGTGCCGGACGTGCTGCGCCACCGGCTCGTGCTGTCCTACGACGCGCTCGCCGACGGCGTGCCCATCGACCACATCATCACGCGCGTGCTGCAGACCGTGCCGTTGCCGCAGGTCTCCGCCCGGCCGCAGGGCGGGACCGGCCAGGGCGGCCCGGTCCCGGCGGGCGCGCCGGTCAGGTAGCCCGGCGATGGCGAAGAACGAGCAGGGCACCCGCCCTTCGTGGGCGCCCCCGGTGCTGCGGGGCGACCGGCTGGAGGCCGGGCTCCGGACGCTGGAGCTCGACGTCCGGCGCCGGCTCGACGGGCTGCTGCAGGGCAACCACCTCGGCCTGGTGCCGGGGCCGGGGTCCGAGCCCGGCGAGGCCCGCCCGTACCAGCCCGGCGACGACGTCCGCCGGATGGACTGGGCGGTCACCGCCCGGACCACCACCCCGCACATCCGCGAGACCGTGGCCGACCGCGAGCTGGAGACCTGGGTCGTCGCCGACCTCTCGGCGAGCCTCGACTTCGGCACGGCGTTGTGCGAGAAGCGCGACCTGGTGGTCTGCGCGGTCGCGGCGGTCGCGCACCTGACCGGGGGCGGCGGCAACCGGATCGGCGCGCTGCTGTCGAACGGCGCGGAGACCACCCGCATCCCGGCTCGTGGCGGCCTGGCGCACGCTCGCGGCCTGATCCGCAAGGTCGTCGAGATGCCGCGGGCGCCCGAGGGCACCCGGGGCGACTTCGCCGAGGCGCTGGAGGCGTTGCGCCGTCCGCCGCGCCGGCGCGGCCTGGCCGTGGTGATCTCCGACTTCCTCGGCGACACGTCCTGGGAGCGGCCGCTGCGGGCGCTGGGCGGGCGTCACGAACTGATCGCGATCGAAGTCCTCGACCCGCGCGACGTCGACCTGCCCGAGGTGGGCACCGTCGTGCTGGCCGACCCGGAGACAGGAAGACAGCGCGAAGTGCATGCGTCGGCCTTGCTGCGCAAGGAGTTCGGGGCCGCGGCCCACGCCCACCGCCAGACGGTGGCGGCCGGCCTGCGGCGCGCGGGAGCGGCCCACCTGACGCTGCGCACGGACGCCGACTGGATCGCCGACATGGTGCGGTTCGTCGTCGCCCGCAAGCGCCGCTGGTCCGGGGGTGTCGCGTGAGCTTGACGGGGTTCGCTGCGCCGTGGTGGTTCCTGCTGCTGATCGTCGTCGCGGCGGTCGCGATCGGGTACGTCCTGGCGCAGCGCGCGCGGCGGAAGCGGACCATGCGGTTCGCGAACCTGGCGCTGCTGGAGAAGGTCGCGCCGAAGAGCCAGGGCTGGATCCGGCACTTGCCCGCGGTGCTGATCGTGCTGTCACTGCTGGTCCTCACCGTGGCGCTGGCCGGGCCGACCGCCGAGCAGAAGGTGCCGCGCAACCGGGCGACCGTGATCCTGGTGATCGACGTGTCGCTGTCGATGGAGGCCACCGACGTCGTGCCGACGCGGCTGAAGGCGGCGCAGGACGCGGCGACGCAGTTCGCGCGGAACATGACCCCGGGCATCAACCTGGGCCTGATCTCGTTCGCGGGCACGGCGACCGTGCTGGTCAACCCGACGACCGACCGCAACGGCGTGATCAAGGCGATCGAGAACCTGAAGCTGGCCCAGTCGACAGCAACCGGTGAAGGCATCTTCGCGGCCCTGCAGTCGGTGGAGAGCTTCTCCAGCGTCGTGGGCGGAGCCGACGGACCGCCGCCGGCCCGGATAGTGCTGATGTCCGACGGCAAGCAGACGGTGCCGGAAGACCTGTACGCCGCCCGCGGCGGCTACACGGCGGCGCAGGCGGCGAAGCAGGCCGGCGTGCCGATCTCGTCGATCTCGTTCGGCACGACGCACGGCTCGGTCGACATCGACGGCAAGGCCCAGCCGGTGAGCGTCGACGACGAATCCCTGCGCGAGATCGCGAGGCTGTCGGGCGGCGACTTCTACAAGGCGGCCAGCGCCGAGGAGCTGAAGAAGGTCTACGCGGACCTCGGCGAGCAGATCGGCTACGAGCTGAAGGACGCCGACGCGAGCAAGCCGTGGGTGGTCGTGGGGACGCTGTTCCTCATGCTGGGCGCGGCGGCCAGCCTGTTCTGGGGCCAGCGGCTCCCGTGAGGTTCACCCTTCCCGGCGGACGCCGTACAGGCTGCCGCCGAGAAGGGTGAGCCCGGAGAGCACGCCGCTCACGAACGGAACCCACTTCAGCGCGGAACTGCCCAGCAGTGCCAGGCCGACGATTCCCAGCACGGTCAGCACCACGCCGACCACGAGGATCGACCGCGTCTTCCACACCGACGCCAACGCGACGAAGTGGACCCCGACGATGGTCGCGATCCAGGCGACGTTCGCCTGCACCGGCGCGTCCAGCAGGCCGAGGACGAAGAACCCGGCGACGAGCAGGACCACTTCGCCGATCACGATCACCCGGTAGCTCGGCCCGAACATCGGCCGCCCCTCGAGCGTCGGACGGCCGCCCGCGCGCACTCCGCGGACCACCACCGCCGCGAGCGCGAGCACCGCCAGGCCGCGCAGCACCCAGCCGATCGCCGCGGGGAGCGGGGCTCCGGAGTTGACCAGGACGAACACGGTGCCGAACGCGGCGCCGATGAGCGCCCCCAGGAACTGCTGTCGCATCCGGCGAACCTACCGGAGGGTGACCACGGCCTCGCGAAGCCGTTCTGCCACGGCTGGTCGTGAGTGAGAAACAGGGTAAGAACACTGTTTCTCACGCACGACTCGGCGGGCGAGGGTCAGGCGTCCGGGGTGGCGAACCCGTTCTGCCGCCACGCCTCGTAGATCGTGATCGCCGCGGTGTTGGCCAGGTTGAGCGAGCGGCTCGTCGGCAGCATCGGCAGCCGGACGC
Organism: Amycolatopsis sp. NBC_01488; assembly: GCF_036227105.1. NCBI lineage: Bacteria > Bacillati > Actinomycetota > Actinomycetes > Pseudonocardiales > Pseudonocardiaceae > Amycolatopsis > Amycolatopsis sp. NBC_01488. The sequence continues at coordinate 7,547,163 of NZ_CP109434.1, read as the reverse complement.
GGTCGGTCACCTCCGGCGCTTCCTGCACCGAAGCGGGCAGCCCGACCGACTCCGGCCCGAACATCAGGACGTCGCCGGGCGCGTACGCGACATCGGTGTACAGCCGCGTCGCCGACGCGCTGAACGCGTAGACCTTCGCCGGCAGCAGCACATCCCACGCCGCGGACAGCGAAGCGTGCACCTGGACCCGCGCCAGGTCGTGGTAGTCGAGCCCGGCCCGGCGCAGCTGCTTGTCCTCCAGCGTGAACCCCAGCGGCTCGACCAGGTGCAGCTCGCACCCGGTGTTGGCGGCGAGCCGGATCGCGTTGCCCGTGTTGGGCGGGATTTCGGGGTGGTAGAAGAGAACGCGGAACACGGCTCAGCCCTCGAGCAGGGCCGCGTAGACCTTGCGCACCGGCTCGGGTGGTGCCTCCGGCCGCAGCGTCTCGGGGTCGATGAAGACGTACCGGATGGTCGCCGCGGCGAGGAGGGCTTCGCCGCGGTGGATCTCGAAGTCGAAGATCAGCGACGTCGTCCCGAGGTGGTTCAGGTACTGCGAGACGACCAGTTCCTCGTCGTACCGGGCGGGCGCGCGGAACTTCAGGTTCGCCTCCGCCACCACGACGTCGGTGCGGTGGGCCAGGAACTCGTCGTGCGAACCGAACAGCGCCTTCTCCGCCTCGAACGCGCACATGTCCACATAGGCCAGGTAGTGGGCGTTGAAGACGATGCCCTGGCCGTCGCACTCGTGGTAGCGCACGCGCAGCGGCATCTCGACGATCGGGCGGCGGGGTTCGGTCACGCGGCCCAATCTAGCGCTCAGCCGTGCAGCGTCCGGTACGCGGCCGCCGCGCCCGGCTGCAGCGGAACCGGCTGGGTGCCGATCAGCGTCCGGACGTCGAGGAACTGCGTGCCGACGGCTTCGGCGGGCACCAGGTCGGTCGCCCGCTCGACGAGCAGCCGGACGACCGCCGCGGCGACGTCGTCGGGCAGCGCGGCGGAGCAGACCAGCAGGTTCGCCACGCCGATCGTGCCCAGCGCGCCGACCCCGCGGTACGCGCCGTCGGGCACCTGGACCTGGTCGTACACCGGCCCGTACGCGGCCCGCAGCGACGGGACCACGGCGTCGAGCGGCAGCAGCGCGATCGGCGTCGTGCGGGTGAGATCCGCGAGCTTCGGCGTCGGCACCCCGCCGGACCACAGCATGGCGTCGATCCGCCGGGCCGCCAGGGCGCGCACGGCGTCGTCGAAGAGCAGGTGCCGGGCGTCCACGGTGATCCCGGCCTTCGCGAACAGCCGATCGCCGAGCTGGGCCGCGCCGGACCCGCCCGCGCCGAGCGACACCGGGCGGCCCGCCAGGTCGGCGAGCCGCCGCACCGGGCCGTCGGCCCGCACGACGAGCTGGAGGTAGTTCTCGTAGACGCGGCCGAGCGCGAGCAGCGGCACCTTCTCCGTGAACGGCGCGCCGCCGCCGAGCGCCGTCTGGGCGACGTCGGCGAGCACCAGCCCGAGGTCGGCCTGCCCGCGCCGCACCAGGTCGACGTTGGCGACGCTCGCCTCGGTCGGCAGGGCAGTGGCGTGCAGCCGCGGCTCGGCGCGGCTCAGCTCGGCGGAGAGCAGCTCGGCGAAGGCGAGATAAAACCCGCCGCGTTCGCCGGCCGCGATGGTGAGCGTCCGTTCGGGGCCACCGTAGCCGGCCGTCGAGCAGCCGGCCAGCGCGAGGCCGAGGCCGCCGAGCAGGGCGGTCCGGCGGGTGAGGGTCATCGCGGCACCTCCAGCGGCAGGGTGACGCGGACTTCGAGGCCGTGGGGGCGTGCCGGGCGCAGGTCCAGGACGCCGCCGCGGGTCCGCACCTGCTGGTGCGCGATGGCCAGCCCGAGCCCGGTCCCGCGCGGCGCGCCTTCACCGCCGGCCCGCCAGAACCGCTCGGTCGCCCGCGCACGGTCCTCAGTGGACAGTCCGGGCCCGTCGTCGCGGACGACGAGGGTCGCGGTGTCGGCGCCGCTTTCCCAGTCGGTGGTGATCTTCGCGCCGCGGCCGGCGTAGCGGACCGCGTTGTCCAGCAGCACGTCGAGGATCTGCGCGAGTTCGCCTTCCGGGCAACGCACGGTGACCGGCTCGTCGTGCCCGGGAGGTGGCACGAGCGTCGAACCGGCGTCTTCGGCCGACGGCCGCCAGGCGTCGACGCGTTCGGCGAGCACGGCCGCGAGGTCGCACGACTCGGCCACGCCCCCGGCGGCGACCCGCGTCGCCGTGCTTTCGGCCAGCGCCAGGGCCAGCATCCCGTCGAGGAGCTTCTCCAGGCGTTCGACCTCGGCGACGGTCGCCCGGTAGGTGGCCTCGTCGCCGTCGACCCGGCCGGCGAGCGAATCGACGCGCAGGCGCAGCGCGGCCAGCGGGTTCCGGAGCTGGTGGGAGGCGTCGGCGACCAGCCGGTGCTGCTGCTCGGCCGCTTCGAGCACGGCCTCGGACATCCGGTTGACCTCGCCGGCCAGCACCCGCAGCTCCCGCGGCCCGGTGCGTTCCGGGACGTGCGCGCGGTGCCCGGCGGCGACGGCCAGGACGCCGGTCTCCAGCTCGTGCAGCGGCCGGACCATCCACCGGGCCAGCACCACGGCCAGCAGCACGAACACCACGGCGACGAGCAGCGCCCCGGCGCCGATGGTGCCCCAGCGGGCCGCGACGTCCGCGGCCGCCGCCGTCACCGACGCCCGCAGCACGACCACGCCGGACACCCGGGTGCCGGTGCCGACCGGCCGCGCGAAGTACGCCGGTTCGGCCGACCACGGGCCGAGCCTGCCGACCTGCGGCGCCGGCTCGTTGCGCATCGCCGCCTCGACCAGTGCGTGCACCGCCGGGTCGGCCGCGGTCAGCCCACCGGCCTGCACCAGCGGCGCGCGCCTTTGGTCGACGATGACGACGCCTTCGCCGTACAGCTCGGCATAACGGGCCGCGTCGGCGGCGAGCGCGGCGGAGTCGCGCGTGTCGACGGCCTGCTGGGCCAGCACGACGAACCGGTCGACGTCGGCGGTCCGGGAGATGACCAGCTGCTGGGTGCGCTGCTCGGCCGTGGCTGCCAGCAGCGGCACGGCGAACGCGGCGACCACCGCGAGCGCGAGGGCGACCAGGACGACCAGCAGCCGGGTGCGCACGGGGTCAGTCCCGGCCGAGCCGGTAGCCGAAGCCGCGGATCGTGGTCAGCAGCCCCGGCCGGTCGAGCTTCGCGCGCAGGCCGGTCAGGTGGACGTCGAGCGAGCGCGACACCGCGAGGTAGGCGTCGCCCCAGACCTCGTCCATCAGCTGCTGGCGGCTGACCGCGGTGCCGGGGCGCGCGGCGAGGACGGCCAGGATCTCGAACTCCTTGGTGGTGAGCCCGATGTCGTGCCCGGCGACGAGGACCCGGCGCGCGCCGAGGTCGACTTCGACGTCCTCGACGCGGACGACGTCGCCGGCCGGGGCGTCGCGGGCCACCGCCCGGCGCACGACGGCGTCCATCCGGGCCAGCAGTTCGGCCAGCCGCACCGGCTTGGTGAGGTAGTCGTCGGCGCCGAGGCGCAGGCCGCGCACGATCGAGCGTTCGTCGCCGCGGGCGGTCAGCACGATGACCGGAACCGGCGAGACCGCGCGGATCTTGCGGAGGACGTCCAGGCCGTCGAGATCGGGCAGGCCCAGGTCCAGCAGGACGAGGTCGGCGTCGCGGTGGCGGTGCAGGGCGTCGGCTCCGCGGCCGACGCTGGTGACGGGGTGGCCGCGCGCGTGCAGCGACTCCGCGAGCGCGCCCGCGACGCCCGCGTCGTCTTCGACGAGGAGCACGCGCACGGCCATCCCTTCTCAGCGCTCTTCCAGCTCCGAGGTCTTCGAGGTTTCCCGCATTGTGCCGTAGACGATCAGGGAGACCAGGACGCAGCCCGCGACGTACCAGAAGAACACCGGTTCGTGCCCGGCACTCTTCAGCGCCTGCGCGATGAGCTCGGCGGTGCCCCCGAAGATCGCCACGGTCAGCGCGTAGGGCAGCCCGACGCCGAGCGCGCGGATCTTCGTCGGGAACAGCTCGGCCTTCACGATCGCGTTGATCGAGGTGTACCCGGCGACGATCACCAGCCCGGCCAGGACGAGGAAGAACGCGCCGACGGGGTTGCGGGTGGTGCCCATGACCGTCATCAGCGGGACCGTGAGCAGCGTGCCGCCGATGCCGAAGAACAGCAGCAGCGGGCGGCGGCCGATCCGGTCGGACAGCCGGCCCGCGAGCGGCTGCAGGATCGCCGCGACGAGGATCGCGCAGAACAGCACGACGGTGACCTGCCGCCGCGGGATGTGCGCGGTGTTCTCCAGGAACTTCTGGCTGTAGGTGGCGAAGGTGTAGAACGCCACCGTGCCGCCGAGGGTCAGGCCGACGACGAGCGCGATCTCCTTGGGGTACTGGGCGAGCGTGCGCAGCGTGCCGCGCTCGCCGGTCGCCTTGCTCTGGTCGGCTTCGCGCCGGTAGCTCTCGGATTCGTCCATGCCGCGGCGCAGCCACATCACGGTGAGCGCGGCGACGGTGCCGACCCCGAACGCGATCCGCCAGCCCCACGCGGTCAGCTGCTGCTCGGTGAGGACCGCCTGCAGGACCAGCTGGAGCCCCAGGGCCAGGAGCTGGCCGCCGTAGAGCGTCACGTACTGGAAGCTGGAGTAGAAGCCGCGCTTGCCGGGAGTGGCCACTTCGGACAGGTACGTCGCCGAGGTGGAGTACTCGCCGCCGACCGACAGGCCCTGGATCAGCCGCGCGACGAGCAGCAGGATCGGCGCGGCGATCCCGATCGTGTGGTAGCTCGGCGTGACGGCGATGAGCAGCGAGCCGCCCGCCATGAACGTCACCGAGAGCACGAGCGCATTGCGGCGGCCGAACCGGTCGGCGAACCGGCCGAGCAGCCAGCCGCCGAGCGGGCGCATGAGGAACCCGACCGCGAACACCGCGGCGGTCCCCAGGAACGCGGCCGTGGTGTCGGTCGTCGGGAAGAACGACTTGGCGAAGTATGTGGTGAACGCCGCATAGGCGTACCAGTCGTACCACTCGATCAAGTTGCCGATCGAGCCGCGGAGCACGTTGCCGATAACGCGTTTCTCGCTCACGGCCCCCGTGGCGGTGCCGCTGATCCGGGTTGTCATCGTCGACCTCCTGTGTTGCGACTCACGGTGACCAACCAGCGGGTAACCAGCAAGGTCGGAGGGCAGTTCCTAACACCGGCTTAGGACGGTCGCCGCCACCCCGGGCGCGGGTGCGCGACGCGGCGGCGCTGCCGATAGCCTCGTGCCCGACATCAGCGCACGTCGACGAAGAGGGAGAACACTGTGGGACGGTCGGTTCTGGTCACCGGGGGCAACCGGGGCATCGGTCTGGCGATCGCCCGGGACCTCGCGGAGCAGGGACACCGGGTCGCCGTCACGCACCGTGGTTCGGGCGCGCCGGAGGGACTTTTCGGGGTCCAGGCCGACGTGACCGACACCGAGCAGGTCGACGCGGCGTTCAAGCTCGTCGAGGAACACCAGGGCGCGGTCGAGGTGCTGGTGTCCAACGCCGGGCTGACCGACGACACGCTGCTGATGCGGATGAGCGACGAGCAGTTCGAGCGCGTCATCAACGCGAACCTGACCGGCGCCTACCGCGTCGCCAAGCGCGCCTCGCGCGGCATGCTGCGCGGCAAGTGGGGCCGGTTCGTCTTCATCTCGTCGGTGGTCGGGCTTTCCGGCTCGGCCGGCCAGGCCAACTACGCGGCGTCGAAGGCCGGGCTCGTCGGCTTCGCGCGTTCGCTGGCCCGTGAGCTCGGCTCCCGCAACATCACCTCGAACGTCATCGCGCCCGGCTTCGTGCGCACCGACATGACCGACGAACTCCCCGAGGAACGCAAGAAGCAGATCCTCGCGCAGGTGCCCTCCGGCCGGTACGCCGAGCCGTCGGAGATCGCCGCCGCCGTGCGCTACCTGGCCTCCGACGAGGCCGGCTACGTCAACGGCGCGGTGCTGCCGGTCGACGGCGGCCTCGGCCTCGGCCACTGAACTTTTCTTATCCGGAACCAAGACTTGGAGGACCCGTGCCCGGACTGCTCGAAGGCAAGCGCCTGCTGATCACCGGCATCATCACCGACGCGTCGCTCGCCTTCCACGCGGCCAAGATCGCGCAGCAGGAGGGCGCGAAGGTGGTGCTGACCGGCTTCGGCCGCATGTCGCTCGTCGAGCGCATCGCGAAGCGGCTGCCCGAAGAGGCGCCGGTGATCGAGCTGGACGTCACCAACCAGGACCACCTCGACGGCCTCGCCGACAAGGTCCGCGAGCACGTCGACGGCCTCGACGGCGTGCTGCACTCGATCGGCTTCGCCCCGCAGACCTGCCTCGGCGCGCCGTTCCTCGACGCGCCCGCCGAGGACGTCAAGACGGCGATCGAGATCTCGACGTACTCGTACATGTCGCTGGCGAAGGCGTGCCTGCCGCTGCTCGGCCGCGGCGCGTCCTACGTCGGCATGGACTTCGACGCGCGCGTCGCGTGGCCGGTCTACAACTGGATGGGCGTCGCGAAGGCCGGGCTCGAGTCGGTCAACCGGTACCTGGCCAAGGAACTCGGCCCGCAGGGCATCCGCGTCAACCTGGTCAGCGCGGGCCCGATGAAGACGATGGCGGCGAAGTCCATCCCGGGCTTCGTCGACCTGGAGGACGGCTGGGGCGAGCGCGCGCCGCTCGGCTGGGACAGCACCGACCCGGACCCGGTCGCGAAGAGCGTCTGCGCGGTGCTGTCGGACTGGCTCCCGGCCACGACCGGTTCGATGATCATGGTCGACGGCGGGGTCCACTTCCTCGGCGTCTGAGCCTCACGCGAGCACCGGTTCGCGGTCGTCGCTCCGCTGGACGGCGACCGCGACCGTGAGCGCGACCAGCGTCGCCGCACCGAGCGCGATGCCGGTCCACGCGACGCTCGGGAAGCCCAGCCCGGCGCCGATCGCGACGCCGCCGAGCCACGGCCCGATCGTGTTGCCGACGTTGAACGCCGCGGTCGTGCTGGCGCCGACGAGCGTTGGCGCGTCGCCGGCGGCCTGGTAGGCGCGGAGGTTCAGCGCCGGGTTGGCGCCGAACCCGGCCACGCCGAAGGCGAGCACGGCCGCGACGGCGACGAGCGCGTCGGTGGTGAGGGCGAGCACGAGCAGGGCGGCCAGTGCGAGGGCGAGACAGCCGTACAGCGTGGCGAACGGCCGCCGGTCGGCGAGCCGCCCGCCCGCGCTGATCCCGATCAGCGCGCCGACGCCGAACAGCGCCAGGACACCCGGCACCCCCTCCGCGGAAAGGCCGTCGGTCTCGGTCAGCAGCGGTGCGAGGTAGCTGAACGCGGCGAAGATCATGGCCTGGCACAAGGCGATCACACCGAGCGCGAGCCAGACGCGGCCGCGCCGGTAGAGCCGCAGTTCGCCGCGGACGCTCAGCGGTCCGCCGGTCGTCTCGGGCACCAGCAGCGCCACGCCGGCCACCGCCAGCAGCGTCACCGCCGCCACCGCCCAGAACGCCGTCCGCCAGCCGGCGTGCTGGCCGAGGAACGTGCCGGCGGGCACCCCGGCGATGTTCGCGACGGTCAGCCCGCCGACCAGCACCGCCATCCCGCGCCCGCGCCGCTCGACGGGCACGAGCGCGATCGTCGTCGCCAGCGCGACGGCCCAGAACCCGGCGCAGGCGAGGGCCGCGACCACCCGCGTCGCGAAGAGCAGGGCGTACCCCTCGGCGAGGGCGCCGACGACGTGCGCCACGGCGAACACGCCGAGCAGGGCCAGCAGCGTCCGGCGGCGGGGGAGCCGGAGGGTGCCGATCGCCAGCAGCGGTGCCCCGACGACCATGCCGACGGCGAACGCCGAGATCAGCAGCCCGGCGTCGGGGATGCTCACGTGCAGGTCGGCGGCCATGCCGGGGAGCAGGCCGGTGATCATGAACTCGGACGTGCCCAGCGCGAACACGCTGAGCCCGAGGACGAAGACGGCCAGGGGCATGAGAATCCCTCCCAGTTATGTATCGGTCAGTACAAAAGCAAGGTGCGCTCGGCTCGAGCGGTGCGATGGTCAACGCGTGATGGCGGCCAGTGCGAGGTCCGCGACCGCGTGCATGCTGTCGCGGCTCGTGCCCCGGCGGGCCATCACCCGCAGGCCCGAGGTGGTGCTGAGCAGGAACTCCGCGACGTCGGCGGGATCGAGGCCGTCCCGGAGGCTGTGGTCGAGCACGCCTTCCCGGACGCATTCGGCGAACATGGTCAGGTTCCGGTCGGTGTCGTTCCGCAGCGCGGCGCCCACTTCGTCGTCGGGCACGCCCAGTTCGGCCAGGGTGTTGACCACGAGGCAGCCGCGCCGCTGCCGCTCGAGGTCGTCCTCGATGGCGCTGTCGAGGACGGCGGCGATGCGCTCGGCCGCGGTGCCCGGGCCGTCGAGGATCGCTTGCCGCTTGCCGAGCTGGGTGCTGGTGTAGTGCGTGAGCGAGCGCTCGAACAGGGCCCGCTTGCTGGTGAAGGTGTTGTAGACGCTGCTGCGCCCGAGCCCGGTGGCCTCGCACAGGTCCTGCGTCGACGTCGCTTCGTAGCCGTGTTCCCAGAACGCGTGCATCGCCTTCTCGACGGCGGCGGTCTCGTCGAACTCCCGTGGCCTGGCCATGCCGTCACCGTACCACGGTTTTGTACTGCTCGATTCATAACGAGCCCGCGTCAGCGTGCGGGCCGCCACATCGGCAAGATGACGGGGTGGGATACGACGCGTTGCTGTGGCTTTCGTTCGGCGGCCCGGAAGGGCCGGACGACGTCATGCCGTTCCTCGAGAACGTCACCAGGGGCCGGGGCGTGCCGCGGGAGCGGCTGCTCGAGGTCGCCGAGCACTACCGGCACTTCGGCGGGGTCTCGCCGATCAACGAGCTGAACCGCGACGCGATGGCCGCGGTCGGGAAGCTGCTCGCGGCCGCCGGCGTCGACCTGCCGGTGCACTTCGGCAACCGCAACTGGCATCCGATGGTCGAGGACACGCTGGCGTCGCTGACCGCGTCCGGCGCTCGCCGGATCCTGGTCTTCCCGACGAGCGCGTACGGCGGCTATTCGGCGTGCCGCCAGTACGACGAGGACATCGAGCGCGCCCGCGCGGCGGTCGGTGCAGGTGCCCCCGAACTGGTGAAGATCCGCCAGTTCTTCGACCACCCGCTGTTCGTCTCGGCGGTGGCGGACGGCGTCCGCGCGGCGCACGCGTCCCTGGGCGACGCGCCCGGGATCCGCACGGTGTTCACGGCGCACTCGGTCCCGTCGAGCGCGGATCTGGCGTCGGGCCCGCCGTCCGAGGGCGGCCGCCGGTACTCGCGCCAGATCGCGGAGGCGGCCCGCCTGGTGGCGGCCGAGGCGGGCATCGACTCGTACGACGTCGTCTGGCAGTCCCGGTCCGGGCCGCCGCAGGTGCCGTGGCTGGAGCCGGACATCGTCGACCACATCGACGCGCTGCACGAGTCCGGGGTCACCGGCGTCGTCGTCTCGCCGATCGGGTTCGTGTCGGACCACCTCGAGGTGATCTGGGACCTGGACAACGAGGCGAAGGAACGCGCGGAAGAGCACGGAATGGCGTTCGCCCGCGCGGCGACGGCCGGTTCGGACCCGCGGTTCGCGGAGCTGGTGGTGGAGCTGGTCCGCGAGCACACGCACGGGGTGGAGCCGCGGAAGCTGTCGCCGTTCCCGGCGGCGGGCTGCACGGTCAACGGCGCGCCGTGTGCGGTGGGGTGCTGCGAACCGGCCAAGCGCCCGGCCCGGTAACGGCTCAGCCTTCGCGGGCCGTCTGCTCCGCGAACACCCGGACGGCCTCGTTGACCGCCGCGAACCGAGCCGTCCGCACGGCCTCCGACAGCGGCCGCAAAGCCTGGGCCCGCAACGACGAAGCCGAAGCCGAGATCGCCCCGCCCGGGTCGTCCGACGACGCGATCGCCAGGATCGCCGCGATCTCCTCGGCCCGCTGCAGCACCCGCAACGCGCGCCCCGGCGTCCCCGCCGGCCAGTCGACGTCCGGCCGGGACCGCAGGTGCGCCGACAGCTCGGCCCGCACCCCCGGCCGGTCCGAAGCCACGTCCAGTGCCTGCAACGCCCCCGCGCTGTTCCGGATCGCGTCGGTCAGCCCGTGCTCGGCCTCGGCCAGCCCGACGTACTCCGGCGCGGAGGGCGACGCCAGCGAGTAGACCGTCCAGCGCATCAGGCCCTCGGCGACGGGCTCCGGTACCAGCCCGGACCCGAGCTCCGGCAGCACCACCGCGTCACCCGCGCGCAGCGCCGCCTCGGTGAACGGCCCGCCGCCGCCCAGCCCGCGGACGTCGCCCGGGACCGGCAGGACGAGCCGCATGCTTTTCGCTCCCTGCGAACGCAGCGCCATCAGCAGCTGGACCGGCGTCGCCGGGCGGTTGAACGCCAGCGGCAGCGCGAACGCCTCCGCGGCGGCCGCGTCGGCGGCCACCACGTCGTGGGCCTCACCCCACGCGAGCAGGGCGTCGAGGACATCGTCGGACGCCGCGGCTCCGTTCAGCCACGCGGCGGACCAGACGGCGAAAGTCGCACTGGGACGGCACACGACGCCCTATTTTACCGGTCCCGCCCGCATCGCAGGAGCGCGCCCACGCTGGAGTCGCTCCACATCGACGCACCGGCGATCCGGCAGTAGCGTCGAACGGGTGAACGCAGTTCCAGACGCTCTTCCCCGCACCGCCGGGGCCCTGCGCGCGGCCGGGTACGAGCCGCGGCCCATCGCTCGAGAGATCCACGACAACCTGCTGACCGCCCTCCGGACCGGCGAAGACGCCTGGCCCGGCATCGTCGGGTTCTCCCGCACCGTCCTGCCGCAGCTCGAACGCGCGCTGCTGGCCGGCCACGACGTCGTCCTGCTCGGCGAACGCGGCCAGGGCAAGACCCGCCTGCTCCGCACGCTCGCCGGCCTGCTCGACGAGTGGACGCCCGTCATCGAGGGCTCCGAGCTGGGCGAACACCCGCTGCGGCCGATCACGCCCGCCTCGCTCCGGCGCGCCGCCGAGCTCGGTGACGACCTGCCGGTCGCCTGGCGCCACCGCTCCGAGCGCTACACCGAGAAGCTCGCCACGCCCGACACCTCGGTCGGCGACCTGATCGGCGACGTCGACCCGGTGAAGGTCGCCGAAGGCCGCAGCCTGGGCGACCCCGAGACCATCCACTTCGGCCTGGTCCCGCGCGCCCACCGCGGCATCGTCGCCATCAACGAGCTGCCCGACCTCGCCGAGCGCATCCAGGTCGCGCTGCTCAACGTGATGGAGGAGCGCGACATCCAGGTCCGCGGCTACACGCTGCGGCTGCCCCTGGACGTCCTGCTCGTCGCCACCGCGAACCCCGAGGACTACACCAACCGCGGCCGGATCATCACCCCGCTCAAGGACCGCTTCGGCGCCGAGATCCGCACGCACTACCCCCTCGACGTCGAGTCGGAGGTGGCCGTCGTCCGGCAGGAGGCCCACCTGGTCGCCGAGGTCGGCGAGCCGCTGCTGGAGGTCCTCGCCCGGTTCGTCCGGAACCTGCGCGAGTCGCCGGTCATCGACCAGCGCTCCGGCGTTTCGGCGCGGTTCGCCGTCGCCGCGGCGGAGACCGTCGCGGCCGCCGCGCTGCGCCGGTCGGCGCTGACCGGGGAGGAGCCCGCGGTGGCCCGGCCGGTCGACCTCGACGCCGTCCCGTCGGTGCTGCGCGGCAAGATCGAGTTCGAGCCGGGCGAAGAGGGCCGCGAGATCGAGCACCTCGTGCACCTGCTGCGCCGCGCGATCGCCGAGACCGCCCGCGAGCGCTTCGCCGGTCTCGACCTGCGGCCGCTGGCCGACGCGGTCGCCGAAGGCCACCTGGTCGCCACCGGCGAGCGGGTGCCGGGCAAGGACGTCCTCGAAGCCCTGCCGGAGCTCCCGGTGCTGCACGAGGTCGCCCAGCGCGCCGGCGTCGGCGCCGACGAGCCCGCCGGCCGGATCGCGGCCGCCGTCGAACTCGCCCTCGAATCGCTGTTCCTGGCCCGGCGCCTGGCCAAGGACTCCGACGACACGACGACCGTCTACGGCCGATGACCGCGGTCCCGCTTCCCGACGGCTACTCCTACGGCCCGTGGCACGACGGGCCGGACCCGCTCGCGCCACCGGCCGACCTGCGGGACGCGCTCGACGAGATCGGCCGCGAGGTCATGGCCGGGTCGTCACCGCGGTCCGCGCTGGAGGAACTGCTCCGGCGCGGCACCGAGCGCACGTCGGGCCTCGACGAGCTGACCCGGCGCCTGTGGCAGCGCCGGTCGCAGATCCAGCGCCGCAACAACCTCAACGGCACCCTGCAGGAAGTCCAGCGCCTGCTGGAGGAAGCGCTTGACGCCGAGCGCCGCGAGCTGTTCCCGGACCCGGACGACGAAGCACGCTTCCGCGAGGCCCAGCTCGACGCGCTGCCGCCCGGCACGGCCGCGGCCGTGAACGAGCTGGCGAACTACGACTGGCGGTCGGACCAGGGCCGGGAGAACTACCAGCAGATCCGCGACCTGCTCGGCCAGGAGCTGATGGAGTCGCGGTTCCAGGGCATGAAGCAGGCGCTGCAGAACGCCGGCCCCGAGGACGTCGAGCGCATCAACGAGATGCTGTCGGACCTCAACGACCTCCTGGCCGCGCACGCCCAGGGCACCGAGGACATCCAGGAACGCTTCGACGACTTCATGGCCAAGCACGGCGAGTTCTTCCCGGAGAACCCGCGGAACGTCGAAGAACTGATCGACGCGCTCGCCGAGCGGTCGGCCGCAGCGCAGCGGATGCTCAACTCGATGTCGGCCGAGCAGCGCGCGGAGCTGGCCGAGCTGACCCAGCAGGCCTTCGGCGACCCGCGCCTGGCGCAACAGCTGTCCCAATTGGACAGTCAGCTGCGGGCCGCGCGGCCGGGCGAAGACTGGACGGGCTCGGCACGATTCCGCGGCAACAACCCGCTGGGCATGGGCGAGGGCGCCCAGGCGATGGCCGACCTCGCCGAGCTGGACGCGCTGGCCGAGCAGCTCGGCCAGTCCTACCCCGGCGCGCGGCTGGAGGACATCGACCTGGAGGCCCTCGAACGCCAGCTCGGCAAGGACGCCGGCGTCGACGCGCGGCGACTGTCCGAACTGGAGCGTGAGCTGCGCCGCCAGGGCCTGTTCGAACGGGCCGCCGACGGGACGCTCCGGTTGTCGCCCAAGGCGTTGCGGCGCCTCGGCGAGACGGCGCTGGCCGACGTCGTGAACGCGCTGCGCGGCAAGACCGGCGACCGTGAGACCGAGTCGGCGGGCGCGGCGGGGGAGCCGACGGGTGCGTCGCGGCCGTGGCGGTTCGGGGACATGCAGCCCTGGGACGTGCCGCGGACCATCCGCAACGCGGTGCTGCGGTCGGTGTCGGTGGGGGAGAGCGCGGTCCGGCTCGACGTCGAGGACGTCGAAGTGGTCGAGACCGAACACCGCTCCCGCGCCGCGGTGGCGCTGCTGGTCGACACGTCGTGGTCGATGGTGCAGGAGGGCCGCTGGCTGCCGATGAAGCGCACCGCGCTCGCGCTGCACCAGCTGATCAGCACGCGCTTCCGCAACGACGCGCTGCAGCTGATCACCTTCGGGCGCCACGCGATGTCCGTCGAGCTGCCGGAGCTGATCGGCCTGGAAGGCGCGTGGGAACAGGGCACCAACGCCCACCACGCGCTGCTGCTGGCCGGGCAGCACCTGCGACGGCACCCGGACGCCCAGCCGGTGGTCCTGATGGTCACCGACGGCGAGCCGACCGCCCACCTGGAACCGGACGGCGAAGCGGTCTTCGACTACCCGCCGCAGCCCCGGACCCTCCACAAGACACTGTCCGAAGTGGACCGTCTGGCCAAGCTGGGCGCCTCGGTGACGGTGTTCCGCCTCGGCGACGACCCACGCCTGACGGCGTTCGTGGACGTGATCGCCCGCCGCTCCGGTGGCCGGGTGGTCGCGCCGGACCTGGACGGCTTGGGCGCCGCGGTGGTCGGCGACTACCTGCGCACCCGGCGGCGCTGAGCCGGCGCCGGCGGGCTCGCCGCCCGGTCCAGTGACTCGGCGGCGAGCGCGGTGTCGTCATGGCCGGCGGGCAGGTAGGCGTCGTGGTCGGCGAGCACTTCACGGCCGAGCGCGCGGGCCTGCGCGAACGCGCTTTCGGCCACCAGGAGGTCGACCGACCGGCGCCGCAGCCGCAGGATCGGGCCGAGCCGCGGGCCCGCGGAGACCGACGGCAGCGCCCGGAACTGCCGCCACAGCGCGGCGGCGTGGTCGGCGAGCTCGGCGGTGTCCTCGGTGTCCAGCACGGCGAACGCCCGGTCCAGCGCCTCGGCCAGCCGCTCCTGCGCGTGCAGCCGGCCCAGTACCGCGTGGCGGGTCAGGCGGTGCATGGTGACGACTTCGCCGCTGACGTCGAACTCCGCGAGCGACGCGCCTTCGAGGCCGGCCAGCGCGGCGTCCACCGCCACCGGATCCGGGCCGGCCCGGTGCAGCAGGGCCCGCCGCACACCCCGCGGCGCCAGCACGGCCAGGAGTTCGGCGACGACCACGGCCCGGCCGTCCCGCACGGCCACCGTGCGCAGGGCCGCGAGCGTGGTGTCCTCGACCCACGGCGGATGGTCGTCGCCCGGTTCCCGCTCCAGCGGCGGCGTGCGCGGCAGCCGGTCGAGGTAGTCCGTGCGGCCCGAAGCCCGGATCACGGCACCGGCCTGGGCGAGCGCCAGCGGCAGGTAGCCGAGTTCCCGGGCGACGCCGGCCGCGTCGGCGTCCCGGCCCGACCGCGCGCGGAGGAAGCCGGCCGCTTCGGCCGGGTCGAAGCCGGTCACCGGCACCGTGGCGCCGAGGATCTCGAAGTCCGGCACCGTCGTGGTCACCAGGACCCGGGCCCGGGCGGGCAGCCACCGGGTGAGCGCGTCCGGGTCGGTGGCGCCGTCGAACACGACGATGGCGCCGTCGCGTCCGTCGAGCCACGCGAGGCCCGCGTCGGGGCCGGTCAAGCCCTTCCGCCGGGCCAGCTCCGCGTAGGCGCGGGCGGTGTTCGCCGGATCGGCCGCCACCACCCAGAGCACCGGCGCGCGGTCGTCCCGGACGAACGCGGCGGCGAGGTGGGTCTTGCCCGCCCCGCCGCGGCCCAGCAGGACGCAGGAACGCCCGGTGCGGAACGTCTCGTCGATCTTCGCCAGGAGCTCGTCGCGGCGCACCGCCGCGAGGGGTTCGCGAGGAACGGCACCGAACACCGGCCGGGGCCGGGGTCGGCGCAGCCGTCGCAGGACGACCGCCGTGACCAGCGCGATCACGGCGACCGCACCGCCCGCGACGATCATGGTGCCCATCGGGCCAGGCTAACCGCGCTCACCGCGGCGCGGCGGCTACGGAAGGGTGACGCTTGACCCTCACGCGGCGTGAGGCACCACGGTGAACACCGCAAGGGCCACACCGGCCGGAGAAGACAAGGGGAACCGATGGGGCATCCCGTGGGCAAGGTCGCGGCGCTGGCCGGGATCACCGTCCGGACGCTGCACCACTACGACGAGATCGGCCTGCTCAGCCCGAGCGGCCGGACGAGCGCCGGGTACCGCAGCTACGCCGACGACGATCTCGACCGGCTGCAGCGCATCCTGTTCTACCGGGAGCTCGGGTTCCCCCTCGAGACGATCGCGACCCTCGTCGACGATCCCGGCATCGACGCCGGCGCGCACCTGAAGCGGCAGCGGGAGCTGCTCGTCGCGCGCATGGGGGAGCTGGGACGGATGGTCGCGGCCGTCGATCGCGCGATGGAGGCGAGAGCCATGGGCAACGCACTGACGCCCGAGGAGAAGTTCGAAGTGTTCGGCGGGTTCCGCGAGCCGGACGGCTACGCGGAAGCAGCCGCGCGGCGGTGGGGCGGCACGCCGGAGTGGCAGGGTGCGACCGCACCGTCCAAGGAGGACCTGGCGGCCGGGGAAGCGGCCCGCCGGGACTGGGTGCGCCGGCTGACCGCGCTGCGCGACGCGGGCGGTGCCCCGGACGGCACCGAGGCGGCGGACCTCGCCGAGGAGCACCGGGCGATGCTCGCCGCGGTGATGGGCGAGTGCTCGTACGAGACGCAGCGGCGGATCGGTGAGCTGTACGTCACCGAGCCGGTGCAGCTGGCGTTCCTGGTCCGGGAGGACGAGCAGCGGCCCGGCGTCGCGGAGTTCGTCCGCGACGCCATCGTGGCGAACGTCGCACGCCGGCAGTAGCCGCTGCTCCACGTGGGGGAGGAGTCCCACCGGGCGGGAGGGTGGCGGAGGCAGCGCTTACAGTCGAGGGCATGCAGACTTGGTCATCGGTCGACGTGCCCCGCATCCCCGGCACCCCCCGCCCGCTGCGGCTCCACGACACGGCCACCGGGCAGATCCGCCCGACCGCGCCCGGCGCCACCGCGCGGATGTACGTCTGCGGGATCACGCCCTACGACGCGACGCATCTGGGGCACGCCGCGACGTACCTGGCCTTCGACCTCGTGAACCGCGTGTGGCGGGACAACGGGCACGACGTCCACTACGTGCAGAACGTGACCGACATCGACGAGCCGCTGCTCGAGCGCGCCCAGCGCGACCAGGACGACTGGGTCGTGCTCGGCATGCGCGAGACGGCGCTGTTCCGCGAGGACATGGTTGCCCTGCGTGTACTGCCGCCGAAGCAGTTCGTCGGCGCGGTGGAGAGCATCCCGGAGATCGTCGAGGTCATCGCGAAGCTGCTCGCGAACGGCGCCGCCTACCGCGCGGACGACCCGGAGTTCCCGGACATCTACTTCGACCACTCGGCGACCGGGAAGTTCGGCTACGAGTCGAACTACGACGAGCCGACCATGACGAAGTTCTTCGCCGAGCGCGGCGGCGACCCCGACCGCGCCGGCAAGCGCCACCCGCTGGACGCACTGCTGTGGCGCGTGGCCCGCGAGGGCGAGCCGTCGTGGGAGTCGGAGCTGGGCGCGGGCCGCCCGGGCTGGCACATCGAGTGCAGCGCGATCGCGGTCAACCGGCTGGGCCTCGGGTTCGACCTCCAGGGCGGCGGCTCGGACCTGATCTTCCCGCACCACGAGTACAGCGCGGCGCACGCCGAGGCCGTCGCCAAGGACGGGCCGTTCGCCCGCCACTACGTGCACGCCGGGATGATCGGGCTCGACGGCGAAAAGATGTCGAAGTCGCGCGGGAACCTGGTGTTCGTCTCGCGGCTGCGGGCCGACCAGGTCGACCCGGGCGCGATCCGGCTGGCCCTGTTCGCCGGCCACTACCGCGCCGACCGGCCGTGGACCGACTCGCTGCTCGCCGAGGCGGAGACCCGGCTGGCGCGCTGGCGGGAAGCCGTCTCGCTGCCCACCGGCCCGTCCGCCGACGACACCGTCGCCCGGCTGCGCGACCACCTCTCGGACGACCTCGACACGCCGAAAGCCCTGACCGCGATCGACGCGTGGGCGAGCGAGGCCCTGCGCCGCGACGGCACGGACCCGGCGGCACCCGGCCTGATCCGCATCGCCGTCGACGCCCTCCTCGGCATCACCCTCTGACGAAGGAGGGGCGTCGCTTCCACGGGAAAGCGACGCCCCTCCTTGTGTATAACGGCCTATACCGCGACCGGACGACCGGCGGCCAGCTCCAGGTGATCACCCGCCCAGTCCCGGCGCAGCCACCGGTCGTGGGACGCGATGACGACCGCGCCCGGCGCCGTTTCCAACGCGGCGAACAGTTCTTCCGCCAGGGTCAGCGAAATATGGTTCGTCGGCTCGTCCAGCAGGAGGACGTCCGGCGGCTCGGCGAGCAGGACCGCCAGGGCGAGCCGTCGTCGCTGGCCCACCGAGAGCGCTCCGACGGGCTGGCGCAGATCCCGGGACGCCAGCAGGCCGAGGTGACTCAGCGGGGGAGCGTCCTCGCCGAGCGCGTCCCGGTACACCCGGGCCGCCGACCGCTGCGGCTCGGTGAACACGACGTCCTGCTCCAGCAGGCCGACGCGCACCCCGTGTCCGAAGTGGACAGTGCCGTCCGCCGGGACGAGCCGCCCCGCCAGCACCGACAGCAGCGTCGACTTCCCGGCGCCGTTGCCGCCGGTGACGAGCAGCCGGGCCGACGCGCCGACGTCGAGCCGGGGCAGGCTCAGCCGTCCCGGAACTTTCAGTGAACGCACCGAGATCGCGGGTCCGTCGCCGGTCGCGTGCCCGGTCAGCGCGGCCCGGAACCGCAGCGGCGCCGGGGGTTTGCGCACCTGGTTGCGTTCGAGGTGCTCGAGCCGCTGCTCGGCGTCGCGCACCCGCCGCGAGATCGTCTTCTGGACGCGGGCGCCCTTGAAGTGGTGGATGAACTTGTCGTTGTCGCGCGGCCCGCGGCCGTAGGCGACGTTGCGCGCGGTGACCGCGACGGTCTCCCGCAGCTCCTTCAGCTCCTCCTGTTCGTCGGCGAAACGCTGCTCCCACCGCGCGCGTTCGGCCTTCTTGTGCCCGAGGTAGTCGGTGTAGCTGCCGCCGTAGCGGACCGCGCCGCCGGCCTGGCGGTCGGCCGCGGCCGGGTCGAGGTCGACGATGTCGGTGCAGACGGCGTCGAGGAACACCCGGTCGTGTGACGACAGCACGACGATCCCGGTCAGCTCGGTGAGGTGGCGTTCGAGGAAGTCCAGCGCGGCGTCGTCGAGGTGGTTGGTCGGCTCGTCCAGCAGCAGCGTCTCGGGCCGCCGGATCAGCAACGCCGCCAGGCCGAGGCGCGACCGCTGCCCGCCCGACAGCGTGCCGAGCCGCCGGTCCGGTTCGACGCCGCCGAGGCCGAGCCCGTCGCAGACGAGCTTCGCGCGGCGGTCGGCGTCCCAGAGGTCGTGAGCTTGGGCCCATTCCAGGACGCGGCCGTATTCGTCGAGCACCGAGGGATCGTCGGGCCGGTCGGTCATCGCCGCGGTCAGCTCGTCGAGCCGGGTGGTGGCCGCGCGGATCTCGGCGAGCGCGTCGTCGAGGACGTCGGCGAAGGTCGCGTCCGTCGGGAACGGCAGCTCCTGCAGCAGGAACCCGACGTCCGGACCGCGCAGCACCTCGCCGGAGCGGGGTTCTTCGAGCCCGGCGAGCAGCCGCAGCAGCGTGGACTTGCCGGTGCCGTTCTCGCCGACGAGGCCGAGCCGCTGCCCGGCCGACGCGGTCAGCGTGACGCCGTCGAGGACGACGCGGGTGCCGTAGCCGAAGACGACGTCCTTGGCCTGCAAGGGAAAGAGAGTAGACATTGCGCATCACCGGGCCCGGATGAGAAGAAGCGGAAATCCCGCCGGGCGTCGTGGCACGCGGGAGCGTCAGGCTCGACCGGGTGCCGCCTCGGAAGCGGGATGGGCGCGGTTCAGTTCCTCATAGTGGAGCCAGGTTAACGCAACATCCGTAGAGTTAGTCAACTGGTTATGGCCTGGGTCACATCCGGCAGGGTTCCCGACGCCTGCTCGGCGGCGGCGGTGCCGTCGGTGAGGAAGCCGACGAGCGCGGTCAGCTGACGGCGGTCCAGGCGCGCGAGCCGCTCGCCGACGAACCGCGCCATCGGCGCGTACAGCTCGGCGAGCTCGGCCATCCGGTCGGGCAGCGGCCGGACGACGAGCCGGCGGCGGTCCGCCGGGTCCGGGGCGCGCTCGGCGAGCCGGTGCTGCTCCATCCGGTCGAGCAGTCGCGTGAACGCGCCCGTCGACATCCCGAGCAGCCGGGCGAGCTCGGTCGGGGAGTCGCTGACACCGCCGTGGAGCAGGTGCAGGCAGTGCAGCTCGGTCGGGGTGACGGCCATCCGGTCGGCGACCGCGGCGTGGAAGAGCGCGGTCGAGCCCACGAACCGGGGGAGGGCGAGGGCGGCGGCGGTGGCGAGTTCGCGCTGGTCGGGCAACGTCCATCCAAGGTCGGGTGATGACACAGTCACTGCCCGGCGCAGTCACTGCCCCGCGAACGATAGCGGAGCCGGTTGACAAATCCGCAGGCGGGGCCAAGTATGAAAGACAACTTTCGAAATGACTCTTTCAGATGGGACGACCGATGGCCGAGCTGCCGCCGCGCAAGCGGATCGAGGACGTCGAGCTGCTGCGCGCGCTGTCGCACCCGCTGCGGTCGGCGCTGCTGAACCACCTGACCGCCGTCGGCCCGCGCACCGCGAGCGAGTGCGCCGAGGCGGTCGGCTCGACCGCGTCCAACTGCAGCTGGCACCTGCGGCAGCTCGCGCAGTACGGCCTGGTCGAGCGCGCGGACGCCGAGGACGGCCGGGAGCGGCCGTGGCGCGCGCGGCAGGTCGGGCTGGAGATGGGGGAGCTGGCCGACGACCCGGCGCACCGGGCGGCCCAGCTCGGCATGGTCGGCGCGAGCCTGGGCCACGAGCAGGAGCTGACCCAGCGGTACCTCGACTCGCTCGACGGCCTCGATCCCGCCTGGCGCGCGGCGTCCGGCCTGATCACGTACGCGCTGCGCGTCACGCCGGAGGAGCTGACCCGGCTGACCGACGCGATCGACGCCCTGGTCCGGCCGTACGTCGGGGCCATCCGGACCGACGCGCCGGCGGGCGCGCGCCCGGTCCACGTCGGGCTGCGGGCGTTCCCGCGCATCGAACACTCGGGGAAGGCGGAGGAATGAAGCGGCTGCTGGGGGTTCCGGCGTTCGCGCGGCTGTGGGTGGCCGCGTTCTTCGGCGAGACGGCCGAGTGGATGCTGCAGGTGGCGCTGCCGGTGTACGTCTTCCAGCGCACCGGCTCCGCCGCGACCACGGCGTTGAGCATCGTGCTCGGGCTGCTGCCCGCGGTGCTGCTGAGCCCGGTCGCCGGCGTGGTGGCCGATCGCTGGAACCGGCGGGCGGTGCTGTTCGGCGTCTGCTGCGGGCTGGCCGTCGTGGCGCTGCCGCTGCTGGCCGAGCCGAGCGTCGTCGCGGTCTACGCGGTGATGGCCGCGCAAGCGGCGCTGGCGTCGGTGTTCGAACCGGCGCGCAACGCCCTGGTGCCGGAGCTGGTCGGCGTCGAGGAGGTCACCGGCGCGAACGGGCTGATGAGCGTGAACGGCAGCGTCGCCCGGCTGGCCGGTGGCTGGGCGGGCGGCGCGCTGCTCGGCTTCGGCGGGCTCGCGGACGTCATCACCGGCTACCTGGTGGTGCTCGCGGTGGCGGCGGCGTTGCTGGCCAAGCCGTTCCGCCGGATGAGCGCACCCGCACCGGCCGTCGGGCCCGAACCGGTGGTCCAGGCCTGGCTCGACGGCCTGCGCGAGGTGACGACCAACCGGCGGCTGTGGCGCACCGGGCTCGCCTTGGCGTTCACCTCGCTGGCGCAGGGCATGTTCCTGGTGCTGTTCGTGGTGTACGTGCTGAAGGTGCTGGGTGGCAGCGAAGCCGACGCGGGCCTGCTGCGGGGCGTGCAGGCGATCGGCGGCCTGGCGGCCGGATTTGCGCTGGCCACGGTGGCGCGGCGGGTGGCGCCGGCGGCGTTGCTCGGCTGGGGGTCGATCGCGCTGGGCCTGGTGTCGGCGGTGATCTGGAACCTGGCCATGGTGACGACGGCGCTGGGGCTGTACGTGGGGTTGTTCGTGCTGGTCGGCGCGCCGGGCGTGGTCGTCGGCGCCGGGGTGCTGTCGGAGATCCAGAGCGCGGTGGCGCCGGAGCGGGCGGGCCGGGTGCTGAGCACGACGTTCGCCGCGGTGGCGACGTTCACGACGGTGGGAGCGCTGCTGGCGGGCACGCTGGTCGCGACGACGGGACCGGCGGTACTGCTGGACGTCCAGGCGGGGGTCTACGTCTTCGCCGGAGTGCTCATGCTGGCCCGGAAGCGCAGGATTCGCGAAACTTCCCCGTCTTCGATGGTTACGGTGGAGGGGTGCCGCACCTCTTCGCCACCAGCGACCTCCACGTGACCCACGAGGGCAACGGCCCGATCCTCGACGACGTCGTCCCGGAGACGCCCGGTGACTGGCTGCTCGTCGCCGGCGACGTCGCCGAGCGGGCCGAGGCGACCATCGGAACCCTCAAGACGCTGCGCGAGCGGTTCGCGAAGGTCGTCTGGGTGCCAGGCAACCACGAGCTGTGGACCACGAACAACGACCCGTGCCAGCTGCGGGGCCAGGCCCGCTACGAGTACCTCGTCGAGCAGTGCCGCGAGATCGACGTCGTCACGCCCGAAGACGAGTTCCCCGTCTGGCACCACGGCGCGCGGCCGCTGACGATCGCGCCGCTGTTCCTGCTCTACGACTACAGCTGGCGGACTCCCGAGGCGCAGGGGCAGTCCCTGGAGGAGGCGCTGCGCCAGGCCCGGACCGCCGGCGTCGTCTGCACCGACGAGTACTTCCTCCACCCGGACCCCTACCCGAGCCGCCAGGCGTGGTGCGCGGACCGCCTCAAGATCAGCACCGAGCGGCTCGACGCGATCCCCGGGGACCACGGCACCATCCTCATGTCGCACTGGCCGCTGCACCGCCACCCGACGGCGCCGTTGTACTGGCCGGAGTTCGCGCTGTGGTGCGGCACCACCCAGACCGAGGACTGGCACGTCCGCTACCGCGCCGAGATCGCCGTCTACGGCCACCTGCACATCCCGCGGACGACGGAGGCCGACGGCGTGCGGTTCGAAGAGGTGTCGCTCGGCTATCCCCGCGAGTGGCGGAAGCGGGCGCGCGGCGCGGTGCCGATGCGCCGGATCCTCTGGCCGTCATGATGCCCCGCGTCGCCGCTCCCTGAGCGCGCGCACGCGGCCCCGGCTCGCGCAGGCGGGCGACGGACACCAGCGCCGCCGGCCGCCCGGATCCGCGAACACGCCCCGGCAGTCCTGCTCGGGGCAGGCCCGCAGGTCGTGCCGCAGCGGTCCGGTGAGCCAGTCGGCCGCCTGGAGTGCGAGCCGCGCGAAGGCGGCCGACGCCGTGGGCGGGGCACTGCGGTGCAGCCGGTCGAGTGCGGCCAGGTGCACCGGCTCCGCTTTCAAGAACCTCGTCAGCGCCTGAACCTGCTCGGCGGACGGCGCGACGCCGTCGACCGCGCCCAGCGCGAGCGGCCGCACCGCCTCACGCAGCTCGTGGGCGGTGTCCAGGTCGAAGTCCGTGACCGGGGCCAGCGGGGTCAGCTCGGAGCGGGCCAGCCAGTCACGCAACCGGTCCGCGGTCGGGATGCGCTCGACCGGCTGCGGCCCGAAGTGGCGGCCGCGGGTGGCGAGCAGGTTCAGCCAGGGCGCACCCAGGTCGAGGCGGAAGTCGTCGGACACCTCGCCAGCGTAACGGGTGAGCCGTTACACTCGGCACGGTGACTGGGGACCCGAAGGTGCGCACGCTGCTCGGCGACATCGACCCCGCCCGGCTGGGCGTGACCGACTCGCACGACCACCTCTTCTTCGCCTCGAACCTGCTGCCGGGCGAGGAGCTCGACGACACGGAAGCGGCCATGGAGCAGCTGCTCATGTTCCGGGCCGCGGGAGGCTCGGCCGTGGTGCAGTGGACGCCGTTCGGCCTCGGCCGCCGGACCCGGGAGCTGGCCCAGTTCTCGAAGGAGACGGGGGTGCACGTGGTCGCGGCGACCGGGCTGCACCGGGCCGCGCACTACTCGCCTTCGCTGCTGCGCCGGGTGGTCGACGATCTGGTCCGGCTCTTCGTCGCCGATCTCGTCGAGGGCACCGGCCCCGCCGACCTGCCCGAAGACCGGCGGACGCGGCACCGGGCCGGGCTGATCAAGGTCGCCGGCGGCTTCCACACGATCGACGCCCACGCCCGCACCACCCTGACCGCCGCCGCGGTGGCCCACGAGGAGACCGGCGCGCCCATCGCCGTCCACCTGGAGCACGGCACCGCCGGGCTCGAGATCGCCGAGCTGCTGTGCGGCACCCACCGGGTCCCGGCCGACCGGGTGATCCTCGGCCACCTGAACCGCCACCCGGACCTGCGGATCCAGCGCGAAATCGCCGAGACCGGGGTGTTCCTCGCCTTCGACGGGCCGTCGAAGGCGAACCAGGCCACGGACTGGCGGCTCGCGGACTGCCTCGAAGCCCTCGTCGGTGCCGGGCACGGCGGTCAGCTGCTGCTCGGCGGCGACACGACGACCGCCACCGCCCGGCGCGAACCGGGCGGCCTCCCGTACCTGCTCGTGACGCTGGTGCCGCGGCTGACGAAGCTGCTCGGCGGCGACGTCGTCACGGCCATGCTGGTGGCGAACCCCGCCCGGGCGTTCGCCACCAGCTGGCTGAAGTAGGGCTCAGCGCAGACCGAAGCCTTCCTGTCCGCCGCCTCGGCCGCGGCGGCGCAGGTAACGCTCGAACTCGGCGGCGATCTTGTCGCCGCTGACCTCTTCCGGCTCGACCTCGCTCTGCGCGTCGCCGCGCTCCTCGAGGCTGCGGACGTACTCGCTGATCTCTTCGTCCTCGTCGGCCATCTCGCTGACCGTGCGCTGCCATTCCTCGGACTGCTCGGGCAGCGCGCCCAGCGGGATCTCGACGTCGAGGATGTCCTCCAGCTTGTGCAGCAGCGCCAGCGTCGCCTTCGGGGACGGCGGGTGCGACACGTAGTGCGGCACGGCGGCCCAGATCGAGACGGCCGGGATGCCCGCCTGCACGCAGTAGTCCTGCAGGATCCCGACGATGCCGGTCGGGCCCTGGTAGTTGTTCATCTCCAGCCCGTAGAGCGACGCGGTGTCCTTGTCGTACGCCGTCCCGGTGACCGGGACCGGCCGCGTGTGCGCGGTGTCGGCGAGCAGCGCGCCGAGCGTCACCACGGTCGCGACGTCGAGCTGCTTGATGTGCTCCAGCAGCTCGGCGCAGAACGCGCGCCAGCGCATGTTCGGCTCGGGGCCCTGCACGAGCACCACGTCGCGGTCGAACCCGTCGGGGCGGCACACCGACAGCGTTGTCGTCGGCCAGTCCACCCGTCGAGTGACGCCGTCCACCATGCGGACGGTCGGGCGGCTGACCTGGAAGTCGTAGTAGTCGTCGGGCTCCAGTTCGGCCAGGGGCGTGGCGTCCCAGTTCAGCTGCAGGTGCTCGACCGCCCGGCTGGCCGCGTCACCTGCGTCGTTCCAGCCTTCGAAGGCGACGACCATCAAAGGCCGGGTGGGTTCGGGGCGGTCGCCGGGCGGCCGCGGGGTCTCGTCGACGGGCTCACTCACCAACCCAGCCTACGACCACCGGCCTTACGCTGTTCAGCATGTCCGACCGCCTGTCGTCGCCGTTCCTGCTCGCTCTGCGATCGCGTGTGCTGGTGGCCGACGGGGCGATGGGCACCGCCCTGCAGGCCCACGACCTGAGCCTCGACGACTTCGACGGCCTCGAAGGCTGCAACGAAGTCCTCAATGTCACCCGGCCGGACGTGGTCCGCTCGGTGCACCGCGGGTACCTGGAGGCGGGCGCGGACGCCGTCGAAACCAACACTTTCGGGGCCAATTTCGCCAACTTCGCCGAGTACGACATCACCGGGCGGATCTTCGAGCTGGCCGAAGCCGGCGCGCGCCTGGCCCGCGAGGCCGCCGACGAGTTCGCGACGCCGGACCGCCCTCGCTTCGTGCTCGGCTCGGTCGGCCCCGGCACGAAGCTGCCGACGCTCGGCCACGCGCCGTTCACCACGCTGCGTGACGCCTACCAGGAGGAAGTCCGCGGCCTGCTCGCCGGCGGCGTCGACGCGGTGATCGTCGAGACCACCCAGGACATCCTCCAGACCAAGGCGTCGATCATCGGCGCGAAGCGGGCGATGGCCGCCGAAGGCCGTCAGGTGCCGATCCTCGCTTCGATCACCGTCGAAACGACCGGCACGATGCTGCTCGGCACGGAGGTCGGCGCCGCGCTGGCCGCGCTGGAGCCGCTCGGCATCGACGCCATCGGGCTCAACTGCGCCACCGGACCGGCCGAGATGAGCGAGCACCTGCGGCAGCTGGCCAAGCACGCCCGGGTGCCGCTGTCGGTGATGCCGAACGCCGGCCTGCCCGAGCTGGGCCCGGACGGCGCGGTGTACCCGCTCGGCCCGGAAGCGCTGGTCGAGGCGCTCACCGGGTTCGTCCGCGAGTTCGGCGTCGGCCTGGTCGGCGGTTGCTGCGGCACCACCGACGAGCACATCCGGCAGCTCGCCGCCGCAGTGGCGGACACGCCGCCGGTGCCCCGGCGGCCGCGGCCCGAGCCCGGCGTGTCGTCGCTGTACCAGGCGGTGCCGTTCAAGCAGGACGCCAGCGTGTTGATGATCGGCGAGCGCACCAACGCCAACGGCTCCAAGGCGTTCCGGAACGCGATGCTGGAGGGTCGCTGGGACGACTGCGTCGAGATCGCCCGCGAGCAGACCCGCGACGGCGCCCACCTGCTCGACCTCTGCGTCGACTACGTCGGCCGCGACGGCACCGCGGACATGGCCGAGCTGGCCGGGCGCCTGGCCACCGCGTCCACCCTGCCGATCATGCTCGACTCCACCGAAGTCCCCGTGCTCAGCGCGGGCCTGGAGCGGCTCGGCGGCCGCTGCGCGGTCAACTCCGTCAACTACGAGGACGGCGACGGACCCGAGTCCCGCTTCACCCAGGTCATGGAGCTGGTCAGCGAGTACGGCGCCGCCGTCGTCGCCCTCACCATCGACGAAGAGGGCCAGGCGCGGACCGCGCGGAAGAAGGCCGACATCGCGTCCCGGCTGATCGCCGACATCACCGGGAAGTGGGGCGTGCGCACGTCCGACATCATCATCGACGCGCTCACCTTCACCATCGCCACCGGCCAGGAGGAGTCGCGCCGCGACGGCGTCGAGACGATCGAGGCGATCCGCGAGATCAAGCGGCGTCACCCCGAGGTCCAGACCACGCTCGGCCTGTCGAACATCTCCTTCGGCCTCAACCCGGCCGCGCGGCAGGTGCTCAACTCCGTGTTCCTGCACGAGTGTGTCCAAGCGGGCCTGGACACCGCGATCGTGCACGCGTCGAAGATCCTGCCGATGGCGCGGATCCCGGACGACCAGCGCGCGATCGCCCTCGACCTCGTCCACGACCGTCGTCGCGAAGGCTATGACCCGCTGCAGGAGCTGATGGCCCTGTTCGAGGGCGTCAGCGCCGCGTCGTCGAAGGCGTCGCGCGCCGAAGAGCTGGCCGCGCTGCCGCTGTTCGACCGCCTCGAACGCCGGATCGTCGACGGCGAGCGCACCGGCCTCACCGACGACCTCGACGCGGCCCTGGAGCAGCGGCCCGCCCTGGAGATCATCAACGACACGCTGTTGTCGGGCATGAAGACCGTCGGCGAGCTGTTCGGGTCCGGGCAGATGCAGCTGCCGTTCGTCCTGCAGTCCGCCGAAGTCATGAAGGCCGCCGTCGCGCACCTCGAGCCGCACCTGGAGTCCGGCGACGACTCGGGCAAGGGCCGGATCGTGCTGGCCACCGTCCGCGGCGACGTGCACGACATCGGCAAGAACCTCGTCGACATCATCCTGTCCAACAACGGCTACGAGGTCGTCAACCTCGGCATCAAGCAGCCGATCACGACCATCCTCGACGCCGCCGAGGAGCAGGGCGCCGACGCGATCGGGATGTCCGGGCTGCTGGTGAAGTCCACGGTGATCATGAAGGAGAACCTCCAGGAGATGAACTCCCGGGGCGTCTCCGCGCGCTGGCCGGTGCTGCTCGGCGGCGCGGCGCTCACCCGCTCCTACGTCGAGAACGACCTGTCGGAGCTGTACCTCGGCGACGTCCGCTACGCGCGGGACGCGTTCGAGGGCCTGCGGCTGATGGACGCGATCATGGCCGCCAAGCGCGGGGAATCGCCCCTCGTGGACGCCGACGCGGAGAAGAAGCGCCAGGAGCGCAAGGAACGCCGCGAACGCTCGTTGCGGATCGCCGAGGCGCGGAGAGCCCGCAAGGCCGACGAAGAAGCCCTCGAAGGGCCGCCGCCCGCGCGCTCGGACGTCGCCACCGACGTCCCGCTGCCGTCGCCGCCGTTCTGGGGTTCGCGCGTGGTCAAGGGCGTACCGCTCGCCGACTACGCCGCGATGCTCGACGAGCGCGCGACCTTCATGGGCCAGTGGGGCCTCAAGGGCGCCCGCGGGGGTGGCGGGCCGACGTACGACGAACTGGTGGAGTCCGAGGGCCGGCCACGGCTGCGGTACTGGCTCGACCGGCTGACCGCCGACGGCGTCCTGGCGCACGCGGCCGTCGTCTACGGCTACTTCCCGTGCGTCGCCGAGGGCGACGACCTGGTCGTGCTCACCGAGCCCGAACCGGACGCGCCGGAGCGGCTTCGCTTCACCTTCCCGCGCCAGCGCCGCGACCGGCGGCTCTGCCTGGCCGACTTCTACCGTCCTCGCGAGTCCGCCGAGGTCGACGTCGTCCCGTTCACCGTCGTCACCATGGGCCAGCCGATCGCCGACTACGCCAACGAGCTGTTCGCCGCCGACGCCTACCGCGACTACCTCGAGGTGCACGGCCTCGGCGTCCAGCTCACCGAGGCGCTGGCCGAGTACTGGCACTGCCGCATCCGGCAGGAGCTGACCTTCCCCGGCGGTGTGGCGGTCGCCTCAGAGGACCCGGACGACGTCGAGGACTTCTTCAAGCTCGGCTACCGTGGGGCGAGGTTCTCACTGGGCTACGGCGCCTGTCCCGATCTCGAGGACCGGGCGAAGATCGTCGCGCTGCTCGAGCCGGGCCGGATCGGCGTCAAGCTGTCCGAGGAGTACCAGCTGCACCCCGAGCAGTCGACCGACGCGATCGTCTGCCACCACCCGGAAGCCAAGTACTTCAACACCTGAGGAGACTCCACTGTGGACGGATTGGCCGCCGTGCTGTGGGACATGGACGGCACGCTCGTCGATTCCGAGAAGCTGTGGGACGTCGCGCTCTACGAGACGGCGGAATGGCTCGGTGGCAAGCTTTCCGAGGACCAGCGGATGACGCTCGTCGGGTCCAACATGGACGACACGTCGGCGTACCTGCTCGAGGTCGTCGGCCTTCCCGTGAACCCCGAGGCGATCGCTTCGACGGGCGCGGAGATCCGCCGTCGCACGGCGGGGTTGTTCGACGACGAGCTGCCGTGGCGCCCCGGTGCCCGCGAGGCGCTGACCGCGGTGCGCGAGGCCGGGTTGCGGTCGGCGCTGGTCACCTCGACCGAGCGTGTCCTCACCGAGCTGGCGCTGAACACGATCGGGCGGGACTTCTTCGACGTCACGGTGTGCGGCGACGAGGTCGACGGGCTCAACAAGCCGCATCCGCGCCCGTACCTCAAGGCGGCGGAGCTGCTCGGCGTCGCGCCGGAGGGGTGCGTGGCGGTGGAAGACTCCCCGCCGGGCACGGCGTCGGCGGTCGCGGCGGGCTGCACGGTCCTGGTCATCCCCAACGACGTCCCGGTCGAGCCGGGGGAGCGGCGCGTGTTCCGCGACTCGCTGGCCGGGGTCGACGTACCGGCGCTGACGGCGTTGCTGGGCTGATCACGTCCGTGTCGCATTTCCGCTAGCCCCGGCGCGCCGGGTCGGCGATGCTGGACGGCGTGCACGAGGACTTCGAACGGTGCGTGCGGGCCGTGCAGGGGAAGGACGCCCGCTTCGACGGGTGGTTCTACACCGCCGTCCTGACGACGAAGATCTACTGCCGGCCCAGCTGCCCGGTGGTCCCGCCGAAGCCGCAGAACATGAGCTTCTACCCCAGCGCCGCGGCCGCGCAACAGGCCGGGTTCCGCGCCTGCAAGCGCTGCCGTCCGGACGCCAGCCCGGGGTCGCCGCGGTGGAACGAGCGCGCCGACCTCGTCGCGCGGGCGATGCGGCTGATCGCCGACGGCGTCGTCGACACCGACGGCGTCAGCGGTTTCGCCGCCCGGCTCGGCTACAGCGTCCGGCAGGTCGAACGCCAGGTGTTCGCCGAGCTGGGCGCCGGGCCGCTCGCGCTGGCCAGGGCCCAGCGCGCGCAGACCGCGCGGATCCTGATCGAGACGACCACCCTGCCGATGACCGAGCTGGCGGCGGCCGCCGGGTTCGGCAGCATCCGGGCGTTCAACGACACCGTCCGCGAGGTGTTCGCCCTCTCGCCGACCGAGCTGCGGCAGCGCGCGAAGGGCAAGCCGTCGGCCGCCGCCGGGGCGATCCTGCTGCGGCTGCCCTACCGCAAGCCGCTCTGCCCGGACAACCTGTTCGGGCACCTCGTCGCCACCGGTGTGCCGGGCGTCGAGGAGTGGCGGGACGGCGCCTACCGCCGGACCCTGCGGCTCCCGCACGGCCACGGCGTCGTCGCGCTGCGCCCCGGGGACCCCGCCGCCGGCTACATCGCCTGCCGGCTCAGCCTGACCGACCTGCGGGACCTGCCGACCGCGACCAGCCGCTGCCGCCGCCTGCTGGACCTCGACGCCGACCCGGTCGCCGTCGACGACCAGCTCGCTGGCGACCCGCTGCTCGCGCCGCTGGTCGCGGCCGCGCCCGGCCGCCGGGTGCCGCGCACGGTCGACGGCGCCGAGTTCGCCGTGCGGGCGGTGCTCGGCCAGCAGGTCTCGACGGCGGCGGCCCGCACCCACGCGGCCCGGCTCGTCGTGGCCCACGGCGAACCGATCGACGACCCCGAGGGCGGCCTGACGCACCTGTTCCCGTCACCGGAGGCGTTGGCCTCGCTCGATCCCGAGACGCTCGCGATGCCGCGCACCCGCCGTCGCACGCTGCTCGGCCTGGTCGAGGCCCTGACCGGCGGGCTCGACCTCGGCGCGGGCAGCGACTGGGGTGCGACCCGGGCGGTGCTGACCGCGTTGCCCGGGTTCGGGCCGTGGACGGTCGAGAGCATCGCCATGCGCGCCCTCGGCGACCCGGACGCCTTCCTCCCCACCGACCTCGGCATCAAGTACGCCGCCGAACAGCTCGGCCTCGGCGGGCAGGCCGCCGTCGTCGCCCGGTCCGAGGCGTGGCGCCCCTGGCGCGCCTACGCCACCCAGCACCTGTGGGCCACCGGTGACCACGCGATCAACCGGATGCCCGCCGCTTAGGAGATCCCCATGCGTTCCCACACGATCGTGGCCAGCCCGTGCGGCCCGCTGACGCTGGTCGCCGAGGGTGGCGCCCTCTGCGGGCTGTACATGCACGAGCAGCGCCACCGCCCGGCCGAGCCGACGTTCGGGTCGCGCGGCGACGGCGAAGTCTTCGAGCGCACCGAGCGCCAGCTCAAGGAGTACTTCGCCGGGCAGCGGCGGGAGTTCGATCTTCCGCTGGCCTTCGGCGGGACGCCGTTCCAGCGCTCGGTGTGGTCGGCGCTGCTCGAGATCCCGTACGGCGAAACCGCGTCCTACGGCGAGCTGGCCCAGCTGCTCGGCAAGCCCGCGGCGTCCCGCGCGGTGGGCCTGGCCAACGGCAAGAACCCCATCTCGATCATCGTGCCGTGCCACCGGGTCATCGGCTCGACCGGCTCGCTGACCGGGTACGGCGGCGGCCTGGAGCGGAAGCGGTACCTGCTCGACTTCGAACGCCGTCCCAGTCCTCGGGAACGCGCGTCCACTTCGGTGTGAGATCGGCGGCACCCGGACCATCCCGGGGCGGCGCCCGCGGGCCCGGGATGGAAGGATCTGCAGACCGTGAAGACCTTCGATGAGCTGTTCGCGGAGCTTGCCGAGCGCGCGCGTACCCGTCCCGACGGGTCCGGCACCGTCGTCGCCCTGGACGCCGGGGTGCACGCCCAGGGCAAGAAGGTGCTCGAAGAAGCCGGCGAGGTGTGGATCGCCGCCGAGCACGAGTCCGACGACCGCCTCGCCGAGGAGATCTCCCAGCTGCTGTACCGGGTGCAGGTGCTGATGCTCGGCCGCGGCCTGTCGACCGAGGACGTCTACCGCTACCTGTGACGGGTCGCCGGAGAACCCGATGAACCCGAAGAACGAGGAGAAGAGCGAAATGCTGCGTGTTGCCGTGCCGAACAAGGGAGCCCTCGCCGCCGCGGCGACGGAGATGCTCGGCGAGGCGGGCTACCGGAAGCGGCATGAGCAGCGCGACCTGACCGTGCTCGACCACGTCAACGAGGTCGAGTTCTTCTTCCTGCGCCCGAAGGACATCGCGATCTACGTCGGCTCCGGTGACCTCGACCTCGGCATCACCGGCCGCGACCTCGCGCTCGACTCCGGCGCGCCGGTCGAGGAGGTCCAGGCGCTCGGCTTCGGCGGTTCGACGTTCCGCTACGCCGCCCCGGCGGGCCGGGACTGGAAGCCGGCCGACCTGCACGGAAAGCGCCTGGCGACGTCGTACCCGCGGCTGGTCCGCGACGACCTCGCGCGCCACGGCGTCGAAGCCGAGGTGATCCGCCTCGACGGCGCGGTCGAGATCTCGATCCAGCTGGGCGTGGCGGACGCGATCGCGGACGTCGTCGAGTCCGGCCGCTCGCTGCGGCAGAACAACCTGGTCGCGTTCGGCGACCCGATCTGCGTGTCGGAAGCGGTGCTGCTGCAGCGCAAGGGCTCCGGCGAGAGCAAGGCGAAGTCGCAGCTGGCGGCCCGCCTGCGCGGCGTCGTGTTCGCGCAGCAGTACATGATGCTGGACTACGACTGCCCGCGGACGCTCGTCGAGCGGGCGATCGCCATCACGCCGGGCCTGGAGTCGCCGACGGTCGCCCCGCTCGCGGACGACGACTGGGTGGCCGTGCGCGCGATGGTGTCGCGCAAGAAGGTCAACCTCATCATGGACGAGCTGGCCGAGGTGGGTGCGAAGGCGATCCTGGCGTCGGACATCCGCTCCTGCCGCCTGTGACGCCCGACCGGCGCGGGTGCTCGCCCGCGCCGGTTCAGCGCGGCCGGTGGGGCTTCTTCGGCAGCAGGTCGTAGAGCCCCTTGCGGGCGCCGTTGTCGTTGACGTTGCGGGCCACCGCCACCTCGGAGATGAAGTCCTCGAAGACGAACTCCTCGTCGGCCGGGACCACCGCGGGCGCCTGGTTCTGCTCCAGGTAGCCGTCCAGCGTCGTGGCGATTTCGCGGAACGACAGCGCCTGCAACGTCTCCGGGGCGTACGTCGTCACCGGGACGCCGTTCGCCGCCGCTTCGTTCATCACCACGCCCAGCGGCAGGTGCGAGAGCATCGGGATGCCGAACTCGTACATCTCCTGCAGCGCCGCGGCCGCGTAGTGCGAGATCGGCCGCCGGTAGAGGCTCGGCACCAGGCCGAACCAGGACAGCGGCTGCCGCCCGACCGTCTGCTCGACGTACCGGACCTGGTCGGCCAGCAGCCGCAGCGCGCGGATGCTCGTCTTGTCCGGCTGGACCGGCACCAGGATGCCGTGCGAGGCCGCCAGCGCGTTGTTCGTCAGCACGTCCAGCGCCGGCGGGCAGTCGATGACGCAGTGGTCGTAGTTGGCGAACTGGATCACCCGCGCGAGCTGCCAGCCGGGTACGCGGAACGAGTCGAGCCGCCGGATCAGGTCGAACATCCCCGGCGACGTCGGCACCACGTCCAGCGCGCCGCCCTTGCCGAGATTGCTGCGCGGGTGCGGGACGACCAGCTCCTCGATCGGGCCCTTCCACGTCTTGGCCAGCGCCTTCGCCAGGCTCGGCCGGTCCGCCGGGACCTCGGACAGGCCGAGCATCTCGGTCGTCGCGTGGCCCTGCGGGTCGAGGTCGACCAGCAGCACCCGCCGGCCCTGCTCGGCCAGTGCCGCCGCGGTGCCGACGCTCAGTGAGGTCTTGCCGACCCCGCCTTTCTGGTTGACCACCGAGGTGATCTGCATGCCGGAGCGCTCCTCAAGTCGGTCGTTCCGCGAAGGTTATTGGATGCGGGCCCGTTGTGGGTGGCTATCCGCCCCCGGCCTGTCGCGGTCGCACCATCAGTGCCTGCGCGCCGGTGGCCACCGGGCCCTCGGCGTCGTGCAGGATGCTCGTCGCCGTGCCGACGCCGTGCTTGCCGACCAGGGTGACCGCGTCGAGGCCGATCCACTCGCCCGACGGCGGCCGCCGCAGGTGCACGGTCAGCTCGGAGTTGATGAACCACCACCGGCGCGGGTCGAGGTAGTTGGACACGCCGTTGCCGGAGTCGGCGACGGCGAACAGCCGCTGCAGCCCGCTCGGCTCCTCGCCGTCGACCAGCGGGACGCGCTGGCGCGCCCAGACCGCGGCCGGGCCGGGCACGTCCATGCCGCCGCGGACCGCGCGCCACTCCACCGCGTCGAGGTAGCCGGCCTGCCAGCCCTCCGGCCACGGCGACTCCGGCACGCTGTCCGGTTTGGGCAGCAGCGGTCCGGCGTCGGTGGCGACCTCGGCCGTGTCGGACGTCGCGATCCGCCACGCCGACGCCCGGGCCACGATCCGCTCGGCGGAAGCCAGCTCGGCCTGCAGCAGCTCGACCGACCGGCCGGGCCGCTCGATCCGGGCCCGCACGGTCAGCTCGGCCACCGGCGCCGGGCCGAGGATCTCGACGGTCACCCGCCCGAGCTCCGCCGGGTGCGCCGGTTCGACGTTTTCGAGAGCCCGGACCAGCAACGCCGACGGCGGCCCGAAGTGCTGCGAGTCCGACGACCAGGGCCCGGCCGTGTGGGCGGTCGCGGAGAATCGGCCCTCGCCGAGCGGGACGTAGAAGGCATCGGCCATCAGTCGGCCCGGTCCAGCGGTGTCTCGTCGCCCGCGTCGGGCTCCGGCCAGCCGGGGTAGTCGGGCGGGGTGCCGCCGTATTCGGGGCAGCGGGCCTGGTGGTCGCACCAGGTGCACAGCTTGCTCTTGTTGGCCCGGAAGTCGCCGGTCTTGCCCGCCTTCAGGATGGCCTGCCAGATGGCTTCCAGCGTGCGCTCGAAGCGGAGCAGCTCGGCTTCGTCGGGCGTGTAGGCGAGCGACTGGCCGTCGGTGAGGTACATCAGCTTCAGCTGGCGCGGCACGATTCCGCGCAGCCGCCACAGCACCACGGCGTAGAACTTCATCTGGAACATCGCCTTGGCCTCGCCGATTTCACGCGGCGCGGCGCCGGTCTTGTAGTCCACCACCCGGATCTCGCCGGTCGGCGCGACGTCGAGGCGGTCGATGTAGCCGCGCAGCAGGACGCCGGAGCCGAGCTCGATCTCGACGTGCAGCTCGCACGCCTCCGGTTCGAGCCGCCGCGGGTCCTCCAGCTCGAAGTAGGCGTCCAGCAGCTTTTCCGCCGAGCGCAGCCAGTCCGCGTGGTCGTCCGGCTTTTCGCCGTCGAACAGCTCGGTCCACTCCGGACGGTCTTCGGACAGCTCCGTCCACGCCGGACCGAGCAGCTCCCGCGCCTGCGCGGGAACGCGCTCGGCGGCCGGCAGCGCGAACAGCCGCTCCAGCACCGAGTGGACGAGCGTGCCGCGCAGCTGGGCCTTGGTCGGCACCTCCGGCAGCCGGTCGACCGCGCGGAACCGGTAGAGCAGCGGGCACTGCTTGAAGTCGCTGGCCCGGGACGGCGACAACGCGGGCCGCCGCCGCACCTGCGTGGCGACGGCGGAGGCGGATGGTTCCGTGGTGACGGTGTCGGCGTCGGGCATGGGCAGAGCGTAACGCCGGGGTACGACAGTTCCGGCGACCGCAACGCCCGCCGCCCCGGACAGGTCCGGACAACCCGCGTA
The DNA here is from genome assembly GCF_036227105.1 of Amycolatopsis sp. NBC_01488. Classification (NCBI taxonomy): domain Bacteria; kingdom Bacillati; phylum Actinomycetota; class Actinomycetes; order Pseudonocardiales; family Pseudonocardiaceae; genus Amycolatopsis; species Amycolatopsis sp. NBC_01488. Next base: position 7,511,745 of record NZ_CP109434.1, on the reverse strand, counting down.
CCCCGATGGACGACACGGCAGGCGGCCGTGTCGTCCGGTCGGGTACGCGGGCCGGCCGTGCGCGACACCACCCGGACCGGATCACCCGCTCCCCACACCGGGGGCTCTAGGCTCTCCCGCATGGCCGCGACCAGTGAGCAGGGCACCGGGGGCACCCGGCAGGCCGTCCTCTCGGACGGCGGCCTCGTGCTGTTCCGGGTCGCCGGCGTGCCCGTGCTGCTGGCGCCGTCCTGGTGGATCGGCTCGCTGATCGTCGTCGTGCTGTACGCGCCGCTGGTCGGCCGGCTGCTCCCGGACGCCTCGACGCTGACGTCGTGGCTGCTGGCCGGCGCGTTCGCGCTGCTGCTGGGCCTGTCGGTGCTCGCCCACGAGCTGGGGCACTGCCTGGCCGCGCTGCGGCTGGGGATCCCGGTGCGGCGGCTGCGCCTGTTCCTGCTGGGCGGCCTGTCCGAAGTGGCCCGCACGCCGAAGCGGCCGGTCCACGAAGGCCTGGTCGCCGCGGCCGGCCCGGCGGTGTCGCTGCTGCTGGGCGGGTTCTGCGGCCTGCTGATGTTCGCCGTCCCGCCGGACGGCGCGGTCTGGATGCTGGTGGCCGAGTGCGCGGTGGCGAACCTCGCCGTCGGCGTGTTCAACCTCCTGCCCGGCCTGCCCCTCGACGGCGGCCGGCTGGTCCGCGCCGGCGTCTGGGCGGCGACGGGCATGCGCGCGAAGGGCACGCGCGCCGCGGTCGCCGGCGGCGCGGTCGTGGCCGCGGGGCTGCTCGTGTGGGCGCTGTGGGGCCTGGCGACCGGGAGCCCCGACCGGTGGCTGCGGCTGGGCGTCTGCGTCGTCACGGCGTGGTTCGTGATCCTGGGCGCGCGCTCGGAGCTGGCCGCCGAAGCGCGCCGCACCTGGCCGGACGGGCTGGAGCTGGGTGAGCTGGTCCGGCCGGTGCTGCAGCTGCCCGCCGAGAGCCCGGTGTCGGACGCGCTGGCCGCGTCGGCCGGGCGGGGCGTGGTGCTGGTCCGCGCCGACGGCGTCGCGGCCGGGCTGCTCGACACGGGCGCGGCCGAGCGGCTCGCCGGCACGTCACCGCACGCGCCCGCGGAGCTCGCGGCCGAGCCGATCCGCGCCGAGACCGTGCTCCTGGCCTCGGAGCCGGGGGAGGACGTCGTCGAGCGCGTCCGCGAGACCGCGGCGTGGCAGTTCCTGGTGGTCGACGACGAAGGCCGGCCGGCGGGCGTGCTGCGCCGGGACGACCTGCGCGCCGCGCTGAACCGCCGTACCCGCTGAGACCCGCTGACTCCACGGCCCGGGCGGCCTGCGAAGATCTGTCGTCGGCCATTCGGGGTAGCAGGAGGAAGTGTTGTCGGTCAGCGGACCGTTTCGCGCGGGTGATCGGGTGCAGTTGACCGACTCGAAGGGGCGGCACTACACCCTGACGCTGGCCGACGGCGGGGAGTACCACACCCACCGCGGCGCGCTCGCCCACGACGACCTCATCGGCCGTCCCGAGGGCTCGGTGGTGATGTCCGCGGGCGGGTCGACGTACCTGGCGCTGCGCCCGCTGCTGCCGGACTACGTGCTGTCGATGCCCCGCGGCGCGCAGGTGATCTACCCGAAGGACGCCGCGCAGATCGTGATGTGGGGCGACATCTTCCCGGGCGCCCGCGTGCTCGAGGCCGGCGCCGGCTCCGGCGCGCTGACGTGCTCGCTGCTGCGCGCGGTCGGCTCCGAAGGGCACGTGAGCTCGTACGAGATCCGTGCCGACCACGCCGTGCACGCCGAGCACAACGTCGTGAAGTTCTTCGGCGAGAAGCCGGCGAACTGGTCGCTCACGGTGGCGGACCTGGCGACCCACGAGGGCGAGGTCGACCGGGTCGTGCTGGACATGCTGGCCCCGTGGGACCAGCTGCCGAACGTCGCCGCCCACCTCGTGCCGGGCGGCGTGCTGACCGTCTACGTCGCGACGGTCACGCAGCTCTCGCGCGTCACGGAGTCCCTGCGCGAGCAGCAGTGCTGGACCGAGCCCGAGTCGTGGGAAACGCTGATGCGGCCGTGGCACGTGGTGGGCCTCGCGGTGCGCCCGGACCACCGGATGGTCGCGCACACGGCGTTCCTGCTCACCGCCCGCCGGCTCGCGGACGGGACGGTGTCCCCCCGCGTGTCCCGGCGGCCGGCCAAGGGCAAGGGCTAACCGGGGACGCACCAGCGGCCGGACTCCTTGTGCAGCGGGAAGGGCGTGTCCTTCGTCCCGCCCGCGCCCTGGACGTGCACCTTCGCCGTCGCCGACTCGCCGCGCACCTCCGGCGGCTCCTTCAGTGCCGCCGTCACCGGGCCGGCCGCGTCCCACATCCGCTGCAACCTCGCCAGCGCCTCCGCGGTCTGCGGGCGGCACGTCAGCTTGCCGAACGCCGCGGAGTCGTGCGCCGTGATCGCGTCGACGATCGCGCGGGCCAGCACGGTCACCGCCGCCGTGTCGACCGCGCTCGGCGCCGCGGAGGCCGAAGCCCGGGTCGTCGCCGGGGCCGGGCTCGGCGGCGCGGACGGCGAGCCGGACGGCGCGACGAGCAGCAGTCCCAGCACCACGCCCGCACCGGCCACGCCGAGCAGCACGAGCCCGGCGGCGAGCACGCGGTTCACCGCCGGTGCGGGCTCACGAGCCGTCCGCCTTCACGTTGGACAGGCACCACAGGCCGGATTCCTTCTGGGCCGACATCGTGCCGACCTTGGTCTTGGTGCCGTCCGTGGCCGAGTAGCGCACGGTGGACTTGTCCCCGGTGTCCTGGGGCGAGCCGGTCAGCTTCACCGTGACCTTCGGGATCTGGCCGGTGGTGCCCTCGAAGACGCTCCGGCAGATGGTGTCGCCCAGTGCCTTCTCGTCGCCCGCGTTGTAGGCGTCGATCGTCGTGTCGAACAGCTCCTGCGAGCTGGCCTTGCCGGCTGGCGCGGGACCGCCGGCGGGCTTGCTCCCGGTCGTCGACGGGCGGGTGGACGACGTGCCCCCTGGCTTCGAAGCGGACGTCTTCGGCGCGGACGTCGGCGCGGCCGAGCTGCTGCTCGCGGGCGGCGCGGCAGTGGTGCTGTCGTCCTTGTTGGCGAGGATCAGCCACGTCGCGCCGCCGGCGACGACGATCGCCGCGGCGATCGCGATGCCGACGATGAGCCCGGTTTTCTTCTTCTTGGGCGGGGGAGCGTCACCGAAGCCGCCGCCCCCGTACGGGTCGTAGCCGCCGTAGTTCTGCGGCTGGCCCCAGGGGTCCGGCGGGGGCTGCTGGCCGTACTGCGGGGGGCCCTGCTGGGACTGAGGGCCCGTCTGGGGCGGGTAACCGCCCTGCTGGGGCTGCCCGTACGGGTCGGGCCGGCCGAACTGCTGGGTGCCGCCGTAGCCCGGCTGGGGCTGCGGTCCGCTCTGGGGGTAGCCGCCGGGCTGCTGGCCGTACGGCGGGGGCTGCTGCCCGTAGCCGCCGGGCTGCTGCCCGTAGCCGCCCGGTTGCTGCGGCGGGTAGGTCATGGGTGGTGCCCCCTCGCGTTCCTTCGACCGTCACCCCCGGCCCTGGAGGGGCCGACGTCGGCCCGATGCTAGCCATCGCGCGGGGCCGCCGCGCGGTTAGGGCGGAACTGGCCGGATTTGCCCGGCTCCGGCGCGGTTGACGCCCCGCGGGGGCGGGTACTCCCGACGTGCTTGGTTCGTCCCGGCCCGGTCGGGCCCGCGACGCGCCGGGGTCACGGCACCGAAATGGCCTCTTGCGCTGCGGGAATGTCCGTGCTGGACCAGGCGAAGAAACCGCGACGCGCCGATCTTGTGATGCGGAAAGGCCTTTTCTTGTCGGTGATCGCCGGTACCGTGGAATGAAAAGCACTCCGAGGAGGTGCCCGATGCATCATGACCTTCCCGGAGGTCGGCGCGAGGAGGCCGACCCTTCAGCAACATCCGGAGCTGGGACGACGGCGGACGAGCAGGCTCGGCAGATCCGTTTTCTCGAGGAGGAAGTGGCGCTGCTGCGCCGCAAACTGACCGACTCGCCACGGCAGAACCGAGTTCTCGAACAGCGGCTCGCCGAGGCCTCGGAAAGGGTGAGCCAGCTCACCGAACGCAACACCAAACTGGTCGAGACGCTGCGTGAGGCGCGAGGACAGCTCCTCGCGCTGCGTGAGGAAGTCGACCGGCTGGCCCAGCCACCGTCCGGGTACGGCGTCTTCGTCGAGGCGTACGAGGACAACACGGTGGACGTCTACACGGCCGGCCGGAAGATGCGGGTGTCGGTCTCACCCGCGGTCGAGCTCTCGTCGTTGCGCCGCGGCCAGGCGCTGCGGCTCAACGAGGCGCTCACCGTGGTCGAGGCCGGCGGCTTCGAACGCACCGGCGAGGTGTGTGCGCTGCGTGAGGTGCTCGCCGCCGACGTCGAGGGCGGCAGCCTTCGCGCGCTGGTGGTCGGGCACGCGGACGAAGAGCGGGTGGTCCTGCTCTCCGACCTGCTGGCCGAGCAGCCGCTCAAGCCGGGCGACTCGCTGCTGGTCGACTCCAAGGCCGGCTACGCGTACGAGCGCGTGCCGAAGGCGGAAGTCGAAGACCTGGTGCTGGAGGAGGTGCCCGACGTCCGCTACGAGGACATCGGTGGCCTCACCCGGCAGATCGAGCAGATCAGGGACGCGGTCGAGCTGCCGTTCCTGCACGCCGACCTGTACCAGGAGTACCAGCTGCGGCCGCCCAAGGGCGTCCTGCTCTACGGCCCGCCGGGCTGCGGCAAGACGCTCATCGCCAAGGCCGTGGCGAACTCGCTGGCCAAGAAGGTGGCCGAAGCACGGGGCGACGCGGCGGACGGGAAGTCCTACTTCCTGAACATCAAGGGCCCCGAGCTGCTCAACAAGTTCGTCGGGGAGACCGAGCGGCACATCCGCCTGATCTTCCAGCGAGCGCGGGAGAAGGCCTCCGAAGGCACCCCGGTGATCGTGTTCTTCGACGAGATGGACTCGATCTTCCGGACCCGTGGGTCGGGCGTGTCGTCCGACGTGGAAACCACGATCGTGCCGCAGCTGCTGTCGGAGATCGACGGTGTCGAAGGCCTGGAGAACGTCATCGTCATCGGCGCCTCCAACCGCGAGGACATGATCGACCCGGCGATCCTGCGGCCGGGCCGGCTCGACGTCAAGATCAAGATCGAGCGTCCGGACGCCGAAGGCGCGAAGGACATCTTCTCCAAGTACCTGGCCGAAGGCCTGCCGATCCACGCCGACGACCTCGCCGAGTTCGGCGGCGACGCCAAGGCGACGTTCGACGCGATGATCCAGCACACGGTCGAGCGGATGTACGAGGAGAGCGACGAGAACCGGTTCCTCGAGGTGACCTACGCCAACGGGGACAAGGAAGTCCTGTACTTCCGCGACTTCAACTCGGGCGCGATGATCCAGAACATCGTGGACCGGGCGAAGAAGTCGGCGATCAAGTCGGTGCTGGAGACCAAGCAGCCGGGTCTCCGCGTGCAGCACCTGCTCGACGCGATCGTCGACGAGTTCGCGGAGAACGAGGACCTGCCCAACACCACCAACCCGGACGACTGGGCCCGGATCTCCGGCAAGAAGGGCGAGCGGATCGTCTACATCCGCACGCTCGTCACCGGCAAGAACCAGGACTCGGGGCGGGCGATCGACACCGCCACGAACACCGGTCAGTACCTGTAGTTCCGAGTGCGCGATGGGGCGGCCGCTTCGGTGGCCGCCCCATCGGCGTGTCTAGCGGCCGACCGGGTCCGGCTGGGTGGTGCGGCGCGCCTTCAGCCGTCCGTGGGCGGCCAGGATGCCCAGCACCACGAGCAGCGCCCCGGCCGGCTGGTGCCAGCTGACCGGTTCGCCGAGCACGAGCACGCCGAGCAGCACCCCGACGACCGGCGTCAGGTAGGTGACCGCCGACGCGTTCGCCGCGCCCCACGCGGCGATGATGCGGACGTTCCAGACGTAGGCGAGGCCCGTCCCGAAGACGCCGAGCGCGACCATGCTCGCCACCACCGCGAGGTCCAGGTGGATCGGCGCCGTCGCGATCGCCGGGGCGAGCAGGCCGAGGATGACGGTCGCCGAGCCCGTCTGCCCGAACGCGACCACGACCGGGTCCACGCCCCGCGGCGAGACGAACCGGCGCAGGTAGACGAAACACGCGCCGTAGCACGTCGTGGCGCCGAGGCAGGCGAGCTGGGCCGTCAGCTGGTGCGAGACGTCGACGCCGTGCCACACCCCGACGATCGTGAGCACGCCCAGGAACCCGAGTGACAGGCCGAGCACGCGCGGCGGCGTGAACCGCTCCCCGGGCAGCGCCGCGGCGGCCAGCAGCATCGTGACGAGCGGCGTCGTCGCGTTGAAGATGCTGGCCAGACCGGACGAAATGTACTGTTCCGCCCACGAGAACAGCAGGAACGGAAACACGCACAGCAGCACCGACACGACCGCGAGATGGCCCCACAGCACGGGATCCCGGGGCAGCGGGCGCCGCCGCAGCACCAGCACCACCGCGAGGGCGAGCGCGCCCAGCGCGACCCGCGCCAGGGCGATCTGAGCGGGGGAGAGCCCGTTCAGCCCCACCTTGATGAACAGGAACTCGCACCCCAGACGACGGCCAGCAGCGCGAACCGCACCGTGACGCCGAACCCCGTTGCTCCGAACCGCATGCGCGCAGTCAAGCGGGCACGCCCGCCGCGAAGCCAGCGGTTTTCGGACCTCTTGACTGCGTATAACGACCTATACCCACCGGGATAGGATGCCCCCATGACCTGGGGGAACGAGCCGTGGCGGGGAGCGATCGAGCACGTCGCGAGCCGCGTGGCGGGGCCGCCGCTGCCCGACGGCCTGGCCGTCACCGTCCACTTCCACCCGGACCGCCTGGTCGGGGCGGTGCCGTTGCTGCGGCACCTCGTCACGGACGGCGTCTACCGCTCGCAGTTCGAGACGGGCACGAGCAACGGCGGCCTCACCGCGCACGCCGGGGGAGACCGCTGGCGCTGGGAGCACCGCATGTTCGGCGGCACCTACGACGACCTCCCGCCGTCGGCACGGCCCAAATACGGCTCACTCGACCACCGCCGCCGCCCCGGGGGCGGCTCCGTCCGGTTCGGCTCGTCCCACCTGCGGCTGAAGCGGGAAGTGCTGACACGGACGACGTTCTGCTACCCGGACAGCTCCGCCGAGCCGGAAGACTTCGGCACCCTCGAGCACATGCCGTTGCTGCGGCTCGCCGAAGCGGACGTGCGGGACGAGCTCGACGACCACATCGAAGCCCACGTCCACGGCCCGCTCCGGCTCGCGACCGACGTCGAGGCGCTCGTGCTCGACCCGGCGTTCCGCGGCACCGACGTCGAGGCGGCGGCCGCCGAGCTGCCGTTTCCCACGTTCTGGCACCACGGGTTCCGGCTGCCGGTCGAAATCCTGGCCGAGCACGCCGGCTTCCGGGGTGAAGACGCCGTGCGGGCCGGGAAGGAGATCGCCGAGGGCGGCTGGCTCGACGCCCGCGTCATCGGCGACGCCGTCCGCGCCGGCCGCCACGACCCCCAGGTGCTCAAGCGCGTCTGGCACTGCACCGCGCGGTTCGGCCTACGCGGCGACGCCGGCGGGTAGCAGCGCTTCGGCCAGCCGGCGCCAGTGCGGCATGGCCGAAGTACCCCGTTCGACCCCGATCACCTGGATCCCGACGTGGTCGGCACCCGCGTCGAGGTGGGCGCGCAGCCTGCCGGTGATCGTCTCCAGGTCGCCCCAGAGCACGAGGTCGTCGACGAGCCGGTTGCTGCCGCGGCCGCCGTCGATGTCCGCTTCGCTGTAGCCGAGCCGCCGGAACTTGGCGACGTTGTACTTCGACGTGAGGTACGTGTGCAGGTGGGTGCGGGCGATTTCCCGCGCCCGGGCCGGGTCGGTTTCGAAGAGCACGGCGTGCTCGACGCCGAGGAACGGGCCGGCGCCCAGGATTTCCCGCGCCTGGGCGGTGTGCTCGGGTGTCACGTGGTAGGTGTGCGCGCCCGCCGACCGGTCTCGGGCCAGCGCCAGCATCTTCGGGCCGTACGCGGCGAGCAGGCGCCGGACCGGCGCCCGCGGCTCGGGATTGACCCTCGCGACGGCGTCCAGAGCGTCGAGGTAGTCGTTCATCGCCGGAAGCGGCTTGGCGCCGGGCTTCCCGGCTCCGAAGCCGAGCCCGAGCAGGTGGCGGTCGGGGTAGGCGTCGGCCAGCAGCAGGGCTGCGCCGAAGGTCCACTGCGGTGCCCGCGACCAGATCTGCGCGATCCCGTTGACGACGGTGAGGCGCTCGGTGGCCGACAGCAGGAACCCGGCGTGGGTCAGGGCTTCGCGGCCCTCGCTCTCCGGGATCCACACGGCGGGCCAGCCGAGTTCTTCCAGCTCCTGCACGGAGTCGCGGATCAGGCCGGCCGGCTGGTCCTCGAAGTCGAACGTCCAGATCCCGTAGCGGCCGAGCCGCATGCCCTCGAGCGTGTACATGGATCGAAGTATCGCAGAATCACGATATGAGTCAACCGGCTGCTCGCCACCGCAGGGGAGGGGAGAGATCAGAGTTCGTGGCCGAGCGCGGCCACGAACTCCGCGATCCGCGCTTCGTCGCGCTTGTAGTGCGTCCACTTGCCGACGCGGGTCGCGCGCACCAGGCCGGCCCGCTGCAGCGACGCCATGTAGGCCGACACGGTCGACTGCGCGAGGCCCAGCTTCTCCTGGATGTGGCTGACGCACACGCCGACCGCCACCGGGTCGGCGATGGCCCGCTCCACCGGGAAGTGCCGCTCGGGCTCCCGCAGCCACCGCAGCACCTGCAGCCGCACGGGGTTCGCGAGCGCCTTGAACACGTCGAGCAGCTGCTCGACGTCCGGCTGGGATTCGGTGCGTGTCGTCATGGCTGAAGCCGAGTATATCGACGTATAACGACCTATACTCACCGGCTGTGAGCGAAGAACACGCCCGGCCGCGCGCGCCGATCACCGAGTCCGACGTCCTGGCCTGGCTGGAGACGACGGCGGCCGCCGTCCAGTCGGGGGAGGTGAGCGCCCAGGAGCTCATCGACATCCTGGGTGAGCTGCGCCGCGCGTCCGCTGCCTGCGCCGACGCGTCCGACTGGGCGCTGCTGGCCGCCCGGGAAGGCGGCGCGAGCCTCCGGCAGATCGCGCCCGTGTTCGGCAAGGGGTACGTCCGAGCCCCGGCCGCGCGCCTGGAGAAGCTGCACCGCCAGGCGCAGAACGCCGACCAGTGGCTGGCCATCCTCCGCCACAAGCAGACGGCGTGAGCGCGCCCGTGGACCGCGTCGCGCTCGGCCTCGCCGCGCTGGGCCGCCCCGCCTACATCAACCTGGGCCGCGACGGCGCGCTGCCGCCGGAGCGGGACGTCGAGTCGATGCGTGCGGCGACTTTCGCGGTGCTCGACGACGCCTACGCCGCGGGGGTGCGGCACGTCGACGTCGCCCGGTCCTACGGGCGCTCGGAGGAGTTCCTGGCCGGCTGGCTCGCCGAACGTGCGCACGCCGACGTCGAGGTGTCGAGCAAGTGGGGCTACGCGTACGTGGGGGACTGGCGGCTCGACGCCGACGTGCACGAGGTGAAGGAGCACTCGGCGGCGCGGTTCGCCGCGCAGTGGGCGGAAACCCTGGCGCTGCTGGGGGATCGGGTCGGGCTGTACCAGGTGCATTCGCTCACTGTGGACAGTCCCTTGTTCACCGACGAGCCGCTGATCGAAGCGCTGGCCGAGCTGGCCGCCAACGGCGTCGCGGTCGGGTTCTCGACGTCCGGGCCCGCCCAGGCGGACGCGATCGAGCGCGCGTTCGCGCTGGAAGTGGCCGGGCGGCCGGTGTTCTCGGCGGTGCAGTCGACGTGGAACGTCTTGGAACCGTCCGCCGGGCCGGCGCTCGCCGCGGCGCACGCGGCCGGGAAGCGCGTGCTGGTCAAGGAAACCCTGGCCAACGGCCGGCTCGCGGTCGAGGCGCCGAAGACCGTCCGCGACATCGCGGCGGCGCACGGCACCGGGCCGGACGCGGTCGCCGTCGCGGCGGTGCTGGCGCTGGACTGGGCCGACCGGGCGGTGCTCGGCCCGGCGAGCCCGGCCCAGCTCGAGGCGAACCTGCGGGCGACGACGCTGGAACTGGGCGACGCGGACCGGGACGCGCTGGCCGGGCTGGCGGAAGAACCCGCAGCGTACTGGCGACACCGGTCCTCCTTGGCGTGGGACTGAGCGGCTGCACTACCCTTCGCAGGCACCAGCGGACGACAGGAGGCCGGAGCAAGTGCGTCATCGGCAGGTGGTCGCCCTGGCCGCGGTCGCGTTGGCGGGTCTCACGGCCTGCGACGGTCCCGACCCGAACAACCTCGAGACGTACTACGACGATCCGGTTCCCACGTCTTCGGCCCCGGTCGCTACGGAAGCTCCCGTGAGCCCGGCGAAGGCCGCCCCGGTCACGCCGGCCGCACCCGATCTCGGACTGCTCGCCGAGCGGGCGCTGCTGTCCGATGCCGACGTCGCCGAAGAAGGCGTGCAGCAGGGTTCGGGCGAGGCTTCGGGGTGCCTCGCCGACGTCACGTCGGCGAGCAGCCGGACCGCGAGCTGGCGCTACCCCAGCGGTTCGATGCTGCGCCACCGCGTGGCGGCGTACCCGGACGCGTCGGCCGCGGAGGTCGTCGCGGAGGCGGACTGCGCGGGCAAGACGGTGAGCGTCCCGGCGCAGGCCGGGGTGGACCGCCAGCGAGCCTGGTGCGAAGGCAAGACCTGCACGGTGTTGCTGGCGAAGGGAAAGCTCGTCTCCGGGCTGACCGTCTCGGCGAGCACCGAGACGCGAGCCGTGGACGCGGCGAAGCGGCTGCTACCCGCCATGACCGCGAAGCTCACCGCTCAGCCGTAGCGGCGAAACCACTCCTGGGCGCCTTCGCGGCCGTCGGGGATGAAGGGCAGCTCGGGCGCGGGGTCGTCGACCCAGGCCCGGAGGTCTTCCAGCGGGATCCAGCGGCCTTCGACGATCTCTTCGGCCTGGTGGCGGATCGGGCCGTCCCAGCGGACCTCGAAGGCGAAGTTGTGGCAGCGGTTGCGGCCGTCGTCGTAGACCTTGGTGAACAGCGGGACGAGTTCCACCCCCGTGGACGCCGAGCTCTTCGGCCAGCTCCCGGCGGGCGCACTCGGCCGGGGTCTCGCCCGCCGCGACGACGCCCCCCGCCCAGCAGTCCCAGGTCGACGGGAACACGTCCTTCACCGCGGTGCGCAGGTGCACGTAGACGGCCTTCCCGTCACCCGAACGGACCAGCACGACGCCGACGGCGTGCCACCGGGCCCCGGCGCGGACCCGGCCGCGGGTGGTCGTGCCGACGACGGAGCCGCCCTGGTCATAGAGCGCAACGAGTTCGTCACTGCCTGGCATGGGTGCATCGTTCCACTAGGAGGACCCCGTAGGGTGGTGGACATGCGGCGGATCATGGGAACCGAAGTCGAGTACGGCATCTCCGTGCCGGGCGACGCGACGGCGAACCCGGTACTCACCTCCACCCAGGTCGTGCTGGCCTACGCGGCGGCGGCCGACATCCCGCGCGCCCGGCGGGCGCGGTGGGACTACGAGGTCGAGTCCCCGCTGCGCGACGCGCGCGGGTTCGACCTGACCGGTCCCGGCGGCCCGGGGCACGACCCGGACGTCGAGGACCTCGGCGCGGCCAACGTCATCCTGACCAACGGCGCGCGGCTGTACGTCGACCACGCGCACCCGGAGTACTCGGCGCCCGAGGTGACGAACGCGCGCGACGCCGTCATCTGGGACAAGGCGGGCGAGCGGGTGATGGAGGAGGCCGCGCTCAAGGCGGCGTCCGTCCCGGGCCAGCCACAGCTGCAGCTGTACAAGAACAACGTCGACGGCAAGGGCGCGAGCTACGGCACGCACGAGAACTACCTGTGCGCGCGGTCGACGCCGTTCACCGCGATCATCGCCGGGCTGACCCCGTTCTTCGTGTCGCGGCAGGTGGTGACCGGCTCCGGGCGCGTCGGCATCGGCCAGCAGAGCGAGGAAGCCGGGTTCCAGCTCTCCCAGCGTGCGGACTACATCGAGGTCGAGGTCGGCCTGGAGACGACGCTGAAGCGCGGGATCATCAACACCCGCGACGAGCCGCACGCGGACGCGGACAAGTACCGCCGGCTGCACGTCATCATCGGGGACGCGAACATGTCGGAGTACTCGACGTACCTCAAGGTCGGGACGACGGCGCTGGTGCTGGACCTGATCGAGTCGGGCATCCGGTTCGACGACCTGAAGCTGGACGAGCCGGTGCGCGCGGTGCACCAGATCAGCCACGACCCGACGCTGAAGGCGCAGGTGGCGCTGGCGAACGGGAAGAAGTACACCGCGCTGGACCTGCAGTTCGCCTACCACGAGATCGCCTCGCAGAACCTGGAGCGCACGGGCGCGGACCAGGCGTCGAAGGAGGTCCTGCGGGTCTGGGGCGAGGTCCTGGACGCGCTGGCGCGCGACCCGCAGGAGTGCGCGGACCGGCTGGACTGGCCGGCGAAGCTGCGCCTGCTGGAGGGCTACCGCCAGCGGGACAACCTGGCCTGGGGCGCGCCGCGGCTGCGCCTGGTCGACCTGCAGTATTCGGACGTGCGGCTGGCGAAGGGCCTGTACAACCGGCTCGTCACGCGCGGCTCGATGAAGCGCCTGGTGTCGGAGGACGAGGTGCTGGCCGCGGTGACGACGCCGCCGTCGGACACGCGGGCCTACTTCCGGGGCCGGGCGCTGGAGAAGTACGCGACGTCGATCGCGGCGGCGTCCTGGGATTCGGTCATCTTCGACGTGGGCAAGGAGTCGCTGGTGCGGATCCCGACCCTGGAGCCCCTGCGCGGGACGAAGGCGCACGTCGGCAAGCTGCTGGACGAGTCGGCGACGGCGGAGGACCTGGTGGAGGCGCTCACCGGTTCGGACTAGGCGGGACGCACCAGCGATCGCGGCGTGACCCCGAATGTCGGGGCCGCTGGGTAGGCTAGGAAACATCAGCCACACCGGGAGGCGAGATGGCCCAGGAAAAGATCGAAAAGCACGGCGGTGGTGACTCCGACGAGGAGTTCGACGACACCGGCGCGGCGGGTCAGGAGCGGCGCGAAAAGCTCGGCGAGGACGTGGACACGATCCTGGACGAGATCGACGACGTGCTCGAGGAGAACGCCGAGGACTTCGTCCGGGCCTACGTGCAGAAGGGCGGCGAGTAAGCCGCTCGGGCGCTGCGCCCTTGCCGACCGTTCAGCCGGCGGCCGGGGCCTCGCGCGGTGGTGACCGGGTGCGGTCGCCGGGCGCGGGGTCGCGGCCCGCACAGATGGGATTTTTGAGCACGTATGGACAACACCAGGGGCATCTCGGGTCCCGCGCTGCCGGCCGCGTACTTCTCGTCGGCGACGTCGTCGTTTTCGGACTTCCTGCGCGAGCAGGCGCCTGAGCTGCTCCCCCAGCGGAAGGTGTCGCCGGGCGTGGCGGAGCTGGGCGTACCGCACGGGACGACGATCGTCGCCTGCACCTTCGCGGGCGGCGTGCTGATCGCGGGCGACCGGCGGGCGACGTCGGGGAACCTGATCGCGAGCCGGGACATCGAGAAGGTGCACGTCACCGACGAGTACTCGGCCGTGGGCATCGCGGGCACCGCGGGCCTGGCCGTGGAGATGGTGCGGCTGTACGCGGTGGAGCTGGCGCACTACGAGAAGATCGAGGGCGTTTCGCTGTCGCTGGACGGCAAGACGAACAAGCTGGCCGGGATGGTCAAGGGCAACCTCGAGATGGCGATGGCCGGGCTGGCGGCGATCCCGTTGTTCGTGGGCTACGACCTCGAGGCCGAGGACGCCAAGCACGCCGGCCGGATCGTCTCGTACGACGCCGCGGGCGGGCGGTACGAGGAGAACGGCGGCTACGCGGGCATCGGCTCGGGTTCGCTGTTCGCGAAATCCGCGCTGAAGAAGCTGCACGACCCGGACGCCGACGTCGAAGGCGCGATCCGCGTCGCGGTCGAGGCGCTGTACGACGCGGCCGACGACGACACCGCGTCCGGCGGCCCGGACCTGGTGCGCCGGATCTTCCCGAGCGTCGTGACGATCACCGCGGAGCACGGCGCCGTGCAGCTGCCGGAGTCGGAGACCGCGGCGGTCGCGGAAGCCGTGGTGGCGGGGCGGATCGAGCGCCACCAGAGCCGGCTCTCCTGACGCGGGGCTGAACCAGTGAACGTTGGAACACAGACAGACGTGGAGCGCACACCGTGACGATGCCGTTGTATGCCTCTCCCGAGCAGCTGATGCGGGAGCGTTCCGAGCTGGCGCGCAAGGGCATCGCGCGCGGCCGGAGCGTGGTGGTGCTGAAGTACGCGGGCGGCGTGCTGTTCGTGGCGGAGAACCCGTCGGCGACCCTGCACAAGGTGTCCGAGATCTACGACCGGATCGGGTTCGCCGCCGTCGGGCGCTACAGCGAGTTCGAGAACCTGCGCGTGGCGGGGATCCGGCACGCGGACCTCAAGGGCTACCAGTACGACCGGCGTGACGTGAGCGCCCGGGCGCTGGCGAACGCCTACGCGGCGACGCTGGGCAGCATCTTCACCGAGCAGCTGAAACCGTTCGAGGTGGAGGTCTGCGTGGCGGAGGTCGGGGCGAGCGCGGCGGAGGACCAGCTGTACCGGCTGACCTACGACGGGTCGATCTTCGACGAGCCGCAGTACGTGGTGATGGGCGGCCAGAACGAGAAGATCGCGGCGAAGCTGAAGGAAACGTTCGAGGACGGCCTGGACCTGCAGGCGGCGCTGGGCGTGGCGGTGGCCGCGCTGCGCACGCCGATCCAGCCGTCGACCTCCTCGACGTCGTCCGCGGGTTCTTCGTCGGCTTCCTCGTCGGCTTCGGCGAACGGGAACGGCGAGGCCGACCCGATCAAGCTGGAGGTGGCGGTGCTGGACCGCGACCGCCCGCGCCGCTCGTTCCGCCGCCTGACGGGCACGGTGCTGGACTCGCTGCTGCCGGTCCCGGACCCGCAGCGCGAGGAGCCGGAAGCCAAGCCGGACAGCGAATAGCGCACCTGCGACGGCGGGGGCGTGGTCGATGACCGCGCTCCCGCCGTCGTCATGCGGGCCGCCGGGCGACGGCGAGCAGGTGCGCGCTGGCGCCGATGAGGGCCGGGTCCCGCTCGACGATCCGCGCGGCCCGCAGGGCCGGTTCGACGAGCTGGTCGAAGCGAGCGAGTCCGGCGGCGTCGAGTGCGGGCCACGAAGGGCCTTCGACACCGAAGACCGCGGTGTCCGTGAAGCCGGCGGTGGTGACTTCGTCGTGGAGTTCGGTGGCGGTGTGCCAGTGCGTCGGGACGAAGCCGACGTGGCCGTCGTACGCGCCGGTCTCGATCACCGCGCGAACCCGGTCGCCGAGACCGGACGTGAGCGTGCCGGCCGCACCGGTTTCCAGCAGGGAGAGGTAGCGGCTGATCCCCGCCGCCGCGAGCAGGCCACCCGGACGCAGTACGCGCCGGGCCTCGGCCAGCGCGCGGGCGCGGTCGCCGGCGTCGACCAGGTGGTAGAGCGGGCCGAGCAGCAGGACGACGTCGTGGGACGCGTCGGCCGCGTCGAGGCTCCGGGCGTCGCCGACCGAAGCCGTGACGCCGGGCCGCGTGGCGGCCCGGGCGACGTGGGCCGGGACGACGTCGACCAAGTGCACCGGGTGCCCTTCGGCGGCCAGCCAGGCCGCGTGGCCGCCCGTGCCTCCGCCGACGTCGAGGACGCGGTCGCCCTCGGTCAGGTGCCGCCGGAGCAGTTCGCGGGTGCGCAGGTGCTCCAGGCGGCCGTGCGGGGTGCGGGTCAGCCGGTCGTCCTCGGCGGGGCCGGTGGCGTAGTGCGTCGCGAGGTCCATGCTTCAGGGTCCCGGACGCGGCAACCGGATTTCACGATGTCGCAGGCGAGGCGCGGAAGTTCTGGTCGGCGAAGGCCAGCAGGTACGGCAGCGTCGCCCGGGCCGTGTGCCACGTGTGGTTGAACCCCCGCTCCGCGTGGACCACCGCGTCCTGGCCGCGGGCGTGCAGGGCGTCGGCGATCCGGTGGGCCGTGGTGACGTCCGTGGGTGCGCCGGTGCCGACCGCGAGCATCACCGAGATCGGCGCCGTGAAGTGCATCGTCGGGAGGTAGCGGCGCGGGGTGTTCGCGGCGATGGCGGCCCGGTTGCCGTCGAGGACGCCGACCGAATCGTTGAGGTCGTCGTAGGGGAGGGCGATCAGCAGCGTGCCGAACTCGTCGACGTGGTGCAGCCCGATGTTGAGCGCTCCGAAGCCGCCGCCGGACATGCCGCCCAGCGCCCGGTGGCCGCGGTCGGCGAGGGTGCGGTACCGCTGGTCGATCGCCGGGACCACCGTGTGCGTGAGGTAGGTCTCCAGCTGCGGGCCGCCGGGGACGTCGAGGCATTCCCAGTCGGTGGGCGGATTCCCGGCGGTCAGGTCGACGCTGACCACGATCATCGGCTCGATGACGGCGGCGCGTTGCAGGGCGAGCAACGTCCCCGGGGCGTCGCCGGAGGTCAGCCAGTCGCGGGGGCCGCCGAACGGGTAGCCGTGCATGAGGTAGACGACGGGGTAGCGGCGGGCCGCCTTCGCGTCGTAGCCGGGCGGCAGGACGACGTAGGTGCTGCCGGACGGGACGCCGTGCGCGGGATCGGGCAGGTTCACGACGTCGATGCGCTGGCCCGCCGCCGCGGTGCCCGCGCCGGGGCGCGGCGCGGACGGCGCTTCCTTGTCGTCGTCGAGCAGGCGGCCGGCGAGGTTGACGACACCGGGGCCCTTCTGGAGCAGGCGCGCGAGGTCGTCGGAGGTCCGCACGTACCCGACGTAGCTGTTCAGGGCAGTGACCGCCGCGAGCAGCAGCAGGACGCCGAAGGCGGTGAAGCCCCAGCGGCGCATCCGGCGCCGGCGCCACAGCGCGACGACGGCGGCGAGGACCGCGACGGCGGCCGAAGCGAGCGCGAGCCAGATGAGCGGGGACTCGAACGGGCCGATGTCGCGGGCGCGGGCGGTGATGTCACCGGGCAGCACCGGGTCGGTGGCGGCCCGGTGGATGCCGCTCGCCAGGCCGTGCCCGTCCATCTGCTCCCCGCTCGTCCCCTGATCGCGGGCAGGATCGCCCGCATCTCGATCAAGACGCTATCCAGGGGATGCTGAGGGTTCGTTGAGAGAAAGTAAAGAGCACTCAAAGGCGGTAGATGGTCAGCGCACTGGGGCAGGACCGGAACCGGAACCGGTTGCCGAGCGGGCCGACCTCGCCGTCGGTGGCGACGCGCCGGTGGCCGTCCAGCAGCTCGACGTCCAGCTCGGCCACGTCGAGCTCGTGGTAGACGTGGCTGGCCGCAAGGCTGCGGGTGACCATCGCCAGCAGGAACCGGGCTCGCGAGTACGGCAGGTCGGCGCGCAGGTAGCGGACGTCGAGCAGGCCGGTGTCGAGCGCGGGCCGCCGGCTGGGCGCGAAGCCCTTCGGCGCGTACGTGCCGTTGCCGACGAACAGCAGCCAGACCTGGGTGCGCTTGCCGTTGAGCCGCACGGTCAGCGGCTTGGCGTGCCGAAGCGTCCGGGCCAGCGCGATCGCGGCCGAGGGCCACTTGGGGTGCTTTTCCTGCAGCTTCTCCCGCAGGCGCACCATTTCCGGGTAGCCGCCGAGGCTGGCGGTGTTGACGAACCAGCGGTGCGCGGCGCCGTCGCCGCCGTCGATCTCGACCTCGCCCAGGTCGATGCCGACGGCGTTGCCGAGCTCGGTGGCCGCGTCGGCGTCGGGCATCGAGCTGACGCCGATGTCGCGCGCGAAGTGGTTGAGCGTCCCCGCCGGGATCAGCGCGAGCGGCAGGTCGCGTTCGGCGGCGACCGACGCGACCGCGGCGACGGTGCCGTCGCCGCCCGCGACTCCGAGGGCGCGGACCGTCCCGCGGGCGTCGATCTCGGCTTCGAGCTGGGCGCGCAGGTCCCGGTCGGGGTCCGGGTAGAGAATTTCGGCCTTGGGCCAGGCGTAGCGGGCCTCGTCGGTCGGGTCCTGGCCGTCGATCCCGGACTTCGGGTTGACCAGCACGAGCATGTCGTCGCCGTCGACCATCTCCGGCGCGTCCGCGTCGTGGGCCGTGCGGCCGGGGACGTCGTCGTGCAGCGGCCACCAGTGCCGCGTCGCGAGGCCGACGCCGACCCCGATGCCCAGGCCGACGCCCACGTCGGAGGGCCAGTGGACGCCGGTGTGGACGCGGGAGTAGGCGACGGCCAGCGCGAGCGGCGCGACGGCGAGGCCGGCGCGCGGCGACTCCATCGCCACGGCCGTCGCGAAGGCCGCCGCGGAGGCCGAGTGGCCCGACGGGAACGACGACGACGTCGGGCGTTTCCGCAGGCGGCGGCGCATCGGCGTCTCCTCCTCCGCCGGGCGGCGGCGGGGGAACAGCGGCTTGCCGATCAGGTTCGCCGCCGCGCTGGCCCCGGCGATCGCCACGACCCCGCGCAGCGCGCCGCGCCGGGTCTCGCCCTTCCGGGCCGCCAGCAGCGCCGCGACGCCCCACCAGAGCCGCGACTTGTTCGCCGATCTCGACAGCGCCATCAGCGCGTCGTCGGCTTTCGTGGCCGGGAGGGCGGCGCTGCGCCGCATGAGGGCGCGGTCGGTACGCCCGACCCGCCGGAAGGCCCGGATGAGCTGGTGTGTCAAGGAGTCGCCTTCCCCAAGTCGTCAAGAGCAGTGCTCCAATCGTGCCTGAATCGGGGAGTTTTCACCGTCTGTGGCATACCGGGGGCGTGTCGACGCCCGAACGGCCCACCGTCGACCGGGGTGCAGCGCCTACTCTGGGGGGATGCAGCGGCGGATCTTTGGCATCGAGACCGAGTTCGGGGTCACGTGCACCTTCCACGGACAGCGCAGGCTCTCGCCCGACGAGGTGGCGCGCTACCTGTTCCGGCGAGTCGTCTCGTGGGGACGCTCATCGAACGTCTTCCTGTCGAACGGCTCCCGGCTCTACCTGGACGTCGGCTCGCACCCCGAGTACGCGACGGCCGAATGTGACGACCTCGTCCAGCTGGTGACGCACGACAAGGCAGGCGAGCGGATCCTCGAGGACCTGCTGGTCGACGCCGAGCGGCGGCTGGCCGACGAGGGCATCGGCGGCGACATCTTCCTGTTCAAGAACAACACCGACTCCGCGGGCAACTCCTACGGCTGTCACGAGAACTACCTGGTGACCCGCGCGGGCGAGTTCTCCCGGATCGCCGACGTGCTGCTGCCGTTCCTGGTGACCCGGCAGCTCATCTGCGGTGCGGGCAAGGTCCTGCAGACCCCGCGTGGCGCGGTCTACTGCCTGTCCCAGCGCGCGGAGCACATCTGGGAGGGCGTCTCGAGCGCGACGACCCGCTCGCGGCCCATCATCAACACCCGCGACGAGCCGCACGCGGACGCCGAGCGCTACCGGCGCCTGCACGTCATCGTGGGCGACTCGAACATGGCCGAGCCGACGACCATGCTCAAGGTCGGCTCCGCGAACCTCGTGCTCGAAATGATCGAAGCCGGCGTCCAGTTCCGCGACTTCACCCTCGACAACCCGATCCGGGCGATCCGCGAGATCAGCCACGACCTCACCGGCCGCCGCCAGGTGCGCCTGGCGGGCGGCCGCGAGGCGTCGGCGCTGGACATCCAGCGGGAGTACCACGCCCGCGCGATCCAGCACCTCAAGGAGAACGGCACGACCCCGGCGAACGAGCGCGTCGTCGAGCTGTGGGGCCGGGCGCTGGACGCGGTCGAGCAGCAGGACTTCGGCAAGATCGACACCGAGATCGACTGGGCGATCAAGCACCGGCTGGTCGAGCGCTACCGGCACAAGCACGACCTGGACCTGTCCAGCCCGCGCATCGCGCAGCTCGACCTGGCCTACCACGACATCCGTCGCGGCCGGGGCATCTTCGACCTGCTCCAGCGCAAGGGCCTGGTCCGCCGGGTCACCGACGACGGCGAGATCGAGGCCGCCAAGGACACCCCGCCCCAGACGACCCGCGCGAAGCTGCGCGGCGACTTCATCGCCGCCGCCCAGGCCGCGGGCCGCGACTTCACGGTCGACTGGGTGCACCTGAAGCTGAACGACCAGGCCCAGCGCACGGTCCTGTGCAAGGACCCGTTCCGCTCGGTCGACGAGCGCGTGGAACGCCTGATCAGCTCGCTCTGACCCGGATCGCCGAAGGGGGACGTCCGCACCGGACGTCCCCCTTCGGCGTTCCCGACGAAAGTCGCGCGACGGGTGCGGCAGGATCGCCGCATGCGTGTCGTGCTGCTCGTGCTCGCCCTGCTGCTCTCCGTCGCGGCACCGGCGTCGGCGGGGGAGCACCCGCCCCAGTGGGAGCTGACCCCCACCGGCGTCACCGCGCAGTTCCGCGGGCTGTCCGCGGTCAGCGCCCGCGTCGCGTGGGTCAGCGGCACCCAGGGCACCGTCCTGCGCACCACCGACGGCGGGGCGACCTGGAAGTCCGTCGGCCCGCCCGGCACCGGCACGCTCCAGTTCCGCGACATCGAGGCCTTCGATGCCGCGCACGCCGTGATCCTCTCGATCGGCCCCGGCACCGACTCACGCGTCTACCGGACCGACGACGGCGGCGCGCACTGGCGCCAGACCTTCCAGAACACCGACGCGGCCGCGTTCTACGACTGCCTCGCCTTCTTCGACCCGTGGCGCGGGCTCGCGATGAGCGACCCCGTGGACGGCCGCTTCCGCGTGCAAGCCACCTTCGACGGCGGCCGCAGCTGGCGGCCGGTCCCCGAGAGCGGCTTCCCGCCCGCGTTGCCCGGCGAGGCCGGGTTCGCGGCCAGCGGGCAGTGCGTCACGACGGCGGGGCCGTTCGACGCCTGGCTCGCGACCGGCGGCGGCGCGACCGCCCGCGTCCTGCACTCCGGGGACGGCGGCCGCCACTGGACGGCGTCCGACACGCCGTTGCCGAGCAGCCCGTCCGCCGGCGTGTTCGCGGTCGCCTTCCGCAGCCCGGACCAGGGCGTGGCGATCGGTGGCGACTACGCGAACCCGACGACGCCGGGCCCGGCCGTCGCGCTGACGAAGGACCGCGGCCGCACCTGGCGCACCCCGGGGCAGTACCCGGCCGGGTACCGCTCCGGGCTGGCCTGGCGCGGCGGCGCCGTGCTCGCCGTCGGCCCGGGCGGCAGCGACTACAGCCCGGACGGCGGCCGGCACTGGACGCCGTTCGACACCGGCAGCTTCGACAGCGTGGACTGCGCCGGCCCGGCGTGCTGGGCTTCGGGCGCCGCCGGCCGCGTCGCCCGCCTGAGCCGCTAGAGGGCCTGGCCGGTCGGCCGGACCATGATCTCGTTGACGTCCACCGACGGCGGCTGCGACAGCGCGTAGAGCACCGCGCGGGCGATGTCGTCCGCGTGCAGGTTGGGCTGCTTGCGCTGCGCGTCGCTGAGGATGTCGGTGGCGGTCATACCGGGGTTGATCAGCGTGACCCGCACGCCGGTGCCGACGGCCTCTTCGCGGATCGCGCCGGCCATCCCCGTCACGGCCCACTTCGTCACCGAGTACAGGCTGGCCTTGCGGATGTAGCGGCCGGCGACCGAGCCGGTGATCAGCAGGTG
Source organism: Amycolatopsis sp. NBC_01488 (assembly GCF_036227105.1). Taxonomy (NCBI): domain Bacteria; kingdom Bacillati; phylum Actinomycetota; class Actinomycetes; order Pseudonocardiales; family Pseudonocardiaceae; genus Amycolatopsis; species Amycolatopsis sp. NBC_01488. Next base: position 7,490,188 of record NZ_CP109434.1, on the reverse strand, counting down.
CCCGGCCGACTCCTTCAGCGCGGGCAGGGCCGCGCGGGCGGTGTAGGCCGCGCCGAGGACGTTGGTGCGCACCATCGGCTCCCACTCCCGCGGGTCGGGGTCGTCGTCGCCGAAGAACGAGGTCCCGACGCCGATCCCGGCGTTGGCGAAGGCCGCGTCGAGCCGCCCGAACCGCTCGACGGCCTTGGTGACGGCGCCCGAGATGGCGGGCCAGTCGCCGACGTCGGCGCCGAGCGCGATCGCCCGGTCTTCGCCGAGCTCGTCGGCGAGGGCGGTGACGGATGCGGCCTTGCGGGCCACGAGAGCGACCTTGAACCCGGAGGCGGCGGCCAGCCGCGCGGTCGCGGCGCCCAGGCCGCGCGAGGCACCGGTGATGAGGAGAACGCGATCATCCATGCCGCCCAGGCTAGGGAGGATTCCCGGCGTCAGCACATCTGCGACGCGCGGGGGAAGATCCCGGCCGGCTCGGCGAGCCGAGACTCGGGCAGGCCGACAACGCCGCCTACCTGGCTGCCTGCCCCACCCGGAAGCTCCTCGACGAGATCGCCGGCCAGGGGGTCAGCCCGATCCTCGTCGCGCTCGGTGACGGGCCGCGGCGTTACAGCGACCTTTCGCGGCGCATCGCCGGGGTCGGCCAGAAGATGTCACCCAGACCCGGCGAGGGCTCGAACGCGACGGCTCGTCAGCCGTGAAGTGACCCCGTCGGTGCCCGTCCGCGTCGACTATTCCCTTACGCCGCTGGAGGAAAGCCTCCGCGCGCCGATGGCGGGCTTCAAGGGCCGGGCCGAGGCGAACTTCGACGCCGTGCGCACCGCCCGGGCCGATTACGACGCGCGCACCCCGGACCTCACGATCGGGCCGGGCGGCGCGGGCTAGGCTCTACCGGGTGTCCACCGCACGCGCCGAACGGCTGGTCAATCTGGTGCTGGCCCTCCTGTCCACCCGGCAGTACCTCACTGCCGAGCGGATCCGCGGCATCGTGCCCGGCTACGGCGACGCGGCCAGCGACGACGCCTACTTCCGGATGTTCGAGCGGGACAAGACCGAGCTGCGCGAGCTCGGCATCCCGCTGGAGACCGGCCGCAACTCCGCCTTCGACGCCATCGAGGGCTACCGCATCGCCCGCCGCGACTACGAACTCGGCGAGATCGACCTCGCGCCCGACGAAGCCGCCGCCGTCGCGCTGGCGTCCCGTCTGTGGGACTCCCCGGAGCTGACCGGGCAGGCGCAGGGCGCGCTGGTGAAGCTGCGCGCCGCCGGCCTGGAGGTCGACGACCAGGCGCCGACGGTCGTCGAGCCGCGGGTGCGCGCCGAACCGGCGTTCGGCCCGCTGCTGGCCGCGGTGCAGAACGGCCAGGCCGTCCGCTTCGAGTACCGCCGCAGCGGCTCCCCGGAGCGCATCATGCGCACGCTCGAGCCGTGGGGCGTCGTGTCGTGGAAGGCCCGCTGGTACGTCGTCGGCCACGACCGCGACCGCGGCGCCACCCGCTGCTTCCGGCTCTCCCGCGTCACCGGCCAGGTCCGGCCGGTCGGCAAGCCCGGCGAGGTGCAGCGGCCCGAAGGCGTCAACCTGCTCAAGCTCGTGTCCGTGACGGGGGAGTCCGAACCGGCCCCGGTCACCACCGCGCGCCTCTGGGTCGCCGACGGCCGCGCCGCCGGGGTCCGCCGGCGCGGGACCGTCATCGGCCGGTCCACGATCGACGGCGAAGAGGGCGACCTCGTCGAGATCGGGCTCTACTTCCCGGAGTCGGCGGCCGACTGGATCACCGCGCAGGGCCCCGACGTCGTCGTGCTCGAGCCCGACGTGCTGGCCAAGACCGTCCAGGACCGGCTCGAAGCCGTCGTGGCCCGGCAGGGGAGCGGCCGGTGAGCGGGTCGACCGACCGGATGCCGCGGCTGCTCGCCCTGGTGCCCTACCTGCTGGCGCGTCCCGGCGTCCGCATCGACGACGCGGCGCACGACTTCGACGTCACGCCGAAGCAGCTGCGCAAGGATCTCGAGCTGCTGTGGATGTGCGGCCTGCCGGGCTACGGGCCCGGCGACCTGATCGACCTGTCCTTCGAAGGCGACACGATCGTCGTCACCCACGACGCCGGGATGAACCGTCCGCTGCGGCTCACCGGCGGCGAGGCCACGGCCCTGCTGGTCGCGCTGCGGGCGCTGGCCGAGACGCCGGGCGTGCTCGACGGCGACGCCGTCCGCCGCTCCATCGCCAAGATCGAGGTCGCGGCCGGGCAGGCCCAGCCGGCCGGCGTGGTCGTCGGCGGCGGGGTGCGCGAGGGCAAGAAGACCGCCCGGACCCGGGAGGAGGTCGCCCGGGCGCTGCGGGACGGGCGGGCGCTGCGGATCCGCTACTACACCGCGTCCAAGGACCAGATCACCGAGCGCACGGTCGACCCGATGCGGCTGCTGATCGTCCAGGCGGTCGGCTACCTCGAGGCCTGGTGCCGCCGCGCCGAGGGCGTCCGGCTGTTCCGGCTCGACCGGATCGACGACCTGACGGTCCTCGACGAGCCGTCGCGCCCGCCGGCGCACGCCCATCCGACCGACATCTCCGAGGGAGTCTTCCGCGAGCGTCCCGACCAGCGGGAGGCGGTGCTGGTCCTCGACCCGGACGCGCGCTGGGTAGCCGAGTACTACCCCTGCGAGGAACTCGACGAGCTCGACGGCGGCCGCCTGCGGATCCGGATGCGCTACGCCGACCAGTCCTGGATGGTGCGGCTCGTGCTGGGGTTGGGCGGAGAAGCGCTGGTCGAGAGCCCGGCCGACCTCGCGTCCGACGTCGGACGCCGCGCGGCCGACGCGGTGGCCCGAGCCCGTCACCTTCCGTCAACCTGCGACCACTAGGGTGATCGACGTGCCGTACCTGCCCACCGTCGTGCTCGCCGCGATCGGCCTGCTGCTGCTCGTCGTCCTGCTGGTGCGGACCGCCAAGGCCTTGCGTGGGTTCAAGCAGACCGCGAGCATGGTGGCTACGAACACCCAGGACCGGGCGGGGCTGATCCGCGCCCGGTCGGCGGCATTGCGCGTCGCGTTCGCGCAGCGCCGCCACCGGACCGAAAACCAGTAACATCCCTACCAGACGCAGATAGGAGGCCATCTTGTTCGCCAACGGATTGCAAGGATGGCATTTGATCATCTTGGTGCTGCTCGTCGTGCTGCTGTTCGGGGCCAAGCGGCTTCCCGATGCGGCCCGGTCGATCGGCAAGTCCATGAAGATCTTCAAGGCCGAGACCAAGGACCTCGCGGGCGACAAGAGCACTTCGCACGAGGACGCCGAGCCGGTCGAGACGAAGCAGATCCCGGCCACGCCCGCCCCCGCGCCGGCGACCGACCAGCAGGTCGCCGACCTGCAGCGGCAGCTCGACGAGCTGAAGAAGCAGCAGGCCGACCAGCCGCAGAAGAACGCCAGCTGACGGCTGGGCCACACCCGGTCCCTGGTCCACGGAGCGCGCCGGCCCGGCGCGCTCCGGCGGACTCCGACGAGAACGGAACATCCCGTGGCGGAACCCGCCTCCGGTAACGGCACCAGCCGCCGGTCGAAGCGGCGCAAGCGCAGCCGTCGCACCAACCCCGACGGCACGATGACGCTCATCGAGCACATCTACGAGTTCCGCCGCCGCCTGGGCTTCGCGCTGCTCGCCGTCGTCGTCGGCGGGATCCTGGGCTTCTTCTGGTTCAGCACCAAGGTGGGCCCGATCCCGTCGCTGGGCGAGATCGTCAAGGACCCCTACTGCGCCATCCCGCCGAACCGGCGGCTCAACGGCTACCAGGGCTGCCAGCTGCTGCAGACCGTGCCGTTCGAGGCGTTCATGATCCAGCTGAAGGTCGGCCTCGCCGCCGGCGCCGTGCTGTTCTCGCCCCTGTGGCTGTACCAGGTCTGGGCGTTCATCGCACCCGGCTTGTACTCGAAGGAGCGCAAGTACGCGCTGACCTTCGTCGGGTTCGCGTCGGTGCTGTTCGCCGCCGGCGCCGTGCTCGCCTACCTGCTCTTCCCCCACGCCCTGCAGCTGCTCATGGGCTTCGGGCAGGAAGAGTTCATCACCGCGCTGACCGCGGACAAGTACATCTCGTTCATGCTGTCGCTGCTGATCATCTTCGGGATCAGCTTCGAGCTCCCGCTGCTGGTGGTGATGCTCAACCGCGTCGGCGTGGTCAAGTACCGGCAGCTCAAGAGGTGGCGCCGGGGCATCGTGTTCGGGCTGTTCGTCTTCGCCGCCTTCGTCACCCCGGGCTCGGACCCGTTCTCGATGCTCGGCCTGGCCGGCGCGCTGACGCTGCTGTTCGAGCTGTCCATCCAGCTCGCGCGCATCCACGACCGCAAGAAGGACCGCGAACGCGCCGACGAGGGCTGGGACCAGCTCGACGACGACGAAGCGGCGCCGTTCGACTACACGCCGAGCACGATCGACGACGAGCCGTCCACCCCGGCCGCCTCCCGCGGCCGTTCGACCACCGACGACATCACGTAGTGGGGATCCACGCCGCGCTCGCCGTGCACCCGGCGTCGGGCCACGGCGCGGCCGCCCGCATCGCGGACACCGTCGCCGAGCGGCTGCGCACCGCCGTCGACCGCCTCGACGTGCTGGTCGCCAACTCCGTCGAAGAGTCCCGCGAGCTGATGCGGACGTCCCACGACGCCGGCCTCGATGTCCTGATCGTCCTCGGCGGCGACGGCGCCGCCCACCAGGGTGTCCAGTTCTGCGCGAACCACGACGTCGCGCTCGGCCTGGTCCCGGCGGGCACCGGCAACGACTTCGCCCGCGCCCTCGGCGTCCCCGGCGAGCCGCTGCTCGCGGTCGACGCGCTGGTGGCGGCGTTGAAGTCGGGCGCGCGGCGGCGAATCGACCTCGGCCGCGTCGGCCAGACGTGGTTCGCGACCGTGCTGTGCGCGGGCTTCGACGCGAGCGTGAACGAACGCGCCAACCGGCTGCGCTGGCCGCCCGGGCCGCGCCGCTACGACGTCGCGATCCTCGCCGAGCTCGCGGCGTTCCGGTCCCGCCCGGTGGTCGTCGACACGGGCAGCGAACGCCTGGAGCTCGACGCGACCCTGGTGGCGGTCGGCAACACCCGCTTCTACGGCGGCGGCGTCCCGATCTGCCCCACGGCCGACCCCGAGGACGGCGTCTTCGACGTGACGGTGGTGGGCGACGTGACCCGCCGCGGCCTGATCCGCATGCTGCCGGGCCTGCGCACCGGCAAGCACCTCACGCACCCGGCGGTCCGGACGCTGCGCGCCCGCTCGGTCTCGCTGACCGGCAACAGCTGGCCGGCCTACGCCGACGGCGAGCCGCAGGGGAGCGTGCCGGTGACGGTCACCTGCGTCCCGGGCGCGCTGACGGTCCTCGCCTAACGCTCGTACCCGCCGGCCCGCGCGACCAGCTGCCGGAAGTGCGCCGGCGTCAGCAGCCGCTCGGAGCGGACGTCCGCGAAGTAGACGCCACCGCAGCGGTGGCAGAACCAGCCCTGCTCCCACAGCTGCGTCGCGGCCGGCACCCCGCGCCGCTGCCGCCGGTGCGCGCGTACCCGCCGGACGTAGAGCCAGAGCAGCGTCCCGACCGCGACGAACACGCACAGCGAAGGCAGCGAAAACAAGGCGATCCCCAGCGCCTCCGCCGCCCCACCGCCGGGCGGCGGATCGTCGGCCGCCGACAACGGCAGCGCGAGGAAACACCCACCCACCAGCGCCAGCGCGAACACGGCGGCCAGCAGACCACCGCCGCGGCGCGGGGGAGGGAAGGGATCCAGCGACCGGGCGACGGCGGAAACGGCGACCCCGCTCACCTGCGCGCGGGCGTAGCCGACGCTGTCCCCGGCCGGGATGGCCGACACGGGGCCCTGACCGCGGTAGAAGGAGTGCCCGCCGTGGTAGACCGCGGGAACGTGCTGCACCTGGTCCAGCTGCCCACAGCCCGGACACACCTCGGTCATCGGGCACCTCCTCTCGCCGCTCCGACGTGAGAAGGCACGGCCCGGTTCCACAAGATCCCCCTGCCAAGAACCTTCGTCGGGTGTATAACGACCTATACGTCACGGCTGACTTCAAGTTCACAGCTGTCGTCCGGCTTCGAGCCCGGAACAAACCCGCTCGGACGACCACCGGTCACGCCGCGTGCGAACTGTCGGGGGGATGTGAAACCCTGACCACGTGGCCAGTAGCCCTGCTCCCTCCCCGGCCGAGGCCTATGCGGCCGCCAAGCGCCGGGGAAAGTACCCCCAGCTCACCCGCTTCGCCGCGGAAGCCTCCTTCGAGTTCGACGAGTTCCAGATCCGCGGGTGCGAGGCCCTCGAGGGCGGTCACGGCATGCTCGTCTGCGCGCCGACCGGGGCGGGGAAGACCGTCGTCGGCGAGTTCGCCGTGCACCTCGCGCTGGCCGAGGGGCGCAAGTGCTTCTACACGACGCCGATCAAGGCGCTGTCGAACCAGAAGTACGGCGACCTCGTCGCGCGGTACGGCCAGGACGCCGTCGGCCTGCTCACCGGGGACACCTCGATCAACGGCAACGCGCAGGTCGTCGTGATGACCACCGAGGTGCTGCGCAACATGCTCTACGCCGGTTCGTCCACCATCACCGACCTCGGCTACGTGGTCATGGACGAGGTCCACTACCTCGCCGACCGGTTCCGCGGGGCGGTCTGGGAAGAGGTGATCCTGCACCTGCCCGAGCACGTCCGCGTGGTCGGGCTGTCGGCCACCGTCAGCAACGCCGAGGAGTTCGGCGAGTGGCTGGTCGAGGTCCGGGGCGACACGACCGTCGTCGTCGACGAGCACCGGCCGGTGCCGCTGTGGCAGCACATGCTCGTCGGGAACCGGCTGCTGGACCTGTTCGCCGGCGAGGACGTCCACGCGCCCGGGGCCGAGCTGCGGATCAACCCGACCCTGCTGCGCCGGACCGAGGAGATCGGCCGCCAGTACGCGCCCGCCGGGTTCCGCGGGCCGCGCGGGCGCCGGGGTGCGCCGTCGCGGATGCCGCGGTTCCGGCCGCCGTCGCGGGTGGACGTCGTGGAGCAGCTGGACCGGGCCGGCCTGCTGCCGGCGATCGTGTTCATCTTCTCCCGGGCGGGGTGTGACGCCGCGGTGGCCCAGTGCGTGCGGTCGGGGCTGCGGCTCAACGGGCCGGACGAGGTCGAGGAGATCCGCCAGGTCATCGAGGAGCGCACGGCGGACCTGCCCGAGGGTGACCTGGGCGTGCTCGGCTACTGGGAGTGGCGGGAGGCCCTCGAGCGCGGGATCGCCGGGCACCACGCCGGGTTGCTGCCGGCGTTCAAGGAGACCGTCGAGGAGCTGTTCGTCCGCGGCCTGGTGAAGGTCGTGTTCGCGACCGAGACGCTCGCGCTGGGGATCAACATGCCGGCGCGCACGGTCGTGCTGGAACGGCTGGTCAAGTACAACGGCGAGGCGCACGTCGACCTGACGCCGGGGGAGTACACGCAGCTCACCGGCCGGGCAGGGCGGCGGGGGATCGACGTCGAGGGGCACGCCGTCGTCGCGTGGCAGCCGGGGGTCGACCCGAAGCAGGTCGCCGGGCTGGCCTCGACGCGGACCTATCCGCTGCGGTCGTCGTTCCGGCCCGGCTACAACATGGCGGTCAACCTGGTCGCCCAGGTCGGCGCGGCGGAGGCCCGTGAGCTGCTGGAACAGTCGTTCGCGCAGTTCCAGGCCGACCGGTCGGTGGTCGGGACGGCCCGGCGGATCGAGCGGAACGAGGAGGCCCTGAAGGGCTACGCGTCCGCGGTGACCGGGGACTTCGACGAGATGCTCGAGTACGTGGAGCTGCGCGCGAAGATCTCGGCGCGGGAGAAGGCGTTGTCGCGGCAGAACACCGCGGTGCGCCGCGCGGGGACGGCGGAGTCGCTGGAGAAGCTGCGCAAGGGGGACGTCATCGCGGTGCCGGCGGGCCGGCGGGCGGGGCTGGCCGTGGTCGTCGACCCGGGGCTGGACCCGATCCGCGAACCGCGGCCGGTCGTGGTGACCGAGGACCGGTGGTCGGGGCCGTTGTCGGTGGCGGACTTCCCGGCGCCGGTCGAGGCGCTGGGGCGGATCAAGCTGCCCAAGCACATCGAGCTGCGGTCGCCGAAGACGCGCCGGGACATCGCGTCGACGCTGCGCAGTGCCGGGATTTCCTTGCCGGGCAGGCAGAAGCGGCAGTCGGGGGCGAACGAGGACGGTGAGCTGGCGGCGCTGCGGCGGGCCCTGCGGGCGCACCCGTGCCACGGGCTGGCCGAGCGCGAGGCGAACCTGCGCTGGGTCGAGCGGTACGAACGGCTGTCGACGGAGACCCAGCAGCTGGAGCGGAAGGTCGCGGCGACCACGCACTCGCTGGCGCGGGCGTTCGACCGGATCCTGGCGCTGCTCGGCGAGCGCGGCTATCTGGGGCCCGAGTCCGCGGGCGACGGCGAGGACCGCGTCACCGAGCACGGCCGGCGCCTGACCCGGCTCTACAGCGAGTCGGACCTGCTGGCCGCGGAGTGCATCCGGCACGACGTGTGGCGCGGGCTGGGGCCGGCCGAGCTGGCCGCGGTCGTGTCGACGCTGGTCTTCGAAGCTCGTCGTGACACCGCGGGCGAGCCGCGGCTGCCGGGTGGGGCGGTGCCCGAGGCGTGGCAGGAGACGGTGAAGCTGTGGGTGGACCTCACCGAGGACGAGCGGCGGCACCGGCTCGACCGCACCCGGGAGCCCGACGCGGGGTTCGCGTGGCCGGTCTACCGCTGGGCGCGCGGCGAGTCGCTGGAGAAGGTGCTCACGGCGGCGGAGGCCAACGGGCAGGAGCTGTCGGCGGGGGACTTCGTGCGCTGGTCGCGTCAGGTGATCGACCTGCTCGACCAGATCCGCGACGTGCTCGGCAAGGGCGATCCGGTGGGGGCGGCGGCGGCCCAGGCGGTGAAGGCGCTGCGGCGGGGTGTCGTCGCGGCGGGCGCCGCGTGAACTCCGTGTTGCTGATCCGGCCCGAAGCAGAGGTCGGATCAGTAACGAACAGCACAGTAGGCCTGCTCGCCGGTGGGGCGACGGAGCGCGTGGACACGTGTGCTCGGCTCCGACCTGTGGTTGGATCGCCTGCAAGACCGTGCGTACGCGGCTTTACGGCGGTTTCGGGGTGGACAGCGAGATGAGCGAAGCAGGCGGAGGCAGACGATGAGCACGCCGTATGGCGGCAACGACCCACAGCAGCCCCAGTACGGGCAGCAGCCGGGCGGCGCGTACCCGCCGAGCGGCCCGCAGGAGCAGCCCGGGTGGGGGCAGCAGCCGCCTTCGTACGACCCGAACCAGCAACAGCCGAACCAGCACCAGCAGTGGGGCCAGCCGCAGCAGCCCCAGCAGCCGCAGCAGTGGGGGCAGCAGCCCGGGGGGTACACGCCGCCGCAGCAGCCGCAGTGGGGCCAGCAGCCGCCGCCCTACGGCCAGCAGCAGCCCGGTGGTGGCTACCCGCAGAGCGGTCCGCAGGCCCAGCCGGGCTACGGGCAGCAGCCAGGCGGGGCGTACCCGCAGAGCGGGCCCCAGCAGCAGCCGCAGTACGGCCAGCAGCCGCCGCAGGGCCAGTACGACTACGGCCAGCAGGGCCAGCAGCAGTTCCCCGGCCAGGGCGCGCCCGAGGGCGAGAAGCCGGCGAAGTCGAAGAAGGGCCTGCTGATCGGCATCGTGGTGCTGGTCGTGGTCGTCGCCGTGGTCGGCGTCCTCGGTTTCGTGGCGCCCGGGTTCTTCAAGACGCAGGTCTTCAACAACACGCAGATGCAGACCGACGTGCAGAAGCTGCTGACCGAGACGTACAAGATCGACGGCGTCACCGGCGTGACCTGTCCGGCCGAGCAGAAGGTCCAGGACGGCGCGAAGTTCGACTGCACCGCGACCATCGCGGGCAAGCCGGTGCAGATCCCGATCACCGTGAAGGGTGACGGCGGGAACTACGAGGTCTCCCCGCCCGCCACGAAGTAGCTCGTGCCCGAGGTCCGGTCGCCGCGAATTGCGGTGGCCGGACCTCGTCGTTTCCGGAGATGATCCGGGGATGAGCGATTTCGGGATCCGGATCCTGCGTGACGACGAGCTGCGCGGGGCGAGTGACCTCTTCCGCGCGAGCCTGCACGTGCCGCCGAGCGACGACGCCGACTGGGAGCGCGCGGCCCGGGCGTACCAGCCGGGCGGCACGATCGGGGCGTTCGACCCGGACCTGATCGGCACGGCGCGCTCGTTCGACGCGGAGCTGACCGTTCCCGGCGGCGCGCGGCTGCAGATGGCCGGGGTCACCGGGGTCGGGGTCCGCGCCGACCGGACGCGCCGGGGCGTCCTGCGCGCGCTGATGACGGCCCAGCTGACGGACTTCGCCGCGCGCGACGTCGTGTTCGCGAACCTGCTCGCCTCCGAAGCGCCGATCTACGGCCGGTTCGGCTACGGCCTCGCGACGCGGTACCGCTCCTACAGCGTCGACCGGCATCGGGCGCGGTTGCACCCGGGCGCACCGGCGACCGGGGAGATCCAGCTGCTCGAGCTGGACGAGGCCCTGAAGGTTTGTCCCGGCGTCTACGAGCGGCTGGTGCGGCGGCCCGGGATGATGTCCCGGCCCGAGGTGCTGTGGCGGCTCTACGAAAACCACGCCCGCCGCGCCACCCAGCCGGTCCGGGCGATCGTGCACCACGGTCCCGACGGGCCGGACGGGTTCGCGACCTACTTCGTCGACGGCCTGCAGGCGCACCCGTGGACGAAGAACCTGCAGCTGGTGGACATGTTCGCCGGAACGTCGGCCGCGTTCGCCGGGCTGTGGCGGTTCCTGCTGGGCGTCGACCTGGTCGACCGGATCGTGGCGGAGGCCCGGCCGCTCGACGAGCCGATCGAACTGCTCCTCGACGACCACCGCCGCAGCACCGTCGACCGGATCGGCGACGAGCACTGGGTCCGGCTCGTCGACGTCCCGAAAGCATTGGCGGCACGCGAATACGGCCACGCCGAGCCGGTCGTCGTCGAGGTGGCCGATCCGCTGCTGCCCGCCAACGGCGGCGCGTACCGGATCACGCCGGACGGCGCCGAGCGCACCGGCGAGCCCGCGGCGCTGCGGCTCGACGTCACCACCCTCGCGATGGCCTACCTCGGGACGTGGCGGCCCTCCGCGCTGGCCGGTGCGGGCCGGATCGAGGTCCGTGACCCGGCCGCTGTGGTGGCCGCCGACGTGCTCTTCGGGACGCGGGTGGCGGCGTGGAGCGGCACCCACTACTGAGCCGCGGAGAGAAAACGGGATGCCGCGGCCGGGGCCGGGCGGCAGGATCGGCGCCATGACCGACTTCGACGTCCGCCCCGTGACCGACGACGAGCGCCGCGCCACGTTCGACCTGCTGGGCCGTGCGCTGCACAGCAACCGGGTCAGCGACGACTTCTGGGCCCGGTACGGCGTTTCCTGGCCGGCGGCGCACAAGTTCGGCGCGTTCGACGGCGGCGTCCCGATCGGGATCACCAGCTCCTTCGACACCGAGATCGCGGTGCCCGGCGGCGCCGTCCTGCCGCTCGGGGCGGTCGACGGCGTCGGGGTCCGCGCCGACCGCACCCGGCGCGGGGTGCTCACCGCGATGATGGCGGCGCAGCTGGCGGACTTCGCCGCGCGCGGGATCACGCTGGCCGCCCTGCACGCCAGCGAACCCACCATCTACGGCCGGTTCGGCTACGGCTCGGCGGCACTGGGCAAGACCGTGTGGCTGTCCCGGCCCGCGGCCCGGCTCCACGAGCGCGTGCCGGCCGGCGGGGACGTCCGGATGCTCACGCCGCAGGAGGCCGTGCAGGAGATTCCCGGGCTGTACCGGCGGATCGGGCCGTACCGGGCGGGCATGATCGGCCGCCCGGAGCTGTGGTGGCCGGTCGCGCACGACCGCCAGGCCGGCCCGGACGGCAGCCACGTCGTGGCCGTCCACAGTGGACCCGACGGGGACGACGGGTTCGTCGTGTACGACACGATCGACCACCGGACCCCCGAATCGCCGGACGAGGGCGCCGTGCTGAAGGTGCGTGACCTGCACGCCGCCGACGCGGTCGCGCGGGCCGCGCTGTGGCGGTTCCTGCTGTCGGTCGACCTCGTCTCGGTGGTCCGCGCGCGCTACCGCCCGGTCGACGAGCCACTGGCCGCGATGCTGACCGACCACCGGCACGCCCGCACCACCGCCGTCGAGGACGACCTGTGGCTGCGGCCGGTCGACGTCGCCGCCGCGCTGGCCGCCCGCACCTACCGGCCGGCCGAGCCGGTGGTGCTCGCGGTGGCCGACCGGATGCTGCCCGCCAACACCGGGCACTACGAAGTCGGCCCCGGCGGCGCCCGCCGCACGGACGCCGCCGCGGACCTGGCCCTCGACGTCGACACCCTCGGCATGCTCTACCTCGGGCAGTGGAGCGCGACCGCGCTGGCCGAAGCCGGGCGGATCGCCGCGCACGACCCGGCCGCGCTCGGCCGGGCGGACGAGCTGTTCACCACGATCGCCGCACCGTGGTGCGGCACGCTCTTCTAGGCGCCGGGCAGCGCCTTGAGCAGCCGTTCGACCGAGTTGCCGAGGTTCCAGCGTTCGGCCAGCTCGGCCACGCGGTCCGGGTCGGCGGGCGCCGTGGGGACGGTGTCCGGGCGGGACTGCTCGACCGGCGCGTCGACGGCCACCCGGACCACGGTCGGCGCGACGGCGAGGTAGCCGGCGGCGTCGGCCAGGCGCAGCCGGGTCTTGAGCGGCACGCGGGGATCGCTCGCGGCCGACGCCGCCAGCAGCGCGTCGAGCGAGCCGAACTGCGTGATCAGCTTGGCCGCGGTCTTTTCGCCGATCCCGGCGACGCCGGGCAGCCCGTCGGAGGGGTCGCCGCGCATCATCGACATGTCCGCGTACGCCGGTCCGGCGGTCTCGCGGGGGAGGCCGTAGCGCTCGGCGATCTCGGCCGGCCCGAGCACCTCGGCCTTGGCCCAGCCCTTGCCGACGTAGATCACCGACGCGGGGGAGGGCTCGCCGCGCACCAGCTGGAACAGGTCCCGGTCGCCGGTGATGACCTCGACGGGGATCTCCTTCTCGCGGGTGGCCAGCGCGCCGATGACGTCGTCCGCCTCGTAGCCCGCCGCTTCCGCGGTGGCGAACCCGAACGCCTCCAGCAGGTCCAGGATGATCGGGACCTGCGGGGTGAGCGTGTCGGGCACCTCTTCGACGTCGGGGTCGCTGCCGCCGGTCTCCTCGGCCACCCGGTGCGCCTTGTAGCTGGGCAGCAGGTCGGTGCGGAACTTCGGCCGCCAGTCGGCGTCGAGGCAGCACACCAGGCGCGAGGGGTGCCGGTCGGTGAGGATCCGCGCGATCGTGTCGGCGAACCCGCGCACGGCGTTGACCTGCGTCCCGTCGGCGGCGCGCATCGAGTCGGGCAGGGCGAAGAAGGAACGGAAGTACAGGCTCGCGGAGTCGAGCAGGGCAAGGGGTCCGGTCACCCGCCCAGCCTGCCACGCCCGGCGGCCGCGAGGGCCGCGCGACGCACCAGCGGCAGGCGACGGCGGGGTGCCGTCGGCCGCGGCGCTCGCCAGTGGGGAGCTGCCCGCACCTCGACGGCCTGGCGCGAGGAGAGGGCCCGGCGCTCCGCCAGTCAGGAGCGAGTCATAGGCCTTGGGGATCGATCCTGGCGTTCGCCGGCCGAGCGCGAGCACGGACAGTGACTCGGCGAGGCGCGAGGTGTGGGTCCGGGGAGCGGCCCCAGCGGTTTGCCGGGGTGGGCGCGAGTCGCGAGCCCGCGGGGGCGATCCCGTCGCTTCGCTCGCCGAGCGCGAGTCATGGGGAGCGACCTCGGCGGCTGGGCAGTCCGGCCGCGGTTCGCCGGGAGAGCCGCGGCCGGTATGGCACGCCGTGGTCTCGTCGCGGACCGCGCGAGGAGCGGCCGCCGGCAGCGCCGTGGTCCAGCCCCGGGCGCCGCCGGGGGAGCCGCGTCACCCGGCCCGGCATGTCGCGGGCCCGGGCGGGCGGCGCACCCGGGCCGCCCTACTAGGCTCGGCTCCATGTCGCGCCGATCCCTCCACACGCCCGCCCCCGACGCCGCCGCCCTGCGCGCCCGGCTGGACCGCGCCCGCTCCGCCGCGGCCGCCGCGGACACCGACGCCCTGCTGATCGCGCCCGGCTCCGACCTGCGCTACCTGATCGGGCAGGCCGGTGGCTCGTTCGAGCGCCTCACCACCCTCGTCGTCCCGGCCGACGGCACGCCCGCGCTCGTCGTGCCGAAGCTGGAGGCGCCCGGCTACGCCGACGTTCCCACCGACGAACTCGGTGTCGAGCTGCTCACCTGGGTGGACGGCGACGACCCGTACAAGCTGGTCGCGGACCGGCTCGGCAAGCCCGGCCGCGTCGCGGTCAGCGACTTCACCCCGGCCCTGCACGTGCTGGCCCTGCGGACCGCGCTCGGCACGGCCGAGCAGACGCTGGCCGGTCCGGTCGTGCGGGAGCTGCGGATGCGCAAGGACGCCGCGGAGATCGCGTCGCTGCGGGACGCCGGCGCGGCCATCGACCGGGTGCACGCCCGGGTCCACGAGTGGCTGCGGCCCGGCCGCACCGAGGCCGAGGTCGGCGCCGACATCGCCGCGGCCATCGTCGAGGAGGGGCACGTCCGGGCGGACTTCGTCATCGTCGGGTCCGGCCCGAACGGCGCGAGCCCGCACCACGACGTCTCCGACCGCGTCATCGAGCAGGGGGACGTCGTGGTCGTCGACATCGGCGGCCCGCTGCCGGCCGGCTACAACTCCGACTCCACCCGCACGTACGCGGTGGGGGAGCCGCGCGACGCCGACGTGGCCGAGACGTACGCGGTGCTGCAGCGCGCCCAGGCCGCAGCCGTGGCCGCGGTCAAGCCGGGCGTCACGGCCGAGGCGGTCGACGCGGCCGCGCGCGACGTCATCGCCGAGGCCGGGTTCGGTGAGTACTTCATCCACCGCACCGGCCACGGCATCGGGCTGGACGTGCACGAGGAGCCGTACATCATCGCCGGCAACGCGCTGCCGCTGGAGCCGGGCATGGCCTTCAGCGTCGAGCCGGGCATCTACCAGCCGGGCCGGTGGGGTGCCCGGATCGAGGACATCGTCATCGTCACCGAGAACGGCGTCGAGTCCGTCAACAACCAGCCGCACGAGCTCGTCGTGCTGGACGCATGACGCCTGGTGGCCTGGAGCCCCTGGACCAGGCGATCGTCCAGGAGCTCGCGGCCGACGGGCGGCGCAGCTTCACCGACCTCGCCGAGCGCGTCGGGCTGTCGGTGTCGGCGGTGCACCAGCGGGTGCGCCGCCTCGAGCAGCGCGGGGTCATCCTCGGCTACACCGCGCGGCTCGACGGCGCGCAGATCGGCCTGCCCCTGACGGCGCTGATCTCGCTCACGCCGAACGACCCGGCGGCGCCCGACGACTACCCGCAGCGGATCCAGCACATCAAGGAGATCGAGTCGTGCTACTCGGTCGCCGGCGACGAGTCGTACATCCTGCTGGTGCGCGTCCAGTCGCCGCTGGGGCTGGAGGACCTGCTGCGGCGGATCCGCGAGGCCGCGAAGGTGTCGACGAGGACCACGGTGGTGCTCTCTACGCCGTTCGAGGGACGTTCTCCGACGTTCTGACCCCAGTGCCCCGCCCGGCGGCCGGGGCACTGGTACGGTAAAAGGTATGGCAACACGTAAGGTGACTCTTTCGCTCGACAGCGGCGCCCTGGAATTCGCCGAACGCGCAGCGAAAGCCCACGGCATTTCGGTCTCGTCCTGGCTGTCGAAGGCAGCCAGGCGCGAGGCGGTTCGCACCGGGTACACCCCGCAGAAGCCGGAACCGGCCGTCGCGGAGTCCGACGAGGCCGAGCGCAGCGCGGCGGAAAAGGATCTGCGTGCGCAGGGGTGAAGTCTGGACGTACCACCCCCCGACCGAACCGGCCCGACAGCGCACCGTGGTGCTGCTGTCCTCGGACGGGGTGAACGAATCCGAGCGCCCCTGGCTGCTCGGCACCGAACTGCTCGACCGCGACCCCCAGGACATCCTCGGCGTGGCGGTCGACGCCCGGTACTGGGTCTCGACGCTCAACCTGACCCGGCTCTACCGGCCATGGTTCGACGAGCGCATCGCCGAGATCGACCTCGACGTCCAGGAACGCATCGACATCGCCCTGCGAGCAGCCCTCGACCTCTAACTGTATAACGCCCTATACGGCCGGTCGCGATGAGAAATCACGCGGCAAGTAAGCGCATACGTCACCTCCAAAACCGCCCAGGACGGCGGGAGATCAGCGGGCGACGACCTCCGGGGCCGCGTGGAGCTTGCCGTCGGCGCCGGCCAGGCAGGAGGCGTTGCCGTCGCGGGCGGCGATGAACTCCGTGAGGCAGTTCGCGATCGCCGCGTGGCCGGCCGCGTTGGGGTGGAACGATTCCTGCAGCGCGTGACCCGCCCGGTCCGTCTGGCCGAGGTCGGCGAGCTGGAGCGTCAGGCGCGTGAACCACTCCGTCGCCGGGTTCGCGCCGCCGCTGCACGCCTCGTGCTTGACGCCCGCCTTCGCCAGGTCGAGGAACCGGGCGCCGGTCTGCTGGGCAGCCGCCTTCAGGCCGGACGACAGCACGCCGATCCCGGTCTGGGAGATCCACCGCAGGTCTTCGACGCGGAACGGGCAGCCGTTGAGGCTGCGCAGGTCCTCCGGCAGGTCCGGGCCGATCGGGGCGGCGTAGGACTGCAGGATCAGCTGGTAGTCCGCCGGGACGTACCCGGCGGCGGCCAGCACCTTCTTGACGTCGGAGACGGCGGTCGCCACCTTCGGCACCATCGCGTCCACTTTGGACTGCCAGGTCCGCTTCAGTGCCTCGCTGCACGGCGGGCCGCCGGGGTCGAACCACGCCTTGAAGCAGTCGGTGACCTGGTTGGAGAACTTCGGTTCGTCGTTGGCGCCGACCGCGATCACGACGGCGGCCACCCGGTGGTCCTTGACGAGGGTGGCCAGCTGCTGGGCCTGCGAGGGCTCGGTCCACTGCTTGACGTCGCCGAGCGCGACCTGTTCGGCGGGTGCGCCGGAGCAAGCGAGGTTGACGTGGGCGGTGATGCCGGGTGTGGCGATCTTGTCGACGAAGGCGTTGGGGGAGCGGTGGCACCAGTTGCCGCCCTGGCCGTTGGTGGTGGCGGTGTACTGGCCGGCGCCTTCGCCGGAGACGGTGCTGTCGCCCATCGCGACGACGGTGAGCGGGCCGGTGCCCGGTGGGCCCTGCCGCGGCTGCGGTTGCCCGTTCTTGCTTTCGGAGCCGAAGAAGACGAAGAGGCCGGCCAGCAGGGCCACGCACGCGAGGACCAAGGCTCCCCAGTACCACCGAAGACGACGCATCGTCGCCGAGTCTACGGATCGGTGATCGGTCCGGTGTGCGTCACCGGTCACGCCGAGCGGGCGACGGGGTGGTGGGGGACGAGCTCGACCGGGAGCTCGCGGACGCCGAAGATCATCGGTGAGGGGTAGCCGATCTGGACGCCGTCGCGGACGCGGATGTCGGCGAAGCGGTCGAGGAGCCGCTCGAACACGACTCGGCCTTCGAGCCGGGCCAGGGGCGCGCCGAGGCAGAAGTGGACGCCGCCGCCGAAGGCGAGGTTGGCTTCCTTTCGGGGGCGTGGGTCGAATTCGGTGGGGCGGGTGTGGTGGCGGGGGTCGCGGTTGGCGCCGAGGACCCAGGGGGTGACCATCGACTTGGCGGGGATGGTGACGCCGCCGAGGTCGACGTCGGTGGTGCTGATGCGCAGGAGCCGCATGATCGGCGGGCGGTGGCGGGTGACTTCTTCGAGGAGGCTGGGCAGGAGGCTGTGGTCGCGGCGGACCGCGGCGGCGGCGTCGGGGAATTCGTGCAGGGAGAGCACGGTGTTGCCGAGCATCATGGTGGTGGTGATGTGGCCGGCGGCGAGCAGGAGGGATGCGAAGTTGAGGACTTCGTGGTCGGCGAGGCGTTCGCCGTCGACTTCGGCGTGGGCGAGTGCGCTGAAGAGGTCGTCTCCGGGGTCGCGGCGGCGCTGGGCGAGGAGGGCGGCGAGGTAGGTCTCCATGACCTCGGTGAGGGACGTGCCGTCTTCCTGGGGGGCGCCGCCTGCGAGGAGGGCGTCGGCCCAGCCGCGGTAGAGGGTGCGGTCTTCGGGTGGGATGCCGATGAGGTCGCCGATGACCACGACGGGGAGTGCGTAGGCGAGGTCGCGGATGAGGTCGGGGTCGTCGCGCTCGGCCATTTCGGTGATGAGGGTGTCGGTGGCGGTCACGATCCGGGGTTCGAGATCGGCGACGACTTTGGGGGTGAAGGCTTTGCTGACCAGTTTCCGCAGGCGGTGGTGGACCGGCGGGTCGACGGCGGCCATATTGCCGCGGACGGCTTCGGCGGTGTCCGGGAGGAGCAGTCCGGGGTCGGAGGAGAATGTCCGGTGGTCGGTGAAGATGCGGCGGACGTCGGCGTGGCGGAATACGTGCCAGGTGTCGTCGTCGTCCGCGATGACCGGGTGGTTCTCGCGCATTTCGTCGACCCACGCGAACAGCGCGGCTCCGCCGTCTTCCAGGGACGGTGGGCGGACTTCGGGCGAATGCATTCCGCGGCTCCTCAGCTGAAACCCGTTTCCCGGTAAGGAAGAAATCGCTCGTTGGCTTTGCACAGGTTATGGACGTTGCCGGTTGGCCGTCAACGAGAAAAGGTGATCACGATCGACGACGAAAGGGGCTTGTCGATCAACTTTGGGTGTGAATGCGGCAACCCCGGTGATTCCGGGCGCGCTATCCGGCTTCGGTCAGGTCGGTGGTCGCCGCGAGTTCGGCGGCGACGTCGGCGATCACCGGGACGGCCGGGTTGTCGTGGCCGGGTACCCACACCAGCTCGGTGCGGGCGACGTCGTCTTCGAGTGGCACGAACGCCACGCCGCTGCGCCGCAGGCTGTGCGAGGAGCGGGTCAGACGGGTCACGCCGACGCCGGCGGCGACGAGTCCGAGGAGGCCTTGCACGGTGGCGGCCCGCTGGACGACGCGGGGGCTGAAGCCGGCGGCGGCGAAGTCGGCGTCGTAGCGGCGGTGCCAGGGTGCCCAGCTGCCGCGCGGGGTGAGCACCCAGGGTTCGCCGGCCAGGTCGGCGAGCTTCAGGGAGGTACGGGTGGCGAGCGGGTGGTCGGCGGGGAGGACGGCGCAGACCTCCTCGGTCAGCAACGTCCGCGACGCCAGGCCGGGGACGAGTGGCGGGCGGGTGAACGCGAGGTCGAACCGGCCTTCGCGCAGGCCGTCGACGAGTTCGGCGATCGACGCTTCGGCCGTCGTCACGTCGAGGTCGGGGTAGCGCTCGCGGACGGCGCGGACGACCGGGGGCAGCAGGTAGTTCGCCGTGGTGGTGAGGAATGCGAGCCGGACGCTGCCGATCTCGCCGCGGAGGGCCCGGCCGAGTGTCGCGACGGCTTCGTCGGCGCGGGTCAGGACCGCGCGTGCCTCGGGGAGGAAGAGCTTGCCGACGGCGGTGAGGCGGGCGCCGCGTGCGTCGCGGTCGAACAGGCGGGTGCCGAGGGCGCGTTCGAGGACGGTGATCTGCTGGGAGAGGGACTGCTGGGCGATGTGCAGTCCGGCGGCGGCGCGCGTGAAGCTGGTTTCGTCGGCGACGGCGACGAAGTAGCGAAGGTGCCGCAGCTCGGGGGTCACAGGCTTGGACTGTAGCCGTGGCAGGAGATCGGTGTTGGCGGTGGCGTCGTGATCGTCTTCAGGATGGAGGGAGGAAATCCACTGGGAGGAACGCGAAGATGACGAACACCGACGGCCGGGTCTGGCTGATCACCGGGTGCTCGGCCGGGTTCGGCCGGGAGATCGCGCTGGCGGCGCTGGCGGCGGGTGACCGGGTGCTGGCCACCGCGCGGCGGCCGGAGACCCTGGCCGGGTTGCGGGACCGTGGCGGTGACCGGGTCCGGACCGCGGCGCTGGACGTGACTGATGCCGGTCAGGTCGATGCGGCGGTGAAGACCGCGCTCGAGGAGTTCGGGCGGATCGACGTCGTGGTGAACAACGCGGGCAACGGTTCGGTCGGCGCGGTCGAGGAGCTGACGCTGGAGGAGCTGCGTGCGTTGATGGAGGTGATGTTCTTCGGCGCGGTGGCGGTGACGAAGGCGGTGCTGCCGCACCTGCGTGCGCAGGGCAGCGGGACGGTCGTGCAGATCAGCTCGATGGGCGGGCAGTTGTCGATGCCCGGCTTCGGCGCCTACAGCGCGGCGAAGTACGCGCTGGAAGGCCTGTCCGAGGCGCTGGCCGAAGAGGTGCAGCCGTTCGGGGTGAAGGTGCTGATCGTGGAGCCGGGCGCGTTCCGCACCGAGTTCGGCGGCGGCCGGATGCACCGCTCCCGCACGATCGACGCCTATGCGGTGTCGACGGCGGGTACGCGGGAGGCGGTCGAGAACATGGACGGCACCCAGCCCGGCGACCCGGCGAAGGCGGCTGCGGCGATCGTCCGGGCGGTGGGCAGTGCCGACGCGCCGCTGCACCTGGCGCTGGGCGCGGACGCCGTGGCGGCGATCCGCGCCCAGCACGAGGCGCTCGCGGCGGACCTGGCCGCCTGGGAGGAGGTCAGCCGGGCGACCGCGCTGGATTAGGACTGCGGGTCCTGCAGCAGGCCGAGGACGTTGCCGTCGGCGTCGGTGAAGGTCGCGACCAGGCGTCCGTTGCCGACGTCCTTCGGTTCGTCCTTGACCTTCGCGCCCGCCGCGGTGACCTCGGCGAGCTTCGCCGCGATGTCGGCGACCTCCCAGTAGGTGACGGGCGTGGTCATGCCCTGCTGGGCGCCGTTGGGCACCAGGCCGATGTGCTGGCCGCCGGCGTCGTAGCCGACGTAGTAGGGCGCGTCGGCCAGGGGTTCGATGCCGAGCAGCGCGGTGTAGACGGCCTTGGCGGCGGGCAGGTCGGTGACGGGGTGCAGGACGGTCTTGATCCCCTGGGTGCTCATCTTCGGTGCTCCTGGCGTCGTGGTGTGCGGTACGACGATGACGCTATTCGCGCTCCGGTGACCAGGGCTTCTCGATTCCTGATCGGTTAGTCGAGCAGGGCGGTGAGCACGCCGTCGAGGAGGCGGACGCGGCGGTCGGCGATGCGGTGGACTTCGTCGTCGTGGGTGGCGACGATGACCGCGGCGCCTTCTTCCGCGCATCGGCGCAGCAGCCGCAGGACGCGGGGTGTGCTGCCCGCGTCCAGGTGCGCGGTGGGTTCGTCGGTGAGCAGGATCCGGGGCCGTCCGGCGACCGCGCGGGCGAGGGCGACGCGTTGTTGCTGGCCGAAGGAGACTTCGAGGGGGTAGCGGTCGCCGAGTTCGCCGATGCCCAGTTCGTCCAGCAGTTCGGTGACGCGGGCGTGGATCGCGGCGGGCGCGGGGCGGGGGACGTCGGAGCGCAGGCGCAGCGGCAGGGCGACGTTTTCCGCGATGGTCAGTTCGTTGGCCAGGCCGAGTGCCTGCGGTAGCACGGCGCAGGTGTGCCACGGCGGGGCGCCGGTGATCGGGACGCCGTCGAGCAGTACGCAGCCGGAGTCGGGGGAGTCGAACCCGCACAGCAGGGCCAGCAGGGCGCTTTTCCCGGAGCCGGAGCGGCCCGAGACGGTGACGAGCTCGCCGGCGCCGACGCGTAGTTCGAGTCCGCGCAGCACTTCGATGTCGCCGCTGGGGTGGGCGAAGCTGCGGCGCAGGCCCACGGCTTCCACGATCGTCACGGCTGTGGCTCCCGTTCTTCGACGCCTTCGAGCGCGCCCTTGTGCAGGCGGGCCACGCGCGAGCCGAGGTCGATGAGGCGTTCGTCGTGGGAGGCGACCAGGACCGCGAAGTCCTGGTCCACCAGGTAGTGCAGCGTGTCGAGCACGAGGTCGGCCGAAGCTTCGTCGAGCTGGGACGTCGGTTCGTCGGCGAGGATGACCGTGGAGCGGGCGGCCAGCACGCACCCGAACGCGAGGCGTTGCTGCTGGCCGCCGGAGAGCGCGGAGATCTTCCAGTCGCCGGTGCCGTGCAGGCCGAGCTGTCCGAGGATGTCGTCGGGGCGGCAGTCGGTTCCGGCGGCTTCGGCGGCGGCGCGCAGGTTTTCGGCGACCGTGAGGTAGCCGAGGAGGTTGTCGGAGGGGTTCTGGAAGACCAGTCCGAGGTGGTGGCGGCGCAGGGCGCGGCGTTCGCGGTGCTTGAGCTTGCGGACGTCGGCGCCCTGGAAGGTGAGTGTGCCGCGGGCGGGCTGTTCGAACAGGCCCAGGACGCGCAGGAGGGTCGACTTCCCGGAACCGGACGGCCCGGCGAACACGGTCATGCCGCGCGCGGGCACGTCGAAGCTGACGTCGTCGACGCCGGTGACGACGCCGGCCGGGGTCGGGTAGTCGACGCCGATGCCGCGCAGGGAGAAGATCGGTTTGTCAGGCACGGATCAGCTCCGCGGTCCGGGCGGTGCGCACCGAGCGCATCGCGATCCAGCCGGCGAGGGCGACCACGAGCACGCCGACGACCAGCACGGTCAGCACGAACGGCAGGGGGTCGGGCAGTTCGGAGCGTGGCGCGAGGAACGTCGCCGGGTCGAACCGGGGCACCGAGAGCCCGGCGACGGAGATCCCGCACACCACGCCGACGACGATCGCCAGGCCGCTGAGCGCGCCGAGTTCCATCAGGTGACTGGCGAGCAGCGTGCGTGGCCGCATTCCCATCCGCAGCACCAGCGCGCCGGCGAGGGCGTTCTGGCGTCGCCGGACCTCGACGGCGACGAGCAGCGCGAGGATCGCCACGACGCCGAGGACCGCGCCGAGCAGTGCGACGAAGGAGAACGTCCAGGACACGACGAAGAACGGCAGGCTGTCCAACGCGGTTTCGCGGCTGGTCCGGTTCGGGATGAACACGCCCGCGGCGCGCAACGCGGCGGTCGCGTCGGCCATCGGCGCGCCGGTCAGGACGCTCCACTGGGGGATCCGGTCGAGCTGGCCGTGGTCGAGGGCGGTGCGGGAGACGACGTAGCCGGGGGAGGTGCCGATCATCGGGAACACCGGCAGGTCGGCGACGGTGACGGCGTCGCGCAGGCCGGCCGGCAGCTGCGCGCTCTGCTTCGCGGTGTGGCCGATGCGGATGACCGGCGTGCCGCGCGGGTCGGGCTGGGAGATCCGCCGGAGCAGGCCGGTGAGGTCGTCGGCCGGGACGTCGCCGACGGCGGCGCCCCGGGTGAACGTGGCGGGGTCGACGACCAGCACGACGCTGCCGGTGCCGGTCAGCTCGCCGACGACGGTGCTGTTCCGCGCGAGCGCGGCGGGCATGGCGACGGTGCCCATGCCGATCGGGCTGTCGGTGTCGAGGCGGGCGTTGCCGCCGACGAAGATCGCCGACTTCGTGTCGAGCGCGGTCTCCTGGCCGTTGGCGATGCCGATGCCGGTGGCCAGCGTGCCGATGGCGAGGGTGCCGATGACCAGCACGCCGGTGACCGGGGCGCGGGCGCCGGCCAGCCGCCGGATGGCCAGCTGCAGCGCCGGGCGCGACCAGAGCCGGGCCCGGTGGGAGGCGTGCAGGGCCAGCCACGCCAGCCGCGCGGTCAGCAGCCCGACGGTGAGCACGACGAACACCGGGTAGGTCAGGGCCAGCGGATCGACCTGCGGTAATGGATTTCCGAGGCGGGAGCCGGTGCTGTAGTGGGCCAGGCGGGTCCAGCCGAGCCACGCCATGCCCGCTGTCGCGAGCTCCCACGGGAAGTAGCCCAGCAGCCGCATCCGGTTGCCCGTGCGGCGCACGCGGCCCAGTTCGAACTCCCGGTGTGCCCGCACGGCGACGACCAGGGCCAGCAGCGCGAGCGACACCACCAGCACGCCCGCCGCGACGAGTCCGGCCTGCAGCTCCGCGTCCGGGTCGGGTGCGCCGGCCGGGCCGTAGACGCCGAGCAGCAGCCGGGCCGCGGCCGCGCCGAGGGCGCCGCCGAGCAGGATCGGCAGGCCCAGTTCGGCGACGGCGAGGCCGCCGAGGGCGCCCGGGCCGCTGCCGCGGGCCGAGAGCAGCCGCAGCTGCGCGTGCCGGCGCTGGTACCACTGCAGGGCGACGGTGCCGAGGCCGGCGCAGCCGACCAGGACGCTGATCAGCGCGAGCGGCAGGATCGAGACGAACACGTTGTCCTGGGCCTGGCGGCCGATCTGCACCGAGCGTTCGAACGTCGGGACGTCGGCGGCGACCAGGGTCCCGAGGCCTTGGGCGGTGAGGTCGGCGCGGACGTCGGCGACGAGGTCGCGGGAGCGCTGCAGCAGGTCCTCGGCGGCACTGAGGGTGGTCGGTGCCGGTTCGTAGAACGAGATGTGGAAGTACTGCATCGTCGGCAGGCCGATCGCCTTGACCGTGTTGTCGAAGGTCGTGCGGTCGGTGGCGAACACGATCGAGTCGATGGGGTCGTTGGCGAGCCGGTCGACGACGGCGCCGGACTGCTGGGAGCACCACCACCGCGGCGGCGGGTCGAGCAGGTCGCGGTAGATGCCGGTGACCGGCGGCAGCGCGATGCCCTGGATGCTGGGCTTGGTGCCGACGCCGATGTGCTCGGCGTCGGCGACGACGTTGCCCAGCCACAGCCCGGGCGCGCGGGTGCCCTGTTGGAGCGTCAGGTTGTCCAGGCCGGCCTGGCCGCGGTAGCCGAGGCGGATCTTGTAGTGCGGGTCGCCGTTGAACCGGGTTCCGGGGAGCACGTTCGTGTAGGCGCCGACGACCGGCGCGCCGAAGCCGTGCGCGGGGGCGTGCCGCTGGACCGCGCCGGTGACCGCGGGGATGTCCTGGACGGGGATGTTGCCCTTGCCGAACACCGGGCCGTAGCTGTCGGGGCAGGTGATCCCGCTCTGGTAGGCGATCGTGGCGCCGCCGGCCGCGGAGGCCTGCAGGATCGCCGCGGTGCCGAGGAAGCAGGCGAGCAGCGAGGTCACCGCCGCCACGATCAGGGTGAGCGGGCTGGAGAGGGCGGCCTTCGGCGCGGCCCGCCACGGCTTGGTCACTCTGTGTTGTCCAATCGTCCCCCATTTCACCCGCATGGATGCGCACGCTACCGGCAGATCGCAGGAGTTGGCACGGTTTTCTCTCCGATCGTTGCTCACTCGCCGTCATTGGCCGCCGAATCGGGAATGAGCAACGCCTGCCGCCATCCGGCCGGTTTAGTGGTCTAGACCTTGACTCCCGGATTGGTCTGATCCAATCCTGAAGACGTTCCCGCCGTGTTACGCCGCGGCACGGCTTCGCACCGGCTTTGGAGCGCAGATGCGTCGACGCAGACCTTTCTCCCGAATGTCCGTCTTACTGGCCCTGCTGGGGATTTCGGCCGGTTCGCTGGTCGCCGCCGCGGGGACCGCCCAAGCCGCCACGCCGCTGCCCGCGCACGTCTTCGCGCCGTACTTCGAAGCCTGGACCGGCGACAGCCCCGCCGCGCTGGCCCAGCAGTCGGGCGCCAAGCACCTCACCATGGCCTTCATCCAGGCCGCCACCAAGGGCTCCTGCACCGTCTACTGGAACGGCGACAGCGGGATGCCGATCTCCACCGGCGTCTTCGGCTCCGACATCGGCACCATCCGTTCGCGCGGCGGCGACGTCATCCCGTCCTTCGGCGGCTACACGGCCGACAACACCGGCACCGAGATCGCCGACAGCTGCACCACCGTCGACTCCATCGCCGCCGCCTACGAGTCGGTGATCACCACCTACGACGTCCCGCGCCTCGACCTGGACATCGAGGACAACTCGCTCACCAACTCCGCCGGCATCGACCGCCGCAACAAGGCCATCAAGAAGGTCCAGGACTGGGCCGCGTCCTCCGGGCGCCCCCTGCAGATCTCCTACACCCTGCCCACCACGACCCAGGGGCTGGCCGACAGCGGCCTGGCCGTGCTGCGCAACGCCGTGTCCAACGGCACCCGCGTCGACGTGCTCAACATGATGACCTTCGACTACTACGACAACGCCGCGCACGAGATGGCCACCGACACCCAGACCTCCGCCACCGGCCTGGTCGGCCAGCTCGCCGCGCTGTACCCGGGCAAGCCGCAGGCGCAACTGTGGGCGATGGTCGGGATCACCGAGATGATCGGCGTCGACGACTTCGGCCCGGCCGAGACGTTCACCACCGCCGACGCCGCCACCGTCTCCAACTGGGCGGCCTCCAAGGGCATCAACGAGCTGTCGTTCTGGGCGCTGCAGCGCGACAACGGCAGCTGCCCGGGCAGCGGCGCCTCGGACAGCTGCTCCGGCATCGCCCAGGACGCGTGGTTCTTCAGCCACGCCTTCGAACCCTTCACCGGCGGCACCACCGTGCCCGGCAACGACTTCTCGCTCACCGCGAACCCGGCCTCGGCCGCGGTGAACCCGGGCGCGTCGGCCACGGCGACCGTCAGCACCGCCGTCACGTCCGGCTCCGCCCAGCAGGTGACGCTCTCGGTCACCGGCGCGCCCGCCGGCGTCACGGCGTCGGTCAGCCCCGGCTCGGTGACCGCCGGCGGCAGCACCACGCTGTCGGTGAGCACCACGACCGCGGCCGTCCCGGGCAGCTACCCGCTGACCGTGACCGGAACCGGGACCTCCGGCAGCCACAGCGCCACCTTCACCCTCACCGTCAACGGCACCCCGCCCACGGGCAGCGTCGCCAACGGCGGCTTCGAGACCGGCGCACTGAGCCCCTGGAGCGCCCCGGGCGACGCGATCGTCGCCACCCCGGCCCACTCCGGAACCCACGCGCTGCAGGTGGTCCCCACCTCCTCGGCCACCGGTGAGGCGGCGCAGAACGTCACCCTCGCCCCGAACCACGCCTACACGCTCAAGGCGTGGGTGCAGGGCAGCTACGCCTACGTCGGGGTCCGGGGCGGCGCGACCGCCAGCACGTGGACCTCCAGCAGCGGCTGGACGCAGCTGGCGGTGCCGTTCACGACCGGCGCGTCCGGCGCGGTGACGGTGTACGTCCACGGCTGGTACGGCCAAAGTGCCGTCTACGCCGACGACTTCACCCTCGGCTGAACCCGCGGCTGATCCGTTCGGCGGCGGCCCGGTTGCGCAACGCGGAGGTTGGCCGGGCCGCCGTCGGCCGAAAGACTCCGGGGAGATCTTTCCCGCGAGGAGGAACGCGATGCCGCACATCCCGCTCGACCCGCAGCTGCCCGGGATCCGGTCGCTGATGGCCTACCGCCCGGAGACCGCGGCGCCGCTGAACCACCTGGCGCAGACACTCCTGCGCGGGCCCAGCACGCTGACCGTCGGCGAGCGCGAGCTGATCGCGGCGGTCGTGTCGAACGGCAACGAATGCCGCTTCTGCCACGGCAGCCACGCCGCCGCGGCGGCCGAAACCCTCGACGGCGGCCGCGCGGTGGTCGACGCGGCGTGCGCCGGCGTCGACGACGCGCCCGTGTCGGACAAGCTCAAGGCGCTGCTGCGGATCGCGCTCGCGACCCGGGACACCGGCCGCGCCGTCACCGAGGAGCTCGTCGCCGCGGCCCGCGCCGCCGGGGCGACCGACGTCGAACTGCACGACACGGTGCTCATCGCAGCGGCGTTCTGCATGTACAACCGCTACGTCGACGGCCTGGCGACCGTCGCGCCGGAGGATCCCGCGGCCTACGAGATGATGGGGAAGGTGCTGGCCGCCGAGGGCTACGGCCGCTAGGGCACCAGCACGATCCGGCCCGGCCGCGTCCAGGCGTCGCCCGCGTCGAGCAGGGGGACGCGCTCGTAGGCGACGGTGAGCGTCCCGGCGATCGCGTGCCGCACCACCGTGAGGAGCGCTTCGCGGCGGCGGGCGGCGTCGAGTGCGTTGTTGGTGTAGCCGTGGATGTGCAGGGACCGGCTGCGCAGCACGGCCGAGGACACCGGGCACTCGTCACCGGCGGCGCCGCCGAGGTTCACCAGCCGCCCGCCCGGCCGCAGGGCACGCAGTGCCGCCGCGGCCGGGATCCCGGACACCGGGTCGATCACCAGGTCGACGGGAGTGTCGCCGAGGCGGCGGGCCAGCGAATCGACGTCGTCGTCCGCGGCCAGGCGCACGACGCTGTCCGCGCCCAGCCGCCGGGCCCGCGCCAGCGCGACGCCGGATCGCGCGCACGCCACGACGTGCCCCGCGCCGGCGACGCGGGCCAGCTGCACCGCCGACTGCCCGACGACCCCGCCGGCACCGAGCACGAGCACGGTCTCGCCGGGGACGAGGTTTCCCTTCCAGGTCAAGCACATCCACGCGGCCACTGCGGACAGCCCGAGCGCCGCGACGAGCGCGTGGTCCGCTCCCGGCGGCAGGACGACCAGGTCGGCGGGTGCGACGACGGCGTGCTCGGCCATGCTGCCGTCACCGGGCCGCATCCCCGCGGTCGTGGCGAACCAGACGGGCGTCCCGGCCGGCTCGGTCGGCGTCGGGCGCGTCAGCACGCCGACGCCTTGAACACCGGGTACGTACGGCAGCTCCGGCAGGCCGAAGTACGACGTGCCGGACGCGCAGAGCAGGTCCAGCGGCGTGATCGGCGCCGCGGTGACGCTCACCGGGACCTGGTCCGGGCCCGGTTCGGGCAGTGGCCGCTCGGCCACCACCGGGACCTGCCCGGCCGCCCGGATCTCCGCCGCCCGCACCGGCGCTCAGGCCGGCTGGAGGACGAAGTCGTAACGCGCCTCGAGCCACGGCTCGGCCGACTCGCCACCGTCCGGCGTCGGCCCGGGCTCGCGGGGCTCGAAGGTGACGACCAGCTCCTGCTTGGTGCCGAACACGACGTCGCTGTCGAGGTACTCGGCGCCGTCCTGGAACAGGTGGGTGATCAGCGGCTCGAACCCGGCCGCGTTGATGAGGAAGTGCACGTGGGCCGGGCGGAAGTGGCTGATGTCGGTGCCGCGGATCAGCTCGCCGACCGGGCCGTCCATCGGGATCGAGTAGCCCTTCGGCGCGATGGTGCGCAGGCAGTAGCTCCCGTCGGGGCGGGTGGCGTACTTCGCGCGCAGCCGGGCCTCGTCGATGTCCGGGATCTGTGACTCGTACGCGCCTTCCTCGTCGGCCTGCCAGATGTCGAGGATCGCGCCGGCCACGGGCGCGCCGTCGAGGCCCCGGACGGTTCCGGTCACGTAGAGCGGAGTGCCGGGCAGGCCGTCGGACATGTCGCCGCCGAACTCCTTCTCCGGCGAGCCGTCGATGTGGAAGGGGCCGAGCACGGTGGCCGGGGTCGCCTCGGCGTCGAAGGCGTGGTTCATCTGCACCACCAGCATGCTCAGGCCGAGCACGTCGGAGGCGAGGATGAACTCCTCGCGCTTCTCGTCGCTGATCTGCCCGGTCTCGGTGAGCCACCGCATCGCGGCCATCCACTCGGTCTCGCTGAGGCGCACCTCGCGGGCGAAGGCGTGCAGGTGCCGGACGAGGGCCGCCATGACCTGCGCCGTGCGCGGATCGTGCGCGCTCGCCCAGCGCCGCGCGGCGAGCTCGGTGATGTTGTCCTCGGTGACGAGCTGCATCGGCGTTCCTCTCAGCGTTGCGGGTCCGGCGGGACCGGCCGGTTGTTCAGGTCGACCGACAGGAAGATGTCGTTGGCGACCGGGTGGCGCAGCTCCTCGGCGAGCTGGCCGATCAGCCCGGCGGTCCGGGCCAGCAGCGCGAACCCGCGCAGCAGCTCCAGCGGCAGCCCGAGGTCGGCGAGCGCGGCCCCGCAGACGCCGGCGCCGTTGAGCGGCAGCGTCTTCCCGAGGACCTGCGGGTGCATCCGGCCGATGGCCGCGAACAGCTCCAGGTGCGGGCCGCGCAGGCCTTCCTCGTCGGCGATCGCGAACAGGCGCCGGGTGCGGGGGTCGCCGTCCTTGTGGACGTGGTGGCCGAGCCCGGGGACGAACTTCCGTTCCGCGCGGCGGTTTTCGACGGTCTCGAGAGCGAGGGCGTCCCAGCCCGCCTCGTCCGCCGGGCGCTCCGCTTTCGCGAGGACGTCGTGCAGGAACCGGCCGCAGTCCTCGGTGACGCCGAGGAAGCGCGACCCCCCGCCGAGCAGGCCCGCGGCCAGGGCGCCCTGGACCGAGTCGGGCGCGGACAGGTACGTCAGCCGCGTGACGATCGCGGTCGGGGTGAAGCCGTGGTCGGCGAGCGCGGCCAGCACCGCTTCGAAGACCCGGATTTCCCCGGTGGCCGGACGTCGTTGCGTGGCCAGCCAGAAGGCCAGCTCGCCGAAGCCGACGGTGCCCATGACGTCCTCGGCGAGGTCCTGGCCGAGCAGGGTGATCTTGTCCTTGGTGGACGATCCGAGCGCGGTTTCGTAGGCGGCGTCAGTCATTCCGGGCCTCCGTGAGCCAGGCGCGGAGTTCGGCGCCGTGCTCGTCGAGTTCCGGCGGCGGCAGCCGGTAGGCGGCGGGGGTCGCGGAGAACCGGATCGGGTGCCGCGTCGTGGGCACGGCGCGCTCGCCGTCGCCGACTTCGACGACCGGGTCGAGCCCGAAGCGTTCGGCCATCGCGAAGCCGCCGTCGATGGTGTTGATCGGTCCACACGGGACACCGACCTCGGTCAGCGCGTCGAACCAGTCCACCGCGGACTTCTTCGCCAGCCGCTCGACGAGGATCGGCCGCAGCTGGTCGCGGTTCTTCGTACGGTCGGCGTTGCGGGCGAACCGCGGGTCGTCGGGGACGCCGGGCAGGTCCAGGACCTCGCACAGCCGGCGGAACTGCCCGTCGTTGGCCGCGGCGACGATCAGGTCGGCATCGGCGGTGGGCAGCGGCTCGTAGGGGAAGACGCTCGGGTGGGCGTTGCCCATCCGGTAGGGCACCACCCCGCCCGCGGCGTAGGCCGAGCTGTGGTTGACCAGCCCGGTCAGCGCCGAGGACAGCAGGTTGACCTCGACGTGCTGGCCCTCGCCGGTCGCGTCGCGGTGGCGCAGCGCGGCGAGGATGCCGATCACCGCGTGGTTGCCGGCCATCACGTCGAACACCGAGATCCCGGCCCGGTACGGCGGGCCGTCCGGGTCGCCGGTCAGGCTCATCAGGCCCGAGATCGCCTGCACCATCAGGTCGTAGCCGGGCACGTGCCGGCCCTCGCCCGAGCCGAAGCCGCTGATGGAGGCGTAGACGACCCCGGGGTTCGCGGCTCGGACAGCGTCGAAGCCCAGGCCGTACTTGGCCAGGCCGCCGGGCTTGAAGTTCTCGATCACCACGTCCGCGCGGGCCGCCAGCTCGCGGGCGACGGCGGCGTCGGCCTCCTCGCGCAGGTCCAGCGCGATCGAGCGCTTCCCGCGGTTCACGCCCAGGTAGTACGTCGAGACGTCACCGCGCACCGGCGGCATCCACGTGCGCGTCTCGTCGCCCTGCGGCCCCTCGACCTTGACGACCTCGGCGCCCATGTCCGCGAGCAGCATCGTCGCGTAGGGGCCGGCGAGCACCCGGGAGAAGTCCGCGACCAGCAGCCCGGACAACGGGCCGACTGCGCTGTGTTCCACCCGGCTCCTCACATCCTGTCCGTCTGACGGACTCATGTCCGCAGTCTCCCTCGCCGGCGCGGTGGTGGTCAAGACACGGCGGGCACGGTCACGTGCGGGACGTCGTCCAGCCGCGCGAAGTCGGCGCTGATGTCCCCGGCGGTCTGCAGCAGCAGCGGCAGGTGGTGCTCGACGAGCCGCTCCACGGACGTCTCGGCGGCGTGGCAGTTGACGTTGACCCCGGCGATCACCCGGCCCGAGCCGTCGCGCAGCGGCGCGGCCACCGAACGGATGCCCAGCGCGAGCTGCTCGTCGGTGAGCGCCCAGCCGCGGGCACGGACCTCGCGCAGCTCGGCGTCGCGCTCGGCCCGGTCCGGCTGCCAGCGCGGGACCAGCCCGGAGCGGGTCGGCTGGGCCAGCACCGCCTCCAGCTCGCCGGGGGCCAGTGCGGCGAGCTGGACCTTGCCCAGCGACGTCGGCAGCGCGGGGAACCGGGTGCCGATCTGGACGGCCAGCGCGACGATCTTCGGCACCGCGACCCGGGCGACGTAGACGATGTCGGAACCGTCGAGCTGGGCGATCGAGCACGACTCGTTCGTGCGCGCGACCAGGCGTTCCAGGTGCGGGCGGGCGACGTCCCACAGGCCCATCGACCGCACGTAGGCGACGCCGAGGTCGAGCACGCGCGGGGTCAAGGCGTAGCCGCGGCCGCCGGCGCGGACGTAGCCGAGCTCCTCCAGGGTGAGCAGGATCCGGCGCGCGGTCGGGCGGGCCAGGCCGGCGGCGGTCGCCACCTCGGCCAGCGTCAGCTCCGGCCGGTGCGGGCCGAACGCCGTGATCACCTCGAGCCCGCGCGCCAGCGCTTCGATGAAGTCGGGACCCGTTCCCTCGCGTGGCATGCACGACCTCCCTCTGCAGTCCTGCCCGCAGCGTAACGGCGGCGATCGACGGGCATTGACACCGGCGCAGCACTGGGCAAAGGTGACTGCACCCCACCAGTGTCCGTACAGCGGACGAGTGTACGCAAGCGGAGGCAGCGATGTCCGGATCGATCGTCCTGCGAGGCGGCACGGTGCTGACCGTCGACGGCGCCCACCGGGTGCTGCCCGGCGAAGACGTCCTGGTCACCGGCGGCGAGATCGCCGCCATCGGGCCGGCTCTCGACGTCCCGGCGGGCACCGAGGAGATCGACGCCACCGGCGGCATCGTCCTGCCGGGCATGATCGACACCCACCGGCACCTGTGGCAGACCGCCATGCGCGGCTACGGCGCCGACTGGACGCTCACGCAGTACTTCGTCTGGTACTACCTCGAATGGGGCAAGGTGTTCCGCCCCGAGGACATCCACGCGGGCAACGTCCTCGGCGCGTGGGAAGCGCTCGAAGCGGGCGTCACGACCACCGTGGACTGGTCCCACGGCCTGCAGACCACCCAGCACGCCGACGCGGCGGCCGACGCGCTCGAAGCCGTCCCCGGCCGGTTCGTCCTCGCCTACGGCAACATCCAGGACGCCCCGGCGAACTGGACCGGCACCCCCGAGTTCCGCGACTTCGTCACGCGTCGCACGGGCGGCGACCTCGGCTTCCAGCTCGCCTTCGACGTCACCGGCGACCCGGCGTTCCCGGAGAAGCCGGCGTTCGAGGTGGCGCGCGAGCTGGGCGTGCCGGTGACCACCCACGCGGGTGTTTGGGGCGCGACCGGCGACGACGGCATCCGGCTGATGCACGAGCACGGCTTCATGACCCCGGAGACGATCTACGTCCACAGCGCGTCGCTGTCGGCGGACTCCTACCACCGGATCGCGGCGACCGGCGGCTCGGCGTCGGTGTCGACGGAAAGCGAGCAGAGCGCGGGCCAGGGCTACCCGTCCACCTGGGCGCTGCGCCAGTACGGGATCCCGGTGTCGCTGTCGATGGACACGTCGGTCTGGTGGAGCGGCGACCTGTTCTCCGCGATGCGCACGACGCTGGGCGCGGACCGGTCGCGCGAACACCTGGAGGCGCAGGCGAAGGGCGAGACGGTGACGCACGCGGCGCTGCGCGCGGAGCAGGTGGTCGAGTGGGCCACCCGCGGCGGCGCGGCCGCGCTGGGACGCTCGGACATCGGCAGCCTCGAGGTCGGCAAGAAGGCCGACGTGGTGCTGCTGAAGAACGACCACTCGCCGGTGTCGTTCCCGCTGCTCAACCCGTACGGCCACGTGGCGTTCCAGGCCCAGCGCGGCGACGTCCACACGGTCCTGGTCGGCGGCCGCGTCGTGAAACGCGACGGCCGCCTGGTGGACGTGGACCTCCCGGCGGTCCGTCGCGAAGTGGAGTCGACGGTCGAGTACCTGCGCGCGCAGCTGGGGGAGGAGGCGTGGGCGAAGGGGATGAACCCGGACATCCCGGAGACGAAGATCCTGGACAACCCGTACACGTACACGACCTACCACAGCGACACCACCCACGGCGGCTGAGCTCGGTGGCAGTCACGGCGTGCACGAGCACCCGGTAGCGTGCGGCCGTGGCCCAGGTGTTCATCCAACCCTCCTACGGCACCGCCGACGCCCGCCGGTACGGGGCGGAGTCGCTCGAGCAGACCGTCGACTTCCGTGCCCTCGCCGAGCTGCTCGACCCGGCCGACCTCGCCCGCCTGAACGCGCTGCACGCCGACGGCCGGGCGCGGTTCTGGGGTGCCAAGGACAAGTACGACCGCCGGATGGACACCGTCACCACCGGGGACGTCGTGCTGTTCACCGGCGGCAAGCACGTCCAGGCCACCGCCGAAGTCGGGCACGGCTTCCGCAACCCGGAGTTCGCGCGCCGGCTGTGGAACCCGGATCCGGGGAAGTGCTTGTTCAGCAACGTCTACAGCCTGCGGCGGTACCGGCGCGTCGGGCTGCCGTACGAAGCGATCTGGGCGCTGCCCGGCTTCACCGCCGGCGACAACTTCATGGGCCTGCGGTTCCTCGACGCGCCGAAGTCGGCTGCGGTCATCGCGTTGCTCGCCTCCTAGGCTCGGGGCATGCCTGAGCCCTTCGCCCCGCGCACCGACCCCGCCGTCCTGGGCGACCTCCGCACCCGGCTGCGCGCCACCCGCTGGCCGGACGGGCCCGAGGACGCCGGGTGGTCGGCCGGCACCGACGTCGCCTACCTGCGCGAGCTCGTCGCGTACTGGGCGGACGGCTTCGACTGGCCCGCCCGCGAAGCCGAGCTGAACGCCATCCCGCGGTTCCGCGTTTCGCTGGGCGGCCACGACATCCACTACGCGCACGTCCGGGCGGCCGGCCCGGCGCTGCCGCTGGTGCTCAGCCACGGCTGGCCGGACTCGTTCTGGCGCTACACCAAGGTGATCCCGCTGCTGACCGACCCCGGCGCGCACGGCGCCGACCCGGCCGACGCCTTCGACGTGATCGTCCCGGACATGCCCGGCTACGGCTACTCCTCGCGCCCCGCGACGCCGGTGAACTCCATCGCCGTCGCCGGCCTGTGGGCCGAGCTGATGGACACGCTCGGCTACCCGCGGTTCGGCGCGGCGGGCGGGGACATCGGCAGCCACGTCAGCCGCTACCTCGCGCTCGACCACCCCGACCGGGTGGTGGCGGTCCACCGCACCGACGCGGGCGTCCCGCTCTTCACCGGCGACCCCGCGGACCTGACGCCGGAGGAGCGCGACTGGATGGCGACGGTGACGGCCTGGGGCGCGTCCGAAGGTGCGTACGCGGCGATGCACCGCACGAAACCCCAGACGGCGGCGGCCGCGCTGAACGACTCGCCGGCCGGGCTGGCGGCGTGGATCGTGGAGAAGCTCCGCTCGTGGAGCGACGGCTTCCCCTTCACGAGCGACGAGATCCTCACCAACATCACGCTCTACTGGCTGACGGAGACGATCGGCTCGTCGATGCGGATGTACCGCGCGAACGCGGCGATCCCGCCGGCGCAGCTGGCCCGCCGGGTTGAGGTGCCGTCGGGCTTCACGCTGTTCCCGGGCGACATCGTCCGCCCGCCGAGGTCCTGGCTCGACCGCACGGCGAACACGGTCCGCGTGACCGAGCCGGCCCGCGGCGGGCACTTCGCGGCGTTCGAGGAACCGGAGCTCTACGCCCAGGAGCTGAGGGACTTCTTCCGCCCCTACCGCGAACGCCGTACGTGACAGTTCCCGGTCAGTTCCCGGCCAGGCGTCCCGGGTCGGCCGACTTGATCCGGAACTGACCGCAGTCAGTCAGTCGGTCAGTCAAGCGACGACGGCCGGGATCCACGAGCGTGGGTCCGCGAGCTGCTCGTCGATGCCGGCGTCGTGCGCGCTCCAGGGAGCGCGCGGCAGGTCCGGAAGAGCGTTCTGTGCCGCCTGCTCGCGTTCAGCGGCGTGTTCAGGGATCCGCTGCCACCAGCTTCCGGTCGTGCTCGGCCAGCTCGTACGCCCGCCGCTTCCCGATGTCGGGCTCCTGCGCCGCGGTGGTCAGCTGTAGGCCTCGAACCGGGCGACCTGGCCGGCCGGCCAGCCGGTGTTGCCCGTGCACGTCAGGCGCAGGAAGCGACGGCTGCCGGCCGGCACGGTGATGGTGACGCTGTTGCCTCGCGCCGGGTCGAACACGTAGCCGGTCGCGGGGACGAGCGTCGCGAAGGTGGCGCCGTCCGACGAGCCCGACAGGCTCATGGTCTGCGTCCGCGTCGCCCACGCGCTCGACGGCGGGACGGCGACCACCACCCGCGTCACCGCGGTCGCCGCACCAAGGTCGACCTGGAGCCACTGGGGGAACGCGTTGTTCGCGCTTTCCCAATAGCTGTCGGGGTTTCCGTCGACGGCGTTGCCCGCGCCGTAGTTCTGCGTGTGGCTGCTTTCGGAGGTGCCGCGGCCGCGCGCCAGGTCCAGCGAGCCGCCGGTGGTCAGCGTCGGTGACGTCGGCCGGGTCGCCGTCAGCGGGAGCTGGCCCTTCAGCATGCGGCCGCCGTCGGCGGTCAGGCGCAGGTAGTAGTCCGACGAGCACGCTGTCCCGTCTTCGTCGAGCGCGAGCAGGCCGGAGCCGACCGGGGTCATCGCGGCGGTTTCGGCGGTCTTCGCGATCTGGTTGCCTTCGCCGTACTCGTCGAACATCGAGATGTAGATGCCCTGGGCGCCGGCGCGGACCATGTTGTAGAACTGGCGCCACATGAAGTCGCCGTGGGCGCGCTGCCGGCCGGAGACGTCGCCGGGCAGCACGCACGGCTGGTAGTCGATGCCGTGGCTGGTGCAGTCGGCCTGGTCGGGCACGGTCAGGTTCTGGTACATCCAATCCGAGCCCGCCGCGTCGCTGATCGCCCCGACCATCCACGGCGAAATCATGTTGAAGGCGTGGTAGACGTCCCCGAAGCCCGGCCGGGACCCGCCGTCGCTGGTCCGCCATTCCCGCGGCACGCCGCCGATGACGTAACAACCCTGTCCCTTGAACCAGTTCACGACGTCGAGGCAGGTGCCGGCGTCCCAGGGGTGGTTCGGGTCGTTGTAGCCGAACCCCCAGATGCAGACGACCGGTTTGCCGTTCTGGCGGGCGTAGGCGGGCGACGCGGTGTGGGCGGACATCTTCGCCGTCCAGTCGGCCTTCATCTCGGACTGCATGTTCGCCCAGCCGGTGGCGTCGTACATGATGTAGAACTTCCGCGCGTGCGACTCGGCGGCGCTGCGGACCTTGGCGGCCATCGCGTCGCGGGTGGGGCCTTCGCTGCTGTTGGGGTTGAACCGCTGCAGCGCAGCGGTGTCGCAGCCGTTCTGCTGCATCCACAGGAAGTGCGTGTCCACGGTCTGCTGGTCGTAGGACGAGAAGAGCGTGGCAGGCTGCCCGTTGCCGAGGTTGCCGTAGGCCGTCGGGTACGTGCGGGTGTACTCGCGCATGTCCGGCCAGGCCTTGATGACGTTGTTGGACGGCGACGGGGTCCGGCTCCAGTCCTGGCTCCAATGCCACCAGCCGTTGATCAGCGCGCCGTCGCCGGCACAGGCGAACCAGCCCTGGTACCCGACGGTGATCTTGCCGACGACGTCCCCGGGCGGGCTCGCCGCCGCGGCGGATCGTGCTCCGGCGAGGGAAAGCGCTCCCCACGCCGAAGCGGCCGCGGCCGAGCCGATGAACGTCCTGCGCGAGATCGCCATGCCAGTTCCTCCCGGCACCGTTGCCCGAATACGTCTTCCGGTGAACGGACTGTAGGCTCGCCGCCAAGAAGTAGCAATAGTAGAACTGATTTCTGAAATTTTCGTACATACGCTCGCAATTATGGCCGCAGTGCCCGGTCCGCCGCCCGGTCAGGCGCGGCATGCCTCGAGAAGATCGTCGGCCAGCGCCGTCGCGGCCGCGGACATCACCCACCGCGCCGGTGCCGCGAGCGCCAGCGTCCAGGTGCTCGCGGGAGTGATGGGGACGGCGCGGAGGTCGGGGTAGCGGGCGGCCGGCGTCTCGGGCAGCAGCGCGACGCCGAGCCGGTTGCGGACGAGCCCGGCCG
This sequence comes from Amycolatopsis sp. NBC_01488, assembly GCF_036227105.1. Lineage (NCBI taxonomy): Bacteria > Bacillati > Actinomycetota > Actinomycetes > Pseudonocardiales > Pseudonocardiaceae > Amycolatopsis > Amycolatopsis sp. NBC_01488. The sequence goes on along the minus strand of NZ_CP109434.1, from coordinate 7,452,415 downwards.
CGGTGTCGTAGTCGGCCACTTCGTACGGGGTGTCCGGGCTGATGCCCGCGGCGGCGAAGGCCTCGTCGGCCTGACGGCGGATGCCCCAGCCCGCGGCGAACCGCACGACCGTTTCGCCGGCCAGGTCCGACACCTGCACCTGGCCGCGGGTGCCGAGCCGGTGCTCCGGCCGGCACAGCAGCACCAGTGGCTCACGGGCGATCGTGCGGAGGGTGACGCTCGCCGGCGGCGTCGTGGCCGCCACCAGCGCGAGGTCCAGCGCGCCGCCCGCGACGGCCTCGAGGTGGCCGGCGGTGCCCGCGACGCTCTGCCGCAACCGCACCGACACCAGCGGGTACCGGGCGTGGAACCGGCCCAGTGAGGCCGGCAGGTCGAGCGGCCCGGAGGACATCAGGATCCCCAGGTCGACGCTACCGCTGAGCTGTTCGCGGAAGGGCGCGACCGAGTTTCTCGCGCGCCGGGCCGCGGCGAGGGTGCCGCGGGCTTCGGCGAGGAACGCGGCACCGGCCGACGTCAGCGTGACCGGGTACGCGGCCCGGTCGAGGAGGCGGATGTCCAGCTCGCGCTCGAGCTTCGCCACCGCCGTCGACACCGCCGACTGCACGACGTGGGCCCGGTGGGCGCCCCGCGAGAAACTGCGCTCCTCGGCGACGGCGACGAAGTACTCCAGCTGGCGAAGATCCACCCCGGCATTATCTCACATGGAGATGGTGTGTATCGAAACTCTTCGTTGGACGAGATGACCTCCCGGGGCGATGCTCGGAGTGTTGGGGCCCACCGGGGCCGGACGAAGGGAGTCGAGCGATGTCGATCGACCTGACCGAGGAAACCATCACCGCCGAGGTGCAGAAGACCTTCGACGGCGCCGCCGACGACCGGATGCGCGAGATCTTCGTGAAACTCGTGCAGCACTTGCACGACTTCACCCGTGAAGTCCGGCTGACGGGCGAAGAATGGTTCACCGCGGTGGACTTCCTGGAGCGGATCGGCCGGATCAGCAGCCCGACGCGCCAGGAGTTCGTCCTGCTCTCGGACATCCTGGGACTGAGTGTGCTGGTCGACCAGCTCAACCACGGCAGCGGCTCAGCCACCGATTCCACCCTCCTCGGGCCGTTCTACGTCGAGGGCAGGCCGCGCGCGGAGAACGGTGCCGACATCTCCGGCGGGGTCCCCGGTATGCCGTTGTTCTTCAGCGGCACGGTCGTGGACGCCGGCGGCCGGCCGGTCGCGGGGGCGGACGTGGACACCTGGCACAGCGACAGCGAGGGCTTCTACGACGTCCAGCAGGCGGACAAGCTGCACGGTGAACCGGCGATGCGGGCCTGGCTGAAGACCGATCGCGACGGCCGGTTCTCGTTCCGGTCGATCGTCCCGCGGTACTACCCGGTGCCCACCGACGGACCCTGCGGCGAGATCCTCCGCGCGGCGCGCCGCTCGCCGATGCGGCCCGAGCACATCCACTTCTGGTTCCACGCACCGGGCCACGAGCCGCTGGTGACCATGTTGTTCCGGCGCGGGGACCCGTACCTCGAGCAGGACGCGGTGTTCGGTGTCAAGCGTTCCCTGGTCACTTCTTTTGTGCCGCACGAGGCCGGCGAAACCGCGCCGGACGGAACCGAAATGGACGAGCCGTTCCAGACCGTCGAATGGACCTTCACCCTCGACCCGGCCCGCCGGTGACCGTGGCTCCCCCGTCCGGAGTCCAGAAAGGACAGTTAAGTGCGTGCGCTTCGTTTCGACCGGTTCGGCGGTCCTGATGTCCTGCGGGTCGCCGAGGTGCCCGATCCCGTCGCGACCGACGGCACGGCCGTGGTCGCCGTCCGGTCCGCTTCGGTCAACCCGTCCGACCTGAAGAACGTCGCCGGCAGCATGGAAGACACCGTGCTGCCCCGGACACCGGGCCGGGACTTCGCCGGGATCGTCGTCGACGGGCCGCCGGAGTGGCGTGGTGCCGAAGTGTGGGGCACCGGCGGCGACGTCGGCTTCACCCTCGACGGCTCGCACGCGGAGTACGTCCGTGTCCCGGTCGGTGCGCTGGCTCGCAAGCCCGCGCGGCTGAGCTTCGAGGAGGCGTCGGCGGTCGGGGTCAACTTCGTGATCGGCTGGCTCGGCGCCGTCGAGGTCGCGCAGCTGGGCGAGGGCGAGACCGTCGTGGTCTTCGGGATCGCCGGCGGGGTCGGCGGCGCGGTCGCCCAGATCGCCCGCGCGCGCGGCGCCCGGGTGCTCGGTGTCGACCGGTTCGCCCCGGCCGAAGGCACTCCCGCGGCCGAGATCGTGGACGAGTTCGTGCCCTTCACCGATTCGGCGGAGGTCGCCGACACGCTGCTGAAGCACAGCGGCGGCCGGGGCGCCGAGGTCGTCTACGACGCGGTCGGCGGCGTCACCACGGCGGCGGCGCTCGGGGCACTGGCCCAGCGCGGCCGGCTCGTGGTGATCAGCGCGGTCGGCACCCCGACGGTGGAGATCAACCTGCCGGACTTCTACCACCGGGAGGCGCGGCTGCTCGGCGCCGACAGCCGCAAGCTCGACGTCACCGAGTCGGCCGAGCGGCTGACCCTGCTCACCCCGTACTTCGAGCGTGGCGAGTTCCGGCCGCTGCCGGTCGCGCACCGGTTCGGCCTCGAAGACGGGCAGAAAGCGTATTCCGCGGTGGCGGACCAGGTTCCCGGTCGCGTCGTCATCGTCCCGGAATCCCGTTCGTGACCACCCGGAAAGGCGAGACCATGACGCGCTGCGCAGGCGCCCGCATCACCGTCCTCGACGAGAACTTCATCGACATCCTGCTGCCCTCCAGCCCCCGGGTCCGCCGATACAACATGGACCAGCACTTCAGCTCCCGCTACGGCGAACTGCTCGCCGAGAACGGCTTGTGCTTCCTCGTGGAGACGTTCACCGAGAACGGTTCCACGAAGATCCTGTTCGACGCCGGGCTGACGGCGCCGGTGGTGCTGCACAACGCGCGGCACCTCGGGGTCGACCTGAGCGAGGTCGACGCGGTGGTGCTCAGCCACGGCCACCCCGACCACTTCGGCGGCATCAACGGCGTGCTCGAAGCGATCGGCCACCCCACCCCGGTCCTCGCGCACCCCGACGCGTTCGACCCGCGGATGATCGTCAAGCCGCACACCACGCTCCCGATGATCAACATCGGCCTGACCCGCGAAGGGATCCGGGCCGCCGGCGGGCACCTCATGGAGGCGCGGGACCCGGTACCGCTCGGACCGGGCCTGCTCACCTCCGGCGAGATGAAGACCAGCGCCGAGTTCGAGCGGGAAGCGCCGGCCGGACGCCTGTGCGTCCACGCGGACGGCCACGTCGAAGCCGACGACATCAACGACCACCAGGTGCTCGGCATCGACGTCGAGGGCCACGGCCTGATCGTCATCGACCCGTGCGGGCACCGCGGCGTGGTCAGCTCGGTCGACCACATGCGGGGCCTCACAGGCACCGACACGCTTTACGGCGTCCTCGGCGGGTTCCACACCGGACACCCCGGGATCAGCGCCCACCGGATCGACAACACGGCGAAAGCCCTCGCCGCGTACGACCCGAAGCTGGTCGCGCCCATGCACTGCAGCGGGTTCCCGCTCAAGAAGGCCGTCGCGGAGCTGCTCCCGGACGCCTTCGAGATCGTCACGGCGGGCACGGTGCTGACTGTCGGCGATGTCCCGCCCGACACGCGCACCTGGCGATAGCCGTCCCGGACCGGAGGTCGACGATGACACAGAGAACGCTCATCCAGGGTGGCACCGTCTACAGCGTCGATCCCGGCATCGGCGAACTGCCGCGCGGCGACGTGCTGATCGAAGGCGACACGATCGTGGCCGTCGGCGAGGGGATCCCGGCGGCGGGGGCGCGCGTCATCGACGCGACCGACCGGATCGTGCTGCCCGGGCTGGTGGACACCCACCGCCACCTCTGGCAGGCCGCGCTCCGGCAGATCGCGGCCGACTGGACGCTCGGCGAGTACATCGACCGGATGCTGCTGACGCTCGGCCCGCGGTTCGGCCCGGAGGACGTCTACGCGGCCGAGCTGCTCGGCGCGCTCGAGGCCGTCGACGCCGGCATCACCACGGTGCTGGACTGGGCGCACATCATGCGCAGTCCCGAGCACGCCGACGAAGCGGTGCGCGGCCTGGTGGACTCCGGCGTCCGGGCCGTGTTCGGCTACGGCAACCCGGGCGGGCCGCCTGCCGGGTGGTACGCCCGCGACGTGGCCCGCGTCGCGGAGTCCTGCTCGGGGTTGGTCGGCTTCGCGCTCGCCAGCATGGGACCGGAGTTCGGCCCGATCGAAGACACCGTCGCCGACCTCCGGCTCGCCCGCGAACTCGGCATCCGCACGTCGATGCACGTCGGCGTCGGGCTGCTGGGCCGGCAGCGGTCGATCACCGAACTGCACCGGCGGGACCTGCTCGGCCCGGACCTGATCTACGTGCACTGCAACACCTGCACCGACGCCGAACTGCGGCTCATCGCCGAAACCGGCGGGCACGCCTCGATCTCCCCGCGGGTCGAGATGCAGATGGGCCACGGCTACCCGGCGACCGGCCGGCTGTGCGCGGCCGGGGTGCAGCCGAGCCTGAGCGTGGACGTCGTGTCCGGGGTGGGTGGCAGCCTCTTCGCCGAGATGCGCGGAACGCTCGAAGCCGAGCGCGGCTGGCAGCACCACGTCGCGCTGTCCCGCGGCGAGTCACTGGCGGCACTGACGATCACCACCCGCGACGTCGTCCGGATGGCCACCATCGAAGGCGCGCGCACACTGGGTCTCCAGGCCCGCATCGGCTCGCTGACCCCGGGCAAGCAGGCCGACATCGTCCTGCTCGACACGAACCGGCCGAACCTGGCGCCGGTGAACCACCTGCCGGCGGCGATCACCCTGGCGGACAACGAGAACGTCGACACCGTGCTGATCGCCGGCCGGGTGGTCAAGCGGGACGGCCGGCTCGTCCGGCACGACTTGGCGGCGGTGCGCGAACTGGCTCGCGCGTCGCGGGACCGCCTGCTGGCGCCGGCGGTTGCCTGAGGTGACCGCGATGACCAGGATCTTCGTCAACGGCCTCGTGTGGCCCCAGGCAAACCGGCCCGCCGGGCCCGAACCGACCGCGCTGGCCGTTCGCGACGGCCACGTCGTGGCGTGCGGTACCGACGCCGAAATCCGCGAACTGGCCGGCGCGGGTGCCGAGGAGATCGACCTCGGCGGCCGCCGGCTGATCCCGGGCTTGATCGACGGGCACATGCACGCCGTGCGCGGCGGGGCGAGCTGGGCGCGTGAGCTGCGCTGGACGGATGTGCCCGACCTGGCGGCCGGGCTCGGCGCGATCCGGGCCGCGGCCCGGCGGGCCGAGCCGGGGGACTGGATCCGCGTCGTCGGGGGCTGGCACCCGTGCCAGTTCCCCGAATCCCGCGAGCCCACCCGGGCCGAACTGGACGCCGTCACCACCGACCACCCGGTGTACGTGCAGGCGCTGTACGAGGCCGCGGTGCTCAACTCGGCAGCGTTGCGCGCGGCCGGGATCGACGCCGCGAGCGCGGATCCGCCCGGTGGCCGCTTCGAACGCGATCCGGTGACCGGCGAGCCGACCGGCCGGGTCTTCGGCATGGGTGCGTTCAACCACGTCCTCTCCGCGGTGCCGCCGGCCACGCCCGAGGAGGAACGCCGGTCCACCGCCGTGATGTTCGCCGACCTGCACGCGCTCGGCCTGACCGGGCTCGTCGACGCCGGCGGGTTCGGGATGCCGCCGCAGCGGTACGAGCCGCTGTTCGCGTTGTGGCGCGAGGGCGGCCTCTCGATGCGGATGCGGCTCTTCCTGTCCGCCACCGACCCGGGCCAGGAGTACGCCCAGCTCGTGGACTGGATGCGCCACACCCCCTCCCGGTTCGGCGATCCGATGCTGGCCTTCCTCGGCATCGGGGAAGTGGTGCACTTCGGCTGTCACGACTTCGAAGGCCTCGAAGACTTCGCCATCTCCGACGCGGCGATCGACGAGCTGCACCGGATCTGTGCCCACGCCGCCGAACGCGGCTGGCCGGTGAACATCCACGCCGTCGTCGACGAATCCATCGACCGGATCCTCACCTGCTGGGAGGCCGTCGACGAGCGGATCCCGGTGGGCGGGCTGCGGTTCACCCTCTCGCACGGCGACCGCATCAGCGCCCGGAACCTGAAGCGGCTCAAGGCACTCGGCGCCGGCTTGGTGCTCGACGACCACCACGTGTTCAAAGCCGCATCGTCCGAACGGGCCTGGGGCGCCGGGTCCCTGGCCGCGGTGCCGCCGATCGCCGACCTGCTCGCCGCCGGCGTCCCGCTCGCGGCCGGGACCGACGCCACCCGCGCTTGCTCGCACAACCCGTGGCTCGCGCTGTGGTGGCTGATCACGGGCCGGTCCGCGGACGGAACCGCCCGGCGGGGCGCCGAGCACCGGATGTCGCGGGAACAGGCGCTGGACTGCTACACGGCGGGCAGCGCCTGGCTCAGCTTCGAGGAGACGACCCGGGGACGGCTGGTGCCCGGCGCGTACGCGGATTTCGCGGTCCTCAGCGAGGACTACTTCGCCGTCCCCGTGGACCGGATCCCGCTGATCCGGTCCGAGCTGACGGTGGTGGCGGGCGAGGTCGTGCACTCGACCGGCTGACGGCCCCGGCGGTTCCGCTCGGTCAGCCGGTGGCGACGACGAATGCCTCCCGTTCCTCGGCCGTGCGTTCCCGCAGCGCGAGCACAGCGGCCAGCGTGATCAGGCAGGCCACGAGCATGTAGGCCGAGACGGACAGCGACGTGCCGGTCAGCCCGACCAGCCAGGTCGCCACCAGCGGCGCGAAACCGCCGCCGAGGACGGCACCGAAGGCGTAGGCGAACGACACGCCGCTGTAGCGGATCGCGGCGGGGAACAGCTCGGCATAGGCCGCGGCCTGCGGTCCGTACGTCAGGCCCAGGCCGAACGCGAGCACGACGACGGCCACGAGCAGCAGCGGCACGGACCGGGTGTCGAAGAGCAGGAAGAACGGGAACGTCCACAGGGCCAGGGCGAGCGTGCCGACGAGGTAGGTCCGCCGCCGGCCCCAGGTGTCCGACCAGCGGCCGGCGAGCAGGGTGAACACACCCCAGGCGACCGCGCCGACCATGCTGACGAGCAGCATGGTCGTGCTGGACAGCTTCAGCGTCCGCGTGCCGTAGGACGTGATGAAGGCGATCAGGATGTACCCGATCAGGTTGTTCGCGATGAACAGCCCGATCGCGACGATCAGTTCGCGGGAGCTGGTCCGGAACAACACTTTCAGCGGCGCCGAGCGACGGCTCCGGCGTTCCTGCAGCTCGGTGAAGACCGGGCTTTCGGCAACCCGTGCGCGCACGAAGAACCCGACCCCGATCAGCACGACCGAGAGCAGGAACGGGATGCGCCAGCCCCACGCCTGGAACTGGTCCTTCGTGGTCGACGCCGACACCGTGAAGAAGGCGAGGTTGGCCAGCAGCAGGCCGATCGGGACGCCGATCTGCGGGAACGAGCCGAAGTAGCCGCGCCGTCGTGGTGGGGCGTGTTCGACGGCCATCAGCGCGGCGCCGCCCCACTCGCCGCCCGCGGACAGGCCCTGCAGGAGCCGGAGCAGGACGAGCAGGACGGGCGCGGCGATGCCGATGGCGTCGTAGCCCGGGAGCAGGCCGACGCCGACGGTGGACAGGCCCATCAGCACGAGCGTGGCGACCAGGACGCCCTTGCGGCCGAACCGGTCCCCGAGGTGCCCGGCGATGACGCCGCCGACCGGGCGGGCGGCGATGCTGACGCCGAACGTGGCGAAGGAGGCGAGCAGCGCGGCCGTGCTGTCCAGCGCCGGGAAGAACTGCTTGCTGAACACCAGCCCGGCGGCCGAGGCGTAGACGAAGAAGTCGTACCACTCGATGGTGGTCCCGACGAGGCTGGCGGCGACGACTCGCCGCAGCCGGCGCGCCGGGTCTGGGTCGTCGGGTCTGAGTGCGGGAGCGGTGGCGGCGGGTTCGGGGGTCATCGTGGTCCTTTCCTTGCGGACTTTCAGGAAGACGGTCCCCAGGTGACGGGGCTGGTGGTGAAGGAGGCCGGCGCGGCGAGCGGCACCGTGATGGACGACGGCGCCCACGGGGCCCGGCTGATGCTGAATTGCCCCGAGCCGAGGTGCGCTTTCTGCTGCGGTGTCGGGGCCAGCTGGAAGTGGAAGTTGGCCGGTGCCTGGCTGTTCAGCACGACCTGGAGCCGGTAGCCGGCGGGGAGCACGGTGAAGTTCGGCAGGACCGAGATGTCCATCTTCACGGTCTCGTTCGGCGTGAGCAGTCGTTGGCTCGCCTGGGTGAACGGGTGACTCGGCTGGATCAGCGCGTGGCCGCTGCCGTACCAGCTCTGCCGGGTGTCCAGTTCGCGCAGGCTCGCCAGGAGGCCGCCGTCCGACACCTTCGTCACGACGCCGGTCGGCGACACGAGGTTGACGGTCGCGGCCACGTACGCGTCGGGAGTGGTCGACTTCAGGTACAGGCTGACGTCGATCGGGCCGTCCAGCACCGCGTCCCGGGCGAGGGGCGTGGTGGTGTAGGTGAGCGCGGACGAAATCTCGTCGGTCCCGGCAGCGGTGGGCCGGGTGGTCGTCAAAGCGTTGCCGCTGTCGAGGTAGTACGTACCGGTGCCGGTGGACGGCGGCCAGGCCGCGGTGTCGACCCAGCGGTCGCCGCCGTTCTGGAAGAGGTGCAAGGGTTTCGTGGTGTTCGCCATGCCGGTCGGCCGGCCCTTCAACCACGTGTCGAACCATTCCTTGCGGATGTTCGAGAGCACGTCTTCGTTCACGTGCTCGCCGTGCGTCCACGGGCCCACGACGGCGTGGTACCGGCCGGTCACCCGCTGCCCGGCGGCGATCGGCGCGGTCACGGGCCGGTGGAAGTACGCGTTCTGCGCGGCCACGTACGCGCCGATGCTGCCCCCGGGGAACAGGTCTTTCCAGCCCGCTTCGCTCAACGCGGGAATTCCGTTCGCGACGATCCGCGGCATGAGATCCTGGACGTCGAGTCCGTGCCAGTAGGGATTGTCGTACGACCGGGCGCCGCCGGTGGTCAGGTCGTTGACCGTGACCGACAGGGGATCGGTCTGCGGGTTGTCCTGCGGCCCGCGCGGGAAGGCGTGGGCGATCGACGGGATGAACGTGGTCGGGACGCCGCCCACCGTCGCGAGGTCCTCGTACATCTCGGAGTCGGTGCAGAACGGCGCGATGGCCTTGAGCGCCGAGTGCGGCCCGGCCTCGGCCGCGGTGTACCACTGGTCGACGCCGAGGTAGGAACAGCCGTCCAGGCCGACGTTGCCGTCGGAGCCCGGGAGACCGTGAGCTGCCCAGCCGACCAGCGCGGCGCCGTCGCGGCCTTGCCGCGCGCCGAACCAGTCCAGCTGCCCGCCCGAGGCGCCGGTGCCCCGGACCGAGGCCGTGACGTAGATGTACCCGCGTTCGACGAAGTAGGCACCGCCGGCCCGCGGATCGGGGCCCGCCATGCCGTACGGGGTCTGGGAAAGCAGGACAGGAAACGTGCCCGGTGCGCGCGCACCGGTGGCCGGGTCGGTCGGATAGACCACCTGTGTGGACAGCATGACGCCGTCGTCCATCGTGACGGACGCGGCTGTCGGCTGGCTGTGCCCGTAGGTCGCGGGCTCCGGCTCCGGCACCCAGCTCGCTTCTGCCGCTGCCGGTGCGACGGTCACCGCGGCCAGCGCGAGCAGCACGGCTCCGGCCAGCCGATGGGCTTTCTTCATGCGGGCTCCTTCGTAGACGCCGGTTCCACAGGCAAGGACAGGGACGAATCCGCGCAGGCGAGCGCGTAGCGAGCCGGCGCGGGGTTGCGGGCGAAGCGCGGGTAGGCGCCGCCCGAGATCTGGAGACGCACCCGGTGCCCGGCCAGGAAGCGGTGGGCGCACGAACCGAGCGGCAGGCTCACCGACCCCGAGGTCGTGGTGAACACCTCGGTCACGTTCCACGACCGGCCGCGGTCGTCGACGTCGCACAGCCGGACGAAAAGATGGGGCGGTGCGGGGGATTCCACGGTCAACCGGAGTTCGACATGGGGTGTGCCGACGACGTCGAGATCGGCTTCCAGGGGCGCCGAGGTGAAGGTGACGACGTCGTCGCGGCGTTCGAGCGGGCGGTTGTCCTGGCGGCCCGCCTTGGCCGACATGTGCCGTCCGCCGAGCGCCGGTGTGGGGTCCGCCGGGTCGTAGGTGAACTCGACCGTGCCCGGATCCTCGGCCGGTTCGTCGCTTAGCTGCCCGCTCGCGTGCAGGGCGAGGGTGTGTTCGCCGGTCTTCGGCGGCCAGGACTGCAACGTCCGCCAGACGCCGGCGCCGGTGAGGTAGCTGCGGACGGGAGCCGGGCGGGCGGACGCGGCACCGGCGAGATGCTGGTCGAACCAGGACAGTGCTTCGGAGTCCGTGACGCGCGCCGCCTTGAACGTCGTGTCGAGGTGGGTCCAGGGACCGATCGTCATGGCCACGTCGACGCCGCGCTCTTCGAGGGCGTGGAACTGCTCGAGTGTCTGGTCGACGAAGACGTCGTGCCAGCCGCCGATGAGCAGTGTCGGGGTCCGCGTCGTGGCGAGGGCGGCCGTCGCGTCGTAGTCCGTCCAAAAAGGATCGTCGAGATCGGTGTGGCTGAGCCAGTCGGTGAACCACGGCGCACCGATGCCCAGCGCGGCGGCTTCGGCGGTCGGTTCTCGCAGCGCGGCCTTGACGCGGCAGCGTGCGGCCAGCATGGCGGGCAGTCCTCGCGCCTGGATCATGGCGCTCCAGCCGAGGAAGTCGGCGAGCGCGAAGGACCCCGTGCCCCGAAGTGCGCGGGCGAAGTCGTGCGGGCCGACCACGACGACGGACGCCCGCAGTTCCGGCGGCGGATCCCGGAGCAGCGCCCACTGCGTCCAGCCGAGATAGGAGCCGCCGAGGGTGGCGAGGCGACCGGTGAACCACGGCTGCGTGCGCAGCCAGGCGACGGTGTCCTGGGCGTCTGATGCCTCCTGCGCCATCGGGCGGAACGTCCCGGTGGAGCCGCCGGTGCCCCGGACGCTCTGCACGACGACCTGGTAGCCGTGATCGGCTAACGCACGGCCGTGGAAGAGGCTTTCCGGCAGCCCGCGGCCGTAGGGCGTCCGGATCAGGACCGTGCCGTGCGTTTCCCCGACGGGCGCGTAGACGTCGGTGAGGAGGTGCGCGCCGTCCGCGGTGGGAACCCGCAGCCCGCGCTCGACCGTGTAGGGCGTCCCACCCGGTGGCAGGCCGAACACCTTCCGGTGCACAGCGCCGATGACGCCGGCGCGCTGGGGTTTCGTCATGACTTCTGCTCCTGGTACCGGCGTTCCGCCTGCGCCGTGCGGCTCGGCGGGGGATAGAGCACGCCCGCGACCACCGCGGCCGCGGCCAGTGCGGCGGCCGCGCCCCAGAACGCGGCGTGGTACCCGGCGATCTCCCCGGACGCGGCCAGCGAAAGGCTGGTAAGCAGGGCGATGCCGATCGAGCCGCCGATCTGCTGGGTGGTGTTCACCGTCGCCGACGCGACACCCGCCTGCGCCGGCGGCACCCCGGCGGCCGCCGAGCGCATCGTCGAGCCGAAGACCGTGCCCAGCCCGAGCCCGGCCATCAGCAGTCCCGGAAGGACGGCGGTGGCGTACGCGGCCTCGGCGCCGATCCCGGTGAGGTAGAGGAAACCGGCGGCGGCGAGCGCGGCTCCCGCCGTGACCGGCAGCCGGATGCCGAACCGGGGGACCAGCGCGGCGCCGGACGCGGCGGAGCCGACGGCGACCGACACGGCCATCGGCAGGAACGCCACGCCCGCGAGCACCGGCGAGAAGCCGAGCGTCCGCTGCAGGTAGTAGGCCAGGAACAGGTACATCGAAAACATCCCGACCGCGGCGAGCAACATGACCAGGTACGACGTGCCGCGCGTGCGCGAACGCAGGATCGAGGGCGGCAGCAACGGCGTGGCCGTGCGGACCTCGACGAACCCGAACGCGCCGAGCAGCCCGACCCCGAGCGCGAGCGAGCCGAGGGTTTCCGGGCTGGTCCAGCCGAGCACCTCTGACCGGCCAAAGCCCAGCACGAGCGCGAACAGGCCAGCTACGACGAGCCCGATGCCCCACCAGTCTGTTCGCTGAGCGGTCGTGCGAGCGTTGGCCGGGAGCGCGGTCCGGGCACCGGCGATGACGGCGGCCGCGAGCACGACGTTGACGAACAGGCACCAGCGCCAGGACAGCACGTCGGTCAGGACACCGCCGAGCAGCAGCCCGATCGCTCCGCCGCCGCCGGCGACGGCCCCGTAGACGCCGAACGCGCGCCCCACGTCGCCGGTGCCGCGGAACGTCGTCGACAGCAGCGACAGCGCGGCCGGCGCCAGCAGCGCGGCGAACACGCCTTGCGCGGCCCGGGCCGCGACCAGCACGGCGAACCCCGGCGCCCAGCCGCCGAGGGCCGAAGCGACGGCGAACCCGGTCAGCCCGACGATGAAGCCGGTGCGGGCGCCGAAGCGGTCGTTGAGCCGTCCGCCGGCGAGCAGCAGGCTGCCGAAGGCGAGCGAGTACGCGGTCACCACCCACTGGCGGTCCGCGTCGCCGAAGCCGAGGTCCGCCTGCGCCGCGGGCAGCGCGATGTTCACGATGGTCGCGTCCAGCACCACCATGAGCTGGGCGAGCGCGACGACGGCGAGGACCCCCCACCGCTGCCGTTGTGCGGTCATCCGCACCTCCGTTCCGGAATAGCTATTCCGGACAGTAGCAGCCGCACGCAAGCCCGGCCTGCCGGTCGTGAGTGAGAAACAGGGTTAGAACACTGTTTCTCACTCACGACCAGCCGCGGCAGACCGCACGGCACTAGGTCGAATGACCGAATCGAGGCCGGAGCCGCGCTCGCTACCGTCGCCGGGCACCGCGGCGGAGAGGCGCATACTGGCTGGACCCGGCTCGCCCGCGTGCTCCGGGAAGGGACAGGGCCATGGGTGAGTCCGGCATCGTCGGCCGTGACGCCGATCTGGCCGTCCTCGACGCCTTCGTCGACCGGGCCGCGAAGAGCCCGGCGGCGCTGGCGCTGTCCGGCGACGCCGGCGTCGGCAAGACGGCGCTGCTGGACGCCGCCGCCGGCTACGCCCGCGCGCGGGGCGTGCGCGTGCTGTCCGCGTCCGGTGCCGAGTTCGAGGCCGGTATCGCGTTCGCCGGGCTGCACCAGCTGCTGAGCCCGCTGGTGCCGGACGACGGCGCGGCCAAGCCCCTGGCCGTCGCGTTGGGCATGCGCGAGGGGCCGCCGCCGAGCCGCGCGCAGGTGACCGACGCCGTCGTGGAAGTGCTCGCCGCGGCCCAGCCGGTGCTGGTGACCGTCGACGACCTGCACTGGCTCGACCGGCCCAGCGCCATGGTGCTGACCGACGTCGTGCGGCGCCGGTCCCCGCGCCGCGCCGGATTCCTCGTCACGGTGCGGGCCGGCGACGCCGGTCTCGACGGCGCCGACGTCCACGAGGTGCGGCCGCTCACCGAGCAAGCGGCCACGGCGATCCTGCGGACGCAGTTCCCGGCGATGGCGCGGCACGTCATCGGCCGGTTGGTGCGCGAAGCGCAGGGCAATCCCTTGGCGCTGCTCGAACTTCCGGTCTCGTTGACCTCCGCCCAGCAGCGGGGCAGCTGCGCGCTTCCGGAGACGCTGACCTTGACCGAACGGCTGAGCGCCGTGTTCGCCGCCCGGGTGAGCGCGTTGCCCGCCGCGGTCCGGCGCACGCTCTTGCTGCCCGCGCTGGAAGATCGCGTGCGTCTCGACCTGGTCGAGGCGGCCGGGCGCGATCTCGCGCAGGCTGCCCGCGCGGGCTTGGTCGACGTCGACCGCGAGCACGGCCGGGTGGCCTTCCGGCACCCGTTGACGCGGTCGGCGGTCGTGGCACTGTCCACCAGCGACGAACGCCGGCAGGCGCACGCCGTCCTCGCGCGTCGGCTGCGCGATCGCCCCGACCGTTACGCCTGGCACCTCGCGCACACCGCCGCCGGCCCCGACGAGCACATCGCGGGGCTGCTGGAACAGGCGGCCGGCCGGACGCACCGGCGGGGCGACACGGCCGGGGCCGTGGCCGCGCTCCTGCGGGCGGCGGACCTGAGTCCCGCCGGCGCCGACCGCGGCCGCCGGCTCGTCGAAGCCGCCTACCTCGGTGCGGTGGCCGGCGGCCAGCTGCGCCGCGTCCCCCGGTTGCTCGACGACGCCCAGCGCGGGGACGCCGATCCCGCGCCCGCGCTGGGCAGCGCCGTGGCCGCCGCCCACTACCTGCTGCTCAGCGGCGAGGGCGACATCGAGACCGCGCACCGCCTGCTGACGGGCGCGCTGGAACTGCGCGAGGGCCCGTGGGACGTCGCCGTCGTCGAGGCGGTCACCACGCTCGGGTGGGTGTGCTACTTCGGCGGCCGCGCGGACTTGTGGGACGCGTTCCACCACGTCGTGGCGCGGCTCGGCCCGGATGTCCCCGCGCCGGTCGCGTTCGTCCGCGCGTTCTTCGGCGACCCGGCCCGGGCGGCGTTGCCCGTGCTCGGCGAGCTGGACGAGGCCATCGCGGCGCTGGACGACCGGGTGGCGCCGATCGACGTGGTGCGCACCAGCCTGGCCGGCATCTTCGTCGACCGGCTGGCCGCGTGCCGCGAACCGTTGCGGCGGCTGCGAAACCGGCCGGAAGCCGGTCACGCGGCCACCGTCGAGCTGCACACGCTGACCCTGCTGGGACTGGAACGGTTCCACGCCGGCGACTGGGCCGAAGCCCAGGTCCTCGCCGACGAGCACGTCCGGCTGGCCGACGACGGCGGCTACCAGCTCCTATGCTGTCTCGGGCTCTACCTGCAGGCGATGGTCGCGGCCGGCCGGGGCGAGGACGCCACCGTGCTCGACCGCACCAACCGCATGGTCGGCTGGGCCGCCCCGCGCGGCGCCACGCTGGTGACCCGGCTGGCCGCGCAGGCCCGGACGCTGGCCGCGCTCGGCCGCGGCGACTACGACTCGGCGTTCCGGCACGCGAGCACCGTGTCGCCGCCGGGCGTCTTCGCCTCGCACGTTCCGCACGCGCTGTGGTTCGTCCTCGACCTCACCGAGTCCGCGGCGCGCACGGGCCGGCCCGAAGAAGCGGCGGCGCACGTCGCCGCCGCGCGCGAAGCCCGGCTGGACGCGATCTCGCCGCGCTACCGCCTGCTTGTCCACGCCGCCGCGGCGATGGCCGCCCCGGACGACGAGGCCATGCCCGGGTTCGAAGCCGTGCTGGCGCAGTCGGACTTGGGGCAGTGGCCGTACGAGCACG
This sequence comes from Amycolatopsis sp. NBC_01488, assembly GCF_036227105.1. Classification (NCBI taxonomy): domain Bacteria; kingdom Bacillati; phylum Actinomycetota; class Actinomycetes; order Pseudonocardiales; family Pseudonocardiaceae; genus Amycolatopsis; species Amycolatopsis sp. NBC_01488. Next base: position 7,437,124 of record NZ_CP109434.1, on the reverse strand, counting down.
CGCGCGTCCTGCTGGCCCACGGCGAGCGGCTCCGGCGAGCCCGGCTGAACCGGCAGGCGCGGACGCAGCTGGACCACGCCCGCGAGATCTTCGCCGGGCTCGGGGCCGAAGCTTGGCTGGCCCGGGCCGAGCGCGAACTGCGGCCGGCCGGTCCGCATCGCCCGGAGCTGCTCACCGCCCAGCAGCGCACGATCGTCCGGCTGGCCGCGGAGGGGCTGACCAACAAGCAGATCGCGCAGCGGCTGTTCCTGTCCGCGCGGACCGTGGGCACGCACCTCTACCAGGCGTTTCCGAAGCTCGGCGTCACCTCGCGGGCCGGCCTGCGGGATGCGCTGAGCCGGCTTCCCGAGGACGAGACGTGAGCCGCGAGGACCTGTTCGGGCGCGACGGCGACCTCGCGCACGTGCTGCGCTTCGTCGACAGCGCCGCCGAGTCCGGGAATGCGCTGCTGCTGCGCGGCGAGCCCGGCGTCGGCAAGACCGCGTTGCTGGACGCGGCCGCGGCGCACGCGCGCACGGCCGGCGTCACGGTGCTGCGGATCGCCGGGGCGGAGTTCGACGTCGAAGTGAGCTTCGGCGCGCTCGGCAAGCTCCTGCAGCCGTTCGCCGGCGACCTCGGCAGGCTGCCCGCGGTCCACTCGAGGGCGCTGACGGTCGCGCTCGGCCTGGGCAGGGGCGCCACGGCCAACCAGCTGGCGGTGTCCCACGCCGCGTTGACCCTGCTCACCAACGCCGCCGCGACGGGCCCGGTGCTGCTGGTCGTGGACGACCTGCCGTGGATCGACCGGGCGAGCGCACAGATCCTCGGCTTCGTCGCGCGCCGGCTGACCGGGACCCGGATCGGCGTGCTCGCCGCGGCCCGCACCCGCGATCTCCCGGACGTGGGCGGCCTTCCGCACCGCGACGTGCCGGCGCTCGGCGTCGACGCGGCGATGGCGTTGCTCGGACACCGCTTTCCCGCGATGCCCGCCCGCGTGCGCCGAAGACTCGTCGACGAAGCGAAGGGCAACCCTCTGGCGCTGCTGGAACTGCCCACCACGCTCAGCAAGCGGCAGCGTTCCGGCGCGGGCGCGCTCCCGGCCGTCCTGCCGCTGACCCAACGGCTGCATGACGCGTTCGCCACGCGGATCGCCGGGCTCCCGGACCGCGCCCGGGAACTGCTCCTCGTCGCGGCGCTGGACGGGGCGGGCGAGCTGCGAACGCTCCGGGCGGTCACGCCGGAGCCCGGCGCGCTCGCCGCCGCCGAGCGGCTGGGACTGGTCCACGCCGACCACAACCGGATCTCGTTCAGCCATCCCCTCATCCGCGCCGCGGTCGTCCACGAGGCGAGCGAGGCGGCCCGCCGGCGGGTGCACCGGCAGCTCGCCGAGGCGCACCGCGACCACCCCGGACGCCACGCCTGGCACCTCGCCGAAGCAGCGACCGAGCCCGACGAACACGTCGCGTCACTCCTGCAGAAATCCGCGCACGCGAACTTCCGGCGCGGTTCGCCCGTACACGCCGTCAGCGAGTTGCTGCGCGCCGCCGAGCTGAGCCCGACGCCGGCCGGACGCAGCACGAGGCTGGCCGAGGCCGCGTACCTCGGCACGGTCGTCACCGGCGACCTGCGCGACGCCGCACGGCTGCTGGAATCCGCGCAGCAGGCCGCCACCGAACCGTCCCTGGCCCTCGCCCTGGCGAGCGCGAACCACCTGCTCAACCGCGACGGCGCCATCGAGGAGGCGCACCGCCGGCTCGCCGCCGCCGTCCGGGCGGCGCCGGATCCGGCGGACGCTTCCGACAAGACACTCCTCGAAGCCCTGTACAACCTCCTGCTGGTCTCGGCTTTCGGCGGCGGAGACCTGAAGCAGTGGGACGAGCTCCACGCCGCGCTGGCGCGGCTGCGGCCCCGTCCCCCGGAACTGCTGGCGATCATGCAGGTGACTTTCGCCGATCCGGCGCGCGCCTCCGAGTCGGTGCTGGACCGGCTGGACGCCGCGATCACCGGGCTGCAGCACGAAGTCAGTCCCGCCCGCATCGTCCGGGTCGGCCTGGCCGCGTCCTCTGTGGACCGGCTGCCGTCGTGCCGGGACGCGCTCACCCGCGTCGTCGGCTACGGCCGTGACGGCGGCCCGATCGCCTCCGCCATCGAAGCGCTGTTCCTGCTGGGCACCGACGCATTCCACAAAGGACAGTGGGACGACGTGCTCGCCCGCGTGGACGAAGGTCTCACCCTCTGCGCGCGGCACGGGTACCAGCTCCAGGCGTGGCACGGCCGGGCCCTGCGCGCACTGGTCGCGGCCGCGCGGGGAGACCACGCCGGAGCCGGCGCGGCCGTGGCGGAGATGACCGGCTGGGCGGAGCCGCGGCACTCGGGACTCGTCCGGAACTACGCACTCCAGGTCGGGACGCTCGACGCGCTCGGCCGGGGTGACTTCGCTGCCGCGTACCGCTTCGCCACGTCGATCACCCCGGCGGGCGAGTTCGCCTCCCACGTCCCGCAAGCGCTGGCGACGCTGCTGGACCTGGTCGAAGCCGCGGACCGCACCGGCCGGCACGCCGAGGCGAGGGCGCACGCGGCCGCCGCGCGCGACACCGGCGTCGGCACGCTTTCGCCGCGCCTGGCCTTCCTCACCCGCGTCGCGTCGGCCCTGGCCGCGCCGGAGGGGGAGGACTGCCGCCTGTTCGCCGAAGCGCTCGACGCGCCGGGGCTGGACCGCTGGCCGTTCGACCTGGCGCGGGCCGAGCTGTACCACGGCGAACGGCTCCGGCGGACCAAGGCGACCGCGCGGGCCCGCGCGTCCCTCACCGCCGCGTGGGAGCGGTTCGAACGCCTGGGCGCCGAGCCGTGGGCGGCGCGGGCGAGCGCCGAACTCCGGGCCGTCGGGGCGCGGCCCGAGCAAGCCGACCTTGGGGACGTCGTCCTGACGCCCCAGCAACGGCAGATCGCGACGCTCGCCGCGGGCGGGCTCACCAACAAGCAGATCGGCGAACAGCTCTTCCTCTCACCGCGGACCGTCGGCGCGCACCTGTACCAGCTGTTCCCCAAACTCGGCGTGACGTCCCGGGCGACGTTGCGCGACGCACTGACGACCCTGGACGACGGCTGACAGTCATTTGACCGAATCGACGTCCGGCCCGCCCGTCCTAGTGTTCCCGCGTCCCAGAGTCCTCTTTCGGCAGCAGGAGATCCGCATGAGCACAGGTGTGCGCAACGTCGTCCTCGTCCACGGTGGTTTCGTCGACGGATCGGGCTGGCAGCCGGTCCACGACCTGCTGGCCCGGGACGGCTACGCGGTGAGCGTCGTGCAGAACCCGACCCTGTCCCTGGACGGGGACGCGGCGGCCACCCGGCAGATCCTCGACCAGCAGGACGGCCCCGCGGTCCTGGTCGGCCACTCCTACGGCGGCGCCGTGATCAGCGAAGCCGGCACCCACTCCGGCGTCGCCGCGCTCGTCTACATCGCCGCCTTCGCGCCGGACAAGGGAGAGTCGGTGAACACGCTGATCGCCGACCCGCCGCCCGGCGCGCCGGTCCCGCCGATCCTGCCTCCGCAGGACGGTTTCCTGTTCCTGGACCAGGAGAAGTTCCACGCGTCGTTCGCCGGTGACCTCCCCGCGGAGCGGGCGGCGTTCCTCGCCCACTCGCAGGTCCCGTGGGGCGTCGACGCCCTCGCCGGCGTGGTCAGCGAGCCCGCGTGGCGGGTCACGCCCAGCTGGTACCTCGTCGCCACCGACGACCACATGATCCCGCCGCCCGCGCAGCGCGCGATGGCCGAACGGGCGGGCGCGACGGTGACGGAGGTCGCCGGCAGCCACGCGATCTACGAGTCCCAGCCGGCGGCGGTAGCGGACCTGATCAAGCAGGCGGCATCGGCCGTCTGACCCGGTGGTCCCTGCCGCCTTGCCACGGCGGGGACCACATCACGCTCCTGCATGGCACAGCGAGATGCTCCGGCGCCCGATGGCCGGTGCGGCGGGTACGCCACCAGAACCGGCCGCGTCGGCCGTCTGATCCGGTGGTCCCTGCCGTCTCGCCGCGGCGGGGACCACGTCACGCTTCCGCGGAGCCGGACATCCGCTTGCGCCGTTGCCGCTCCAGGGCGGCGATCTGCCGGTTGGTCAGACCGGGCTCCGGCAACGGCGTCGGAGCGTCTCGCGCGGGTTGCAGGCTGTCCATGAGGAACCCGATCATCCGCCGGTAGAGGCGGGGGTGGCTCGGCCCGCCGAACTCGACCGAGGTCTGCACCGCCATCGACAGCAGCAGGAGATCCCCGGCCACCAGGTCGTCGCGCACCAGGCCGGCTTCCCGCGCTCGCCGGACGAGGTTTTCCAGGTGCTTGCCGGTCCGGTTGTGGCTGTCCTCCACCAGCTTCGCCAGCCGGTGCGGTGTGCGGGGGCGCGACCAGCCGAGCGTTTCGCTGTAGGACCCGCTCAGCAGCTCCCGGAAGCCGCGGTCGGGGGCGATGGTCGTGATGCAGTCTTCGAGGAACCCCGCGATCCCGGCCCACGGGTCCGGGTGCCGGCTGGCGTCGAGCGCCTGCTGCTCCGCCCGCGCGAACTGCGGCTCGTACACCTCGTGGATGAGGTCGTCCTTCGTCGCGAACGTCCGGTAGACCGTCGCGACACCCACGTCCGCGGCCTTGGCGACGTCGGCCAGCGTGGCGTTGCAGCCCTGCTCGGCGAAGACGTCCGCCGCCGCGGCGAGGATCCGGGCGAGGTTCTCCTTCGCGTCCCGCCGGGACGGTCCCGTCCGGGGCTTGGCGCTCGGCTCGGCTGCACTCGACTGGGACACGTCGGCGACTTTACCGGTCGCCGGCGGACGGCACTCCCGATCGTGGTCGCCGGCTGCCGTTAGCCTGGAGCCCAGGAGGTGCGTGGTGGCGGGTCGGGCGCGGAGCCGGCGTGGTGAAGGGGACCGGCTGAAGGCCGACGTCCTCGCGGCGGTGAACCGGCTGCTGGCCGAGTGGGGCGACCATGAGAAGCTGACGATGCGCGCGGTCGCCAAGGAGGTCGGCGTCGCCGCGCCCACCATCTACCTGCACTTCGCCGACAAGACCGAACTGGTGTGGGCCGCGCTCGCCGACAAGTACGAGCAGCTCGCTGACCCACCCCGAGCAGCGCGCAGCTCGTCGACGACTCGGCCAAGGTCGGCCCGGCCGTCGAAGAACTGCTGCGCTACCTGACGATCGTCCAATTCGGACTCGGCCGCGTCGCGAAGGAAGATCTCGAACTCGGCGGGCAGCAGATCTCGGCCGGTGATCTGGTCGTCGTCGCCATGCCGGCCGCCAACCGCGACCCACGGGCGTTCGACGCCCCGGACAGCCCGGATTTCGACCGCCCGATGACCCGGCACCTCGCCTTCGGCTACGGCGTGCACCAGTGCCTGGGGCAGAACATCGCCCGCGCCGAGCTGAAGACGATCCTGCCGCAGCTGTTCCGGCGCTTCCCGGACCTGAAGCTCGCGGTGGCGCCGGAGGAGGTACCGATGGACGTGCACGGCACCAACTACGGCGTGCGGAGCCTGCCGGTCACGTGGTGACGGCCGCCGCGGTGCACGCCTGACTGGTGGTCGTGAGTGAGAAACAGTGTTCTAACGCTGTTTCTCACTCACGACCACGGCGGCAGAGCGCGGAAGCCGGCCCCCGGCCCGGGTAGCCAGAAGCCGGGAATGGCGGCCAGCCGGTAGCGCGGATAGCCGCTGGCGTCGATGACCGAAGGCGGCCGGCGCAGGATCGTTGAGGAGTGACCACAACCCTCCGGATGCCGCGGGCCGAAGCCTTCAGCCGGCTGGCGATCGCTTCGGTCGCCGCGGCCTTCGTCGTGGTCGGCTATCTCACCACGGCGCTGGGCGGGCAGGTCGATCCGATCCGGGACCCGGTGAGCGACTACGAGTTCCACGGCGCCGGCGCGCCCCTGTTCGTCGCGGCCGTGCTCCTGCTGATCTCCGGCGGGCTGGCGGTGATCGCCGCGATGGGCCACGCGGACCTGCCGCGCGGCCGCGCCGTCCGGGTCCTCTTCGGACTGTGGTGCGCCGGCCTGTCGCTGGTCGCGGTCTTCCCCGCCAACCGGTCCACGGCCGACCCGACGGTGCCGGGGGACATCCACTGGTTCGGCGGCGCGGTGTACTTCACCTGCCTGCCGGCGGCCTGCTGGCTGCTGGCCCGGTCGCTGCGCGGGAATCCGCGCTGGAACCGGGCGGCGCGGCGGATCCGGTGGTCCGCGGCGGCCGGGGTGGTCACGGCGGCCGCGTTCGGGGTCTCCCAGTTCGCCCGGTCGCTGCCGGCCGGCCTGCTGGAACGGCTCGCGCTCGCCGCTGAACTCGCGCTAGTGGTCGTGCTGGCGCTCACCGTGCGGCGGCCGGCCCGATGACGACGCTGGTGGCGATCCTCCTCGCGGCGCTCGGGGCGTGCTGTTTCGCCGGTTCGGCGCGGTGGCTGCACAGCGCGGTCCGGTCCGGGAACCCGGGGGAGTCGCTCAGCGTCCGCTCGCTGGGCCACGTGCTGCGGTCCCGCCGCTGGCTGGCCGGGGCCGTGCTCGCGGTGGTCGGCGGCTCGCTGCACGTCGTCGCGCTGTCGCTCGCGCCGCTCGCGGTCGTGCAGCCGATCGGCGTGCTCGGCCTGGTCGTCGTCACCGGGCGGTTCCGGCCCGCGGTCCTCGGCGTCTGCCTGGGTGTCGGCGGGTTCGTCGTGCTGGCCGCCCGGTCGGGCGCCGGCTCCGGCGGGGCGATCCAGCCGGGTGCGACCCAGTTCTTCGCGCTGGCGGCGATCGCCGTCGCCGCGGCGGCCCTGTCGATCCACGGGCGGGCGCGGTGCGTCGGTCTGGCCACCGCCGCGGCCGTGCTGTTCGGCACCGGCTCGGCCCTGATCAGGGCCGCCACCCACGACCTCGCCACGGCGACCGGCCTCGGCCTGGCCGCTGAGTCACTGCTGCTGATCACGGCCGGTGGCTGGCTGGTCCACCAGGCCTACGCCGCCGGGCCACCGGCCGTGGTCGTCGCCGTCACCACGGTGATCGACCCGTTCACCGCGGTCGTGATCGGCCTGGCCGGTTACGGCGAAGCCGCACACACCACCCCGGCTTCGGCGATCGCGCAGGCCGGCTTCGCTGGGCTCGCGGTCGCCGGCGTGCTCGTCCTGGCGCGGTCGATCCCCGATCCGCGTGCCCCCGAAAGGACTCTCAATGACCGTGTCAAGCCGCGGCGGCCGTCGGCACCGGCGTGGGGGTGAATGTGCGTCCGTCTCGCAGCAGAGCCCACAGCACGTCGACCAGCCGCCTGGCCAGGGCCAACAAGGCCTGGGCATGGACTTGGCGTTCGCTGCGTTTTCGGTCATAGAAGCGTCGCGAAGGCCCCTCGGAATAGCTGAGGCTCGAGAGTGCGGCCATGTAGAACACCCTGCGCAGGCGCCGGTTGTAGCGCCGAGGTCGATGCAGGTTGCCCGAGACCCGGCCGGAGTCACGCGGAACGGGAACCAAGCCGGCATAGGACGCCAACCGGCCCGAGCTGGCGAAACCAGACAGGTCACCGCCGGTTTCGACGAGGAACTCCGCGCCCAGGCCGGGGCCCATGCCGGGCAGGGACTCGATGATGGCCGCCCACGGGTGTTGCCGGAATCGGGAGGTGATGAGTTTGTCAGTGTCCTTGATCTCGCGATCGAGGTCGAGCAGCTTGGCCGCGATGCGCTTGACCAGCATCGCAGTGTCAGCTTCGCCGGGCAGAGCCAGGCTTTGACGTTCAGCGGCGCCGATCGCCGCGGCCGCGGTCTTGGCAATGCCCGGCTTCCACGCCCCGTTCTCGGTCAAATGCGTTGCAACACCATCGATTCCGGCCTTGCGGATCTCGCCGGGAGTGCACATCCCGGCGACCAGGATCAACGGGGTCCGGCTCGAGTAGTCGAACGCGGCTTCCAACACGGGGAAGATCGATCCGAGCAGGTCGCGCAACCGATTGATCCCGGCCACCCGGTCCGACATCAGGTCGGCGCGGTAGCGGGTCAGCTGGGTCAGGCCGGCCACCAGTTCGTCTGGCATCGTGATCTGGGTCAGGTCACGGCGCATGCGGGCGGTTTCGGCGATCACCTTCGCATCCTTGGCGTCGGTCTTGGCTTCGCCCCGGAATCCATGAGTCATCGTGTTGACCACCCGGCCCGGCACATAGGTCACGGCCTGTTCGGCGGCCAGCAGAACGGTGATCAGCAGCAACGCCAGCGGACTGGTCAGATCGACCGCCCACTGCACCCGTTCGCCGGCTTGGCCGGCGCGAGCGATCAACGCCTCGATCGCGGCCTGGTCGTTGCCGAGTTTCTGGCTGAACACCGTCTTGCCGGTCTCGTCGACGGCGCACGCGTGATGCGTGGCCTTGCCGACGTCGATCCCGACCCAAACCACCGGGCGAGTCTTCACTCACCTGCTCCTGACCGTCGAAGTCGTTGCGCCCGTGGACCACCCCGCCGACAGATCCCTAAACAGCGACTACCCGCAACAAGCTCTCAATCAGCGGCCGGAGCGTCCCGCCGCGGTGGGGCAGCCAGTCCTTTCGAGCCTCAACAGAGGCAAACCGTCATCAGCTACACCCCACCGCTCTGGGCATCCAGGGCGTCAACCCCAGACACGACAACCTTAGGGAACCCGACATGCGCATCCTGCTCGCCGCCGACACCTTCCCCCCGGACGTCAACGGGGCCGCGAACTTCGCCGACCGGCTGGCCCGCGGCCTCGCGGCCCGCGGACACGACGTGCACGTGCTCTGCCCCGCCGAGTCCGCCACCCCGGGAACCGCAGCCGACGGTGTCCTCACCGTGCACCGGGTGAAATCCCGGCGGACTCCCTTCCACCCGACGTTCCGGTTCAGCACGCCCCGGCAAGCCGCCCGGGTGGCCGGACCGCTGCTCGACCGGCTCCGCCCGGACGTCGTGCACGTGCAGTCCCACTTCCCGGTGGGCCGGTCGGTGGTCTGGGCCGCGATCGAGCGGGCCGTCCCGGTGATCGCCACCAACCACTTCATGCCGGAGAACCTGCTCGGCTTCGTGCCGGCGCCGCCGCGGGTGCGGTCGTGGGCCGCGGCCGCGGCCTGGCGCGATCTGGTGCGCGTCTACCACCAGGCGACCGTGGTCACCGCGCCGACCCCGCGCGCGGTGGACCTGTTGGCCGACCAGGGTTTTCTCGGCAACGCCCGGGCGATTTCCTGCGGCATCGACCTCGCGCACTACGCGACGCGCCGGACCGTCGGCGGCACGGGCATCACCGTGCTGTTCGTCGGGCGGCTGGACCGGGAGAAGAACGTCGGCGAACTGCTCCGCGCGGTGGCCGCGGTGCCGGCGGCCCGGGCGGAGATCGTCGGCGACGGCTCGTGCCGGAAGGCGCTGACGGACGAGGCCGAGCGTCTCGGCGTGACCGGGCGCGTCCGCTTCCGCGGCTTCGTCGGCGACGACGACCTGCTGCAGGCGTACCGGGACGCCGACGTCTTCTGCATGCCGGGCACGGCCGAGTTGCAGAGCCTGGCGACGATGGAGGCGATGGCCGCGGGGCTGCCCGTGGTCGCCGCCGACGCGATGGCCCTGCCGCACCTCGTGCGGTCCGGCGTCACCGGGTTCCTGTACCCGCCCGGCGACGTCGAACAGCTGGCCGCGGCGCTCAGGTGGCTCGCCGGCAATGGCATCACGCGGGCGGTGATGGGCCGAGCGGGCCGGCAGGCGGTGGCCCGCCACGACCTCGCCGGCACGCTGGACGCCTTCGAAGACGTCTACCGGGAAGCGGCCAGGCTGCCCGCGGCACGGCCGCTGCTCGCGTCCTGACCACCGATCGGTCACCGTTCGTGCGGGGCACCGGCCGGCAGCTCGCAGGACACCGTCGTACCCTCGCCCGGTGGACTGTGCAGGGAGAACGACCCGCCCAGCGCCTCGATCCGGTCCTTCAGCCCGACCAGCCCCGAGCCCCGCAGCGGGTCGGCGCCCCCGATCCCGTCGTCGCGCACGCACAGCCGGAGCGTGTGCCCGGAGGCGTCGGCGTCCACCTCGACGACAGTGGCGCGCGAGTGCTTCGCCGCGTTCGTGAGCATCTCCGAGACGACGTAGTAGGCGCCCACTTCGACCGGCTCCGGAAGCCGCCGGTCGATCCGCACGGTCGTTTCCACCGGGACGGGGCACCGCCGTCCCAGCGCGCGCAACGCGGGCGGCAGTCCCGCGCTGGACAGCACCGCCGGGTGGATGCCGCGGGAGATCTCCCGGAGGTCGTCGATCACCCCGGTGAGACCCGCGGCGATCTCGCCGGTCTCGTCGCGGATGGCGGCGCACTCGGGCCGGGCCGCCACGGTGCGCAGCCGGAGCGCGAGCGCGAGGAGACCTTGCTGCGCGCCGTCGTGCAGGTCCCGTTCGATCCGCCGGCGTGCTTCGTCGGCCGCGGTGAGCAGCCGCGCGCGGGAGGCGACGAGTTCGGAGCGGCTCTGGGCGTTCGCGATCGCCGTGGCGACGAGGTCGGTGAACTCGCTCATCCGCTGTTCGATGTCCGCCGGCAGCGTCCGCTGCCCGGACCCGGCGGCGATCATGCCCCACAGCCTGCCGTCGACGTGGATCGGCACGGCGACCGCGGAGACGAGTCCCTCGCGCAGGTACGTTTCGCCACCCGGGACGTCGTGGTAGTCGTCGATCCGGGCGGCCCGCCCGGTGCGCCGGACGGTGGCGGTCAGCCCGGTCTCCGGGTAGCCCTCCCAGCGGTGCCCGACCTGCACGTGCGGTCCCGAGGTGCCTTCGTTGGCGACGATCGTCGCCGTTCCGTCGAGCTCGTACCGGATCATCCGGGCGGTGCCGCGGCCGAAGTGCCGGAGCGCCTCCCTGGTCGCGGCCGCGAACACCACCTCGGGTGCCGCACCGCGCGCGACCAGCTCGGCCAGGCGCCGCAGCGCGGCCTGGGTGTCCGCGAGTTCGCGCAGCTCGTGTTCGGCCCGGGCGTTCGCGATCGCCGTCGCCGCGAGTTCCGTGAAGTCCGCGATGCGTGCCTCGGTATCGGCCGGGAAGGCCGCCCGTGAGGTCGCGGCCACCGTCGCTCCCCAGCGGCAGCCTCCGACGACGATCGGCGCGGCGACCGCGGCCCGCAGGCCCAGCCGGCCGGTGATGGCCCCGAACGGGCCCTGCGCGAGCCGCTCGCCGTCGGCCCGGGCCGGGAGCCCGGTGCGGATGGCGGCCGTGGTGACCATGCCGGGCTGCGGGGCGATCCGGAACCCGACGGGCACCTCTCCGGCCACGTCGCCGTAGGAGCCCACGACGGTCATTTCTCCTTCGGGTTCCCCGGACGGGTGATCGACGCGGGCGACGAAACTCGCTTCGGCGCCGATCAGGTGGCCGAGCTCGTCGGCGACCGCGGTGAACACCTCGCCCGGCGTGGCACCACCCGCCACCAGGGTGGCCACCCGCCGCAGCGCCGCCTGTTCCTGGGCGAGCCGACGCAGCCGGGCGAGGTCGTCGGGCTCGGCGAGGGCGGATCGATCGACGTCGGCGCCGGCGTCGGGCGCGGTCATCCGTCCGACGGTAGTCCCGTGTCCGGTACGTCGGCAACGCGGCGCTCGCCACGTCGGCCCGGCACCAGCGTCGTTCCTACGCGGCTCGTAGCGCGGCACGGGCCTGGTCGGCGCTGAGCCGCCGGGCGGGGTCCTTGGCGAGCAGTCCTTCGATGACCGGGCGCAGCTTGCCCGCGTGCTTGACCGGAGCGGGCGCATCGGTGACGACGGCGGTGAACGTGGGGTGCGCGGAGCCCCGGTCGAAGGGCGGCCGGCCCTCGACCGCCGCGAACAACGTCGCGCCGAGTGAGTAGAGGTCGGAGGCCGGCCCGAACTCACCGCTGTCCACTCGTTCGGGTGCGACATAGGCCGGGCTCCCGGCGAACATGGCGGCCGTGGGGACGTCGCCGATGCCGCACGCGATGCCGAAGTCGGTGAGGACCACGCGTGCGTCGGCACAGAGGTGGACGTTGCCCGGCTTGACGTCGAGGTGCACGACGCCGGCGTGGTGCGTCGCCTCCAGCACGTCGAGCAGAGCCAGGCCGATCCTCGTCACCTCGTTGACGGGCAGCGGCCCCTCGGCGATCAGCGCTTCGCGCAATGTCCGGCCCGACAACGGTTCCATGACGATCCACGGGCACCGGTCGTCCCCGACGACGTCGTGGATGCCGACGGCGCCGGGGTGGCCGATCCGCGCGGCCGCGCGGGCCTCCCGGTAGGCGCAGTCCCAGGCCTCCGCGCGCATCGCCGCGGTGTCCAGGCCGTCCAGGATGATCTGCTTGAGGGCGACGGAGCGGCGCAGCACCTCGTCGTCGGCGAGCCACACCCGGCCCATGCCGCCGCGGCCCAGCAACGCCTGGAGGCGGTACCGGCCGGCCACCAGGCGCCCGACGGGCGCCTCGGCCCGGTACGCCCCTGCCGTGGGCTGCGTTTCGTCGATGGTGCGGTGCTGCGTGCTCATCCCTGTCTCGCTTTCGCAGAGCCGAAAGTCGCGGTGAACCGGGATCAGCGTCGCCTGCCGGCCGGCAACCGGCATCGCCGCCAGCGGCCGTCGTTCGCGGGCGCTGCCGGGAATCGGCCGGTTCCTGCTGGCAGGTAGCCGGGGCCGGGTGCAGCTAGCAGGAATTCGGCCGTCCCGGCCAGCCGGGGGGAGAGATGGCCGCTGGCGATGATGACGGTGCCATCGCGTGCGCGTGATTCTTGGGAAAGCATCACTACCATTTCCCGCAGCAAGGAGAAAGCAGATGGCGGACGTCATCACGCGCCACTCGGCCCTGCCGGCGATGTCCTCACTACCGTGGGCCGTCGCGGGCCGGAAATACGCCGTCGAGGCGATCGGCGCATTCTTCCTCGTATTCACGGTCACCGCCAGTGTGCTCAGCCACAGCGTGTTCACGCCCCTGGCGGCGGGCGCGGTGCTGATGGTCATGATCTACGCGGGCGGGCACATCTCGGGCGGCCACTACAACCCGGCCGTCACGATGGCGGCGCTGGTGCGCGGGCGGATCGGGTGGACACAGGCCGCCGGGTACTGGGTCGCGCAGCTCGTCGCGGGCCTGGTCGCCGGGTTCGTCGCCCGCGCGATCGTCGACCCCCTCCCGGCGTCGACACCGCACCCGGCCGGGCACGCCCTCACCGCGGCCACCATTTCGGAGCTGCTGTTCACGTTCGCCCTGTGCTACGTGGTCCTCAACGTCGCCACGAGCAAGGACCAGCCGGGCAACGCGTTCTTCGGCCTGGCGATCGGGTTCACCGTGGCGGCGGGCGCATTCGCGGTCGGGGGGATCTCGGGCGGCGTGTTCAACCCCGCGGTCGCGCTCGGCACCACCGCCGTCGGCCTCTTCGCGTGGACGACGTTCTGGTTCTACGTGGTGGCACAGCTCGTCGCGGGCGCCGCCGCGGGCCTCGTGTTCCGCGTGCTCAACCCCGACGACAAGTGACCACGGACCAAGGAGGCACCAGCATGACCGACACCCAGCCCAAGCCGACGACCACCGATGCCGGCATCCCGGTCGAGAGCGACGCCCACTCGCTCACGGTCGGCCCGGACGGCCCGATCCTGTTGCACGACCACTACGTCATCGAGCAGATGGCGCAGTTCAACCGCGAGCGCGTGCCGGAGCGGCAGCCGCACGCGAAGGGCGGCGGCGCGTTCGGCCGCTTCGAGGTCACCCACGACGTCAGCCCGTTCACGAAGGCGGCCGTCTTCCAGCCCGGCGCCAAGACCGAGCTGGTGACCAGGTTCTCGACCGTGGCGGGGGAGCGGGGCAGCCCCGACACCTGGCGCGATCCCCGCGGCTTCGCGATCAAGTTCTACACGACCGAGGGCAACTACGACATGGTCGGCAACGACACCCCGGTCTTCTTCCTGCGGGACCCGTTGAAGTTCCAGCACTTCATCCGGTCCCAGAAGCGCCGCGCCGACAACAACCTGCGCGACCACGACATGCAGTGGGACTTCTGGACGCTGTCGCCGGAGTCGGCGCACCAGGTGACGTGGCTGATGGGCGACCGCGGCATCCCGCGCTCCTGGCGGCACATGAACGGGTACAGCTCGCACACCTACATGTGGGTCAACGCGCAGGGCGAGAAGTTCTGGGTGAAGTACCACTTCATCAGCGACCAGGGCGTGGAGTGCCTCACGCAGGCCGAGGCCGACGCGCTGGCCTCCTCCGACGGGGACTACCACACCCGCGACCTGTACGAGGCGATCGGCCGCGGCGAGTTCCCGTCGTGGACGCTGAAGATGCAGATCATGCCCTACGAAGATGCGGCCACCTACCGGTTCAACCCGTTCGACATGACCAAGGTGTGGCCGCACGCGGACTACCCGCTCCTCGAGGTCGGGCGGATGACGCTGGACCGCAACCCGACGGACTACCACTCCGAGATCGAGCAGCTGGCCGTCGAGCCGAGCAACCTCGTGCCGGGGATCGGCCCGAGCCCGGACAAGATGCTGCTGGGCAGGATGTTCTCCTACCCCGACGCCCACCGGGCCCGGATCGGCGCGAACTACAACCAGCTGCCGGTGAACCAGCCCATCGCGCCGGTGAACAGCTACAGCAAGGACGGGGCGATGCGGTACCGCAAGGTGTCCGACCCCGTCTACGCGCCGAACTCCAAGGGTGGCCCGCAGGCCGACACCGCCCGCTACGGCGAGGCCGCGGGGTGGTACTCCGACGGCGACATGGTCCACGCGGCGCAGACCCTGCACGCGGAGGACGACGACTGGGGCCAGGCCGGCACCCTGGTCCGCGTCGTGCTGGACGACGCGGAACGTGACCGGCTGGTCTCCAACATCGTCGGCCACCTGCTGGACGGCGTCACCGAGCCGGTTCTGCAGCGCGCGTTCGAATACTGGCGCAACGTGGACGACGAACTGGGCCAGCGAGTCGAGAAGGGCGTCCGCGCCGGACAGTCCTGAGTAACCCGGCCGAGGGCCCGGCGGCGCCGGGCCCTCGGCCGAACCGGGAGGAAGCCATGACCACCACTCGCCAGACCGCCGCAGGTGTGACGGTCCCCGACACCAAACTCGCTCGCGAAGCCACCGAACTGGTGCGTGACTGCACCACCGAGCTCGTGTACCACCACTCCCGCCGGGTCTTCTGGTTCGGCAGCCTGCAGGGCCGCAACCGGGGGCTCAGCTTCGACCCGGAACTGCTCTATCTCGGGGCCATGTTCCACGACGTGGGGCTGAACCCGCAGTTCAGCGGCAGCGGCAGGCGGTTCGAAGTGGACAGTGCCGACGAGGCCCGCCGGTACCTGCAGGGCCGGGGCGCGCCGGAGGACAGCATCCGTCGCGTGTGGACGGCCATCGCCCTGCACACCACCCCGGGTATCCCGGAGTTCATGGAGCCCGAGGTCGCCCTGGTCACCGCCGGGGTCGAGTACGACGTGCTCGGCATCGGGTACCACGACATCGGCGCCGCCGACCGCGCCGAGATCACCGCACTGCACCCGCGGCCGGACTTCAAGCGCCGCATACTCGAGACGTTCACCGAAGGCATCGCGCCCAAGCCGGCGACCACGTTCGGCAACGTCAAGGCGGACGTCCTGGAGCGGTTCGTCCCGGGCTTCCGCCGGGGCAACTTCGTGGACGTCATCGAGAACTCCGACTGGCCGGAGTAGGTCCGCGCGGCGTTGCCGACATACCGGACACGGGGCTACCGTCGACGGATGGACGCGCCAGAGGCCGGCGCGGACGTGGACCGGCAGGCCGACGCCGAGTCGGTCCGCGCCCCGCCTGACGAGACCCGCACGCGAGAGCTCGTGGACGAGCAGGCCGCCCTGCGGCGCGTCGCGACGCTGGTTGCCGGCGGCGCGCGGCAGCACGAGGTGTTCACCGCGGTCGCGGACGAGCTGACCCACCTGATCGGCGCGGAGGCGACGTTCGTCTCCCGCGTCGATCACTCGTCCGGGGACCTGGTCGTCGTCGGGTCCTACGGCCAGGTGAGCGACAAGGTGCCGATCGGCTTCCGGCTCGAGCTGCAGCCCGAGATGGTTCAGGCGATCGCCCTGCGCACCGGGCGCCCGGCCCGGACCAGCGGCGAACGCCTGGCGCGCGGCCCGCATGCCGCCTGGGTCGCCACGCTGGGCATGCGGGCCGGGCTCGCCACCCCCGTCGTGGTCGGGGGACGGCCGTGGGGCGTGGTCGTGGCGACGACCTCGCGGGAGGACTTCCCGGCCGGCACCGAGGAGCGCATGGCCGGGTTCCTGGAGCTCGCCGCGACGGCCGTCGCCAACGCCCGGGCCGAGCAGGAGCTGCGCGAGCTGGCGGACACGCAGGCGGCGTTGCGGCGCCTCGCCATGCTGGTCGCGCGGGGCGAACCGCCTGATGCGGTGTTCGCGGCCGTGACCAGGGAGGCACTCAGGCATTTCGGCGGCGGGACCGCCAGGATGTTCCGCTACGAGCTCGACGGCACGGTGACGCTCCTCGCCAACGAAGGCACTTCGGGCCCGCACGTCCGCGTCGGGCAGGCCTGGGAGGGCTACCCGCCGACCGGGCTGACCGCGACCGTCAAGCGCACCGGCCGGGCCGCCCGCGTCGACGACTACGGCGACGTGCCCGGCGGCGAGCGTTACCTCCGCGAAGGGCTGCGGGCCGCGGTCGCCCTGCCGATCCACGTCGAGGGCAGGCTGTGGGGCGCGATCGCGGTCGGCTCGGGGGAAGGGCCGCTGCCGCCCGACACCGAGGAGCGGATGACCGCGTTCACCGACCTCGTCGCCACCGCCGTGTCGAACGCGCAGAGCCAGGGCTCGCTGGAGGCGAGCCGGGACGAGCTGGCCCGCCTCCTGGCGGAGCAGGCCGCGCTGCGCAGGGTGGCCACGCTCGTCGCCCGCCGGGTCGACCCGGTCGACATCTTCGCGGCCGTCGCCGAGGAGATGCGCCTGCTGATCGGCGCGGACAGTGCGGGCATCGGCCGCTTCGAGCCGGGGCCGTCGATCGTGGTCGTCGGCGACGCGGCCGGGGACGTGGCGATCGACCTGCCGATCGGGACGCGAGTGCGGCTCAAGGACTACCTCGCCCCGGCGGTGGTGTGGCGGACCGGCTGCGCCGGCCAGGTCGACGAGGAGGCCTGGGCCGGCCGCTCGGGCGCGGCCGCCGACGCCCTGCGCGAACTGGGCATCCGGTCCATGGTGGCGAGCCCGATCATCGTCGAAGGCCGCTTGTGGGGCGTGGTGAACGCGCTGTCGCGGCGGGGGCGGTTCCCCGCCGACACCGCAGACCGGATGGCGGACTTCACCGAGCTCGTCGCGACCGCCGTGGGAAACGCCCAGAGCCGGGCCGAGGTGGCCGCCTCGCGGGCGCGGATCGTCGCGGCCGCCGACGAGGCCCGCCGGCGGATCGAGCGAGACCTGCACGACGGCGCGCAGCAACGCCTCGTCGCGCTGGTGCTCCGGTTGCGAGAGGCGGCGGAACCAGCTGAGCGCGACCTTCGCATCGACCTCGCGGCGGTCGCGGGCGGACTCGTGGAAGTGCTCGACGACCTGCGGGAGATCTCCCGGGGGATCCATCCCGCCATCCTGTCCTCGGCGGGGTTGCCGACGGCGCTGCGCACCCTCGGGCGACGATCGGCCGTCCCGGTGAGCATCGACGTGCGAATCCGCGGCCGGTTGCCGGAGCCCGTCGAGGTGGGTGCCTACTACGTCGTCTCGGAGATGCTCACCAACGCGGCGAAGCACGCGCAGGCGTCGGTCGTCGAGGTGGACGCTGCGGTCGAGAACGGCACGCTGCGGGTGTGCGTGCGTGACGACGGTGTCGGTGGCGCGGACCCGGACCGGGGTTCCGGGCTGGTCGGGCTGAAGGACCGCATCGACGCGCTGGGCGGCACCTTCTCGGTGCACAGCCCGTCCGGCGGCGGCACGACGGTCACCTGCGAGCTGCCAGTCGTCGACGTCGGCGTGCCGCCGGGCGAGTAGGACCACGAGCACTGTCTGCAACCGACGGACGAACAGTGCTAAACTTAATCCGGCAGCTGCCGGATTAGCGTCCGGGCGGCCCGGGAGAAGGGCGAAACGGTGAGCGCTTCACTTTCGCGGCTCGGCGCGGCGGCGCAGGACTACGAGCGGATCGGCATCAGCCCGGACGCGGTGGCCGTCTGGGAGGACGGGGCCCGGACCGACGGCGGTCCAGGCACGTACGAGTGGTGGTACTTCGACGCGCACCTCGACGACGGCGCCAAGCTGGTGGTGGTGTTCTTCACCAAGCACTTCACCGACATCGGCAAGCCGCTCGCGCCGATGATCCGCATCGACCTCGACCTGCCCGACGGAACCACCCACCACAAGACCGCCGAGTTCACCCCGGCGGACTTCACCGCGTCGACCGAGCGGTGCGCCGTCCGCGTCGGCCCCAACTCGTTCAGCGGCGACCTGCACACCTACAAGATCATCGCGACGATCGAGGACGTGTCCGTCCAGGTGAGCCTCACCGGTGAGGTCCCGGCGTGGCGGCCAGGCACCGGACACCTGTACTTCGGCGCCGACGACGAGCACGAGTTCAACTGGCTTCCCGCGGTGCCCCAAGGGAAAGTGGACGTGACCTACCGCGTGGCCGGCGTGTCGGCCGGCGCGACCGGCGTGGGGTACCACGACCACAACTGGGGCAACGCCCCGATGAACTCGTTGGTGCACCACTGGTACTGGGCCCGGGGACAGGCCGGTCCGTACACCGTCGTCGCGTCCTACGTCACGGCGGAACGGAAGTACGGCTACGCGGAGCTGCCGATCTTCCTGCTGGCCGAGAACGGCCGGATCGTCGCCGACGACGCGGGCAAGGTGGCCTTCGAAGAGCTCGGCGCCTACACCGACACCGCGACCGGGAAGCCGGTCGCGAACGTCACCCGCTACACCTACGCCGACGGCGACGACCGCTACGTCGTCACGTTCACCCGTCACCGGGACCTCACCGTCGACCGGATGATCGACCAGATCCCGGGCGTGAAGAAGGTGGCCGCCAAGCTCACCCGCTTCGACGGCGCCTACCTGCGCTTCACCGGCGAGCTGCGGGTCGAGCACCTCCGCGCGGGCCACGTCGTGGCGAGCCACCTCGACTCGGCCATCTGGGAGCTGATGTACCTCGGCCGGACGCGGACCTGACGGCTCGGTCCATCACGGCTCGTAACCCCGTTCTTGGAGCAGGGGAAGAAATCGCGCCGCCGCTGCTGGTCGTGGCCCTGTGCGCGACCAGCCGTTCGGCCTCCGCGGTTTCCGCTGTACCGCGGGTATACCGGCCGCGCCGGACGCGCGGGTGGCTGCCGGGCATCGCGACGCTGGCGTGCCTGGTCGCCTTGGTCACCGTGGACGCCGCCGGCTACGGCGGGATCACCGAGCCGGGCAGGGTGACCAGTGAGGCCGCCGCCCGGTGAGCACCCCGGTCGGCGATCTCGTCAGTACCTCTCGGTGGGCAGGTGCACCAGCACCGTGGTGCCTTCACCGGGTGGGCTGGTGATCTCGACCGTCCCGTCCAGGGCCTGGACGCGGTCGATGAGGCCGACCAGGCCGGAGCCGTGACTCGCGGCCGCGCCGCCGACGCCGTCGTCGCGGACCGAGAGGCGCAGGACGCCGTTGCGGACGTGCACGTCGATCCAGGCGATGGTGGCCTCGGCGTGCTTGGCGGTGTTGGTGAGCGCCTCGGAGACGACGTAGTAGGCGGCGACCTCGATCGGTTCCGGCGCGCGGGCCGGGACGTCCACCTCGAGTTCCACCGGAACCACCGAGCGGCGGGCGAGCGCCCGGAGGGCGGGGGGCAGGCCGCCTTCGGACAGGATCGCCGGGTGGATGCCGCGGGACAGCTCGCGCAGGTCGTCGGTCGCGTCGATCAGGTCGCCCGCGATCTCGGTCAGCTGCGCGCGCAGTTCGGGGGACGCGGTCGCTTCCGCGGTGCGCAACTCCAGTGTCAAGGACACGAGCCGCTGCTGGATGCCGTCGTGCAGATCCCGTTCGATGCGCCGCCGGGCCTGGTCGCCCGCGGCCACGATCCGGGCTCGCGAGGCCGCCAGCTCCGCCCGGCTCACCTGCAAGGACCCGGCCATCGTGTTGAAGCTGCGTTCGAGCACCCCGATCTCGCCGACGCCGCGCTCGGGCAGGCGGGCGGTGAGGTCCCCACCGGCGAGCCGGCCGGCCATGCCCGCCGCCCGGCGCACCGGCCCGACGATCGCGCGCGAGAGGTACACCGTGAACAGGACGATCAGCAGGACCGAGCCGCCGAGACCGACGGCCGTCGCGACGAACGCCCGGAGCGCCACCGCGGCGGAGTTGTCCTGCCGGGCCGCGGCCTGGTCCTGTTCGGCGGCCGTGAACCGGTCGAACTCCCGCCGGATCGCGTCGATGCGCCGCACGCCGTCGTCGACGGCCGCTGGGGTCCTGGCGGCGGCGAGGTTCCGCCGCGCGGTGGCGATGAGCGGGATCGAGTAGTCCTGGACGTAGGAGGCGGTGTCCCGCGCGATCTGGTTGGCCACCGCGAGCTGCTGCGGGTTGTCGGCCACCATCCGCGCCAGGCTCGCCGCCTGACCGGGAAGGGCGGCCTGACCGGACCGCCAGAGGGTGAGGCTGCTGTCCTGGCCGGTGACGAGGAAGCCGCGTTCGCCTGCCTCGACGTCCACGACCAGCCGCTCGAGCCGGTTGGCGGCCACGAGTGCCTCTTCCGAGTGAAACGCCAGCTGCTCCGACTCGCGCAGGTCCGAGTTCGTCACGAGCAGCACCGTGAACGCGGCACCGACGACCAGCGCCAGCAGCCCGCTCGCCACCAGCATGCGACGGGTCAGCCCGGCGCCCACCTCAGGCTCCGGCCCGTCGAAGCGGCCACGCAGAGCCACGACGTGGGACGCTGGAGCGTGTGGGAGGCCGGCCGACAGCGCCGGTCCCGGCAAGGGAGCTGCGATGCGGGTGCTGCTGGCCGACGACGACGTACTGCTGCGTGAGGGTCTGGCGAGCCTGCTCGAGCGGTCCGGCTTCGAGGTCGTGGGGCAGGCCGGCGACGCGGCGGCGCTGCTGGCGTTGCTTCGCGAGCAGGCGCCCGACCTGGTGGTGGTCGACATCCGGATGCCGCCGACCCACACCACGGAGGGGCTGGACGCGGCCAGGGAGATCCGCGCCGCGTTCCCCGACGTCGCCATCCTGGTGCTGTCGGCGCACGTCGAGGTCGAGCACGCGATGGAGCTGCTCGCCAGTGGCCAGCGGATCGGTTACCTGCTCAAGAGCCGGATCACCGACGTCGAGGACTTCATCGAGACGGTGGAGCGGATCGCCAAGGGCGGCTCGGTCGTGGACCCGGCGCTGGTGCGGGAACTGGTGAACGCACGCAAGCGCAACGACCCGCTCGCCGTGCTCAGCGACCGCGAGCGCGAAGTGCTGGCGCTGATGGCCGAAGGCCGCTCCAACGCGGGCATCGCCCGCCGGCTGTGGGTCACCGAGGGGACGGTCGAGAAGCATGTGCGGCACATCCTCGCCAAGCTGAAGCTCCCGGAGGCCGACGAGGATCATCGCCGGGTGCTCGCGGTGGTCACGTTCCTGGACGCCCGGTGACCTGCCCATCCCCGTCCTGACCGCCTTCGTGGCGGCCGAGCAGGCCCCGGATGGCGGCCGCGGACAATGCGGTCTTCGGCAGGAACCCCGCCGCCGGGCTCGCCGCGATGAGCTCGGCATAGTCCTCCTCGGCGTGGGTGGAGATCAGGATCAGCCGGGCGGCCGAGACGTCGGCGTCCCGGTTGAGCAGCCGTACCACGTCGAAGCCGCTCTGGCCGCCGAGATCGATGTCGACCAGCGTGACGTCCGGCCGCAGCTCCGCCACCCTGCGGAGTGCCTCGGCTCCGGTGGAAGCCACACCGACGACCGCGACACCCTCGCGTTCGAGCAGGCCGCGAGCGGCCGCGAGGAAGGGGGGACTGTCGTCGACGATCAAGCAGCGGAGCACCACTTCAGCATCTCAGGGGGATCGGCGGTGCGCATTCCGGCTAGCGGGGATCCTTCGCGCGGGCGGCCGGGGCATGCTGTGAGAACAAGGACCTCGGTGAAGGAGGCGCGCCATGCCGGACTGGTCCACGGTGCCCCCGGCGGGCACCCGGATCCTGGTGACCGGGGCCGCGGGTGGATTGGGGCGGGCCCTCTCGGGCGCGCTCGCCGAGGTGGGCGCCGAGGTCGTGGGCATCGATCTGCCCGGTACGGACGCGACCGTCACGGCCGATCTCACCGACGACGACAGCGCGCGCCGCGCGGTGGCCGACGCGGTGGCGCGGCTGGGCGGCCTGGACGCCATGGTCGGCGCGGCCGGGGTGGTGGACACCATCCACCGCGCGGAGACGTTCCCGCCGGCGGAGTTCCGCGGCGACATCGAGGCGAACCTGGTGGCCCAGTTCACCGTCGCGCAGGCCGCCTTTCCCCTGTTGCAGGTGGGAAATCGCCCCTCGATCGTCTTCTTCTCCTCGGCCGCGGCGCAGGACGGCCTGCCCGGCCAGGTGGGCTACGCCGCCGCCAAGGCCGGCGTTCTCGGGCTGACCAGGTCGCTCGCCGCGGAGTGGGCCGGCGCGGGAATCCGGGTCAACGCCGTGGTCCCCGGGCTCGTCGCGACCCCGAAGGTGCTCGCGCTGCCATCGGCGGTGCGCGACCGGTTGCTCGCGAGTGTCCCGATGCGGCGCGTCGCGGCCCTCGGCGAGGTCGTCGGTTCGGTGCTCTACCTGCTGTCACCCGCGGCCGGATACCTGACCGGGCAGGCGTTGCGCCTCGACGGCGGTTCCGGGCTCGGCCAGGCCGGCCTCCACCGCTGAAGGCAGGCGGAAGTCACCTCGTGCGGGGTTCGACGTGCACGGGGTGGGCCAGCACCGCATGGTGGAGGTAGCCCAGCTCGTTCCACGCCGTGACGTCCGGTTGGGTGTTTCCGCGGTCGTCGGTGGCGCATACCCGCAGGACGTGGTCGCCGGGTGCCGGGTCCCAGGTGAACTGCCAGCGCACCCACACCCCCGGCGTGGCGGAGGACGTGATCGGCGCGTCGTGCCAGGGACCGTCGTCGACGCGGTACCGGACCGACACGACCCGGTTCTCCCCGGCGAACGCGCGGCCCCGGATGACCTGCGGTTCCGCTCGCAGCCGGGCCGGCCAGGGCAGTTCGACCAGGCTGGCCACCGGGAGCGTGGTGATCGCCGGACCGAGTGCGGGGCCGGCCGCCGGGTGGTCCGGGTCGATCAGCACGTAGTCGTCGGTGTTCCACGGCACGTACAGCGGCTCCTCGGAGACCTGGAGCCGGCCCAGCCACTTGATGCTGGCCGCGCCGAGCCAGCCGGAGACCACCAGCCGGGCCGGGAACCCGTGGTCGGGCGGGAGCACCTCGCCGTTCATCGCCAACGCCACCAGCGTGTCGCCGGCCAGCGCCTTCGTGACCGGCAGCGGCCTGCGGGCCCGGATCGCGTCGAGTCCTTCCGGCATGACCTCGCACGCATCGGGCGTGATCCCGGCCGGGGCGAGCAGGTCGCGCAGCCGCACGCCGGTCCATTCGGCGGTGCCGATCGCGCCACGCTGCCATTGCGTGCCCGCGAACCGGCGGCCGAACTCCTCGCCCATCAGCACCCGGCGGTTGCCCGCGCACTCGATCGTGCGGACCACGGACTGCAGCGGAAAGCGGCGCCACAGTTCGTCGTAGGTGTAGACGAGCGGTTCGCGCACGCCGTTTCCGTCGATGCGCAGGGTCCAGTCCGCCGCGTCCAGGGTCGGTGTCGGGGCGTGGCTGCGGATGAAGAACCGGTCGGCCGGGGTGAGAAAGCCCGGCAGCCGATCCGGCCGGGTCCCGTAGTCCAGGCCGGTCCCGGTGTCTTCCATCAGCTCGGGCGGGGTGGGTTTGCGAACATTGTGGACAGTCGCCGACTGCTGCTGGGTCGTCATGCGGCTCTCCTTCAGTCCTGCGGTCCGATTAACGCCAGCCGCGCACCGGCGGCGATCAGGCCGTCGGCGTGCATGCGGGCGTGGTGGCGGCAGAACAGCAGCTTGCCCGCGGGCATCAGAGCTTGCAGTTGCGCGGTGGCCGGGCAGCGGTCACACCAGTCATCGCGGATCACGGGTGCCGGAACCTTCGTGGTGATCATGGCGTCACGCGGCCTTCAGCAGCCGCTGGGCCGACGGGGTGAGCCGCACCGGATCCGTGGCGCTGAGCAGGCCGATCTCGGCCAGGTGGTCAGCGACGAACTGGTCGGCGCAGTAGGCACCGTCGACGTACAGGGTGTGGCTGATCCGCCGGCAGCGGCCGTCCGCCACCGCGTGCAGGACGGCCCGGTCGCGGTTGCTGAGGTGCGGGTTCTTCGGTGGCATGGCCTTCGTCTCCTCGTCCTCGAACGCTTCGACACGTGAGGTTCGGAAACAAGCGTCGCGCACCGCACCCGGTACGGGCATCGCCGCTAGTGGCCGTCGGCGCCCGGTGCTGGCCGGAGTCCGCCGGTACCTGCTGGCATGCAGCCGTGGGCCGGCGGCTCGGTCACCGCCCGTCGCCGTGGCCGACGTTCGTTTGAAGCCAGGAAGACAGCGCGCCGGCGAGGCCGGGGTCGGCCTCGGCGCGTTTCTTGGCTCCGGGTGAGCTTCGGAGCCGTTTGACGACCTTGGTGTGGTACTCGTGGACGAGCTGGACGGCGGCGGGGGCGTCACGCCGGGCGATGGTGTCCACGATGTCCATCCGCGCCTTGGTCAGCGACCGCGGCACCCGTCCCCATTCTTCGCCGCTTTCCTTGGCCAGTTCGACGGCGAGGCCGATCTGGATCTCGGTGATGAACCGGCACAGCGCGGCGAGCAACGGGTTGTGCGAAATCGCGGACAGCGTGACGAAGAACTTCAGCAGCGCCTTCGAGGACGATTCGACATCGCCGAGCCGGCCGGCTTCTTCGGCGGCTGCGCGGAGGTCGGCGATGTCCGCCTCGGACGCGCGTTCGACGGCCTGCTCGACGGCGTAGGCGTTGAGCGCGCCGAGCAGCCCGAACACGTCGGGAGCGGTCATCTTTTCGAACTGGACGACCGAAGCGATGGACATCGCGAGCAGGGTGTCGCTGCGTGCGGTGACGGTGGTCCGGCTGCCGTTGCGGGTGCTGAGCAGCCCCATCGCGGTCAGCACCCGCACGGCCTCCCGGATGGTCGGCGGGCTGACGTCGTAGTGGGCCGCCAGCTCCCGCTCGGAAGGCAGGCGGGCCCCGTCGGGCAGGGCGCCGCTGAGGATCTGGGCGCGCAGGTCTTCCATGATCTGGTCGGCGACGCGGCCGCGGTGCAGCGGCGGTGAGGATCGCAGCACGGTTCCCTCCTCGAGACTCACGGCGATCTTACCTACCTGGTAGGCAGCGCCGGCGGATCGGCCGGGGTGGAAGATCCACAGCCGATTCACAGCCCACTTCCTTGATCGCAAACCTACCAAGTAGGTAGCGTGGTTGGTAGCTGAGCAGACAAGGAGGTGCGAGATGAAGATCGCGCCGTACGACGAGAACGCGTACAAGATGGACCACCCGAGGGGCACGGTGTCCTTCAACTACCTGCTGATGGGTGATGAGCCGGAGAAGCCGGAGAACTTCCGGTACATCCTGGGCCGCCAGGAGGGTGACTTCAGCATGCCGCGGCACCGGCACACCTTCGAGCAGATCCGGCTGCCCCTGGTGGGCGACATGAACCTCGGCGAGCAGGGCATCCTGCGCGAAGGCGAAATCGGCTACTTCCCGGAGGGGCAGACCTACGGACCTCAGGAAGACCCGCTGGGCGACCCGAAGCAGCTGCAGCTGGTCCTGCAGTTCGGCGGCGCCGCCGGTCTGGGCATGAGTGCCGGGCGGGGCCGGGGCCCGGAGGCACGGCGGGACGGGGAGGCGCCGCGGCGCGAGCCTCGCGAGGTGAAGTTTCCGCGGCCGCGCTACCAGAGCGTGCTGATCATGAACCCGGCGCACTTCACCTGGCTGCCGGTACCCGGATCGGCCGGGGTGGAGCGCAGGTTCTTCGGCTCGTTCACCGAGCGCGCGTTCTGGATCGAGTACCTCAAGGTAGCTGCCGGCGCGCGGTGGGCCTCCGCCACCGACGCGGGCCGTCGGCTGATCGTCGTGCTGTCGGGCGAGGCCGAGGTCGCCGGCACGAAGATCGGCCGGCTGACCGCGCTGCAGGTGGAGGCGGGCGAGACGCTGGACGTCCACGCCGTCGACGAGACCGTGCTGTACGTCGTGGGCCTGCCGCCCGTGCAACGGCCGGCCGTCCCCTCGGACCAGTTCGACATCGTCACCAGCGACGGTGGGATCGAGTTCGAAAACCCCCGCGAGCGCGCGCAAAAGGAAACGGCCGGCGCGTGACCGGAATGTTGTCCTTGAGCCAAGCCTCGGAGATCGTGGATGCGGCGCTGCGCAAGGCGCGGGAACTCGAACTGCGGTCGTTGACCGTCACCGTCCTCGATCCCGGTGGTCACCCGATCGTCGTCAAGCGCGAGGACGGCGCCGGAATCCTGCGCCCGCAGATCGCGCACGCGAAGGCCTGGGGCTGCCTCGGCACCGGGCAGGGCGGTGCCGCCGGAGCCCGGCACGCCACTCGCGATCCCGCGTTCTTCGCCGCGCTGGCCGCCATTTCCGACGGCCGCGTCGCGTCGTCCCGCGGCGGCGTGCTCATCCGCGACGCCGAAGGGGCCCTGCTGGGCGCGATCGGGGTCAGCGGGGACCGGCCGGAGAACGACGAGACGGTCGCCGTCGCCGGGGTGGAGAAGGCCGGCCTGGTCGCCGACGCCGGTCAGTGATCACAAGTTCTTGGTGGCTGCTCGATCGAGAGCAGCTGCCCCGACGGAAGGTACGTTTCATGAACGACCGGGTAATGACAGATCACTCGCCGACCGGGACGGGGCGAGCACGCCGGTCCTTGCTGTCGAAGAAGAACGGCGCCTGGGTCGCGGCCGTGGGGCTGATGTGCATCGTGGCGGGTCTCGCCGGTGCCGGGACGGCCTCCGCGGCCTCGCCGCCGGCCGGGGGCCCCGTGGCCGGACCGTCGGCCGGCGGTGCGACCGGCATCGTCCGGTCCGAGTCCGCGTCAGGCTTCACCTTCGCGACGGCGACCGGCGTGGCGGTGACCGTGGCGGCGGACTCGGCCACGAAGTACCACGTCGGCGTCCTGCCCGCCCCGGCGAGCGCGGTGAAGAACGGCGAAAGTGTCCTCGTCCTCGGCACGGTCCAGAGCGCGACGATCACGGCGACGGAGGTCGTCGTGCAGCCCCGGGGCGACGGCGGCGCCGCGGCGGCGCAGGCGGCGGGTGTGATCCCGTTCCAGCAGGGCGTGCCTTCGCCGACGAAGTCCGTCGGCCGGATCCCCGACTACACCGAGGGAGAGGGGACGATCGTCAGCGGGGCCACGGCGGACCTGGCGACCGCGGCCGCGCAGGCCGTCGTCCCCGGCGGCATCGTCGACCGCGTCGTTCAGCTGAGCGACGGCGAGTACGAGGTCCACAACATCAGCATCAACTGGCCGCACCACGTCTTCGTCGGCCAGGGTTTCCAGGTCCTCGGCTACGAATAGCACGCCGGGTTACGCATCAGCGGCCAGGATCCACTGCGTTTCGTCGCCGGGGCCGGGCTGGTAGCTGCACTGGCTTCCGGTGTGGACGGTGGCCCGCAGGTGGTGTCCGAGCGGTTCGTCGAGGGTGCCGATCCGGGTGATGGCGGCGGTGATGGCCTTGGTGGCGGCGATGCGAGCACGTTCGTGGCTGGACCCGGTGCTCCGCGGCCGGCCGCCGAGGCCGGCCGCGGCGGTGAGTTCGTGGACGAGGGCGTCCCGTTCGGCGCTGAGGATCTCGACGCGTCCGGTGTCGGCCCAGTCTTCGGCTTGGGCGAGGTCGGCTTCGAGGTCGCGGAGGCGCTGCCGGTACGCCTGGAGTGCTTGGCGGTCGAGGGTTTCGCCGACGGCGGGTTGTTCGACGCCGGGCTGGCCTTCGGTGACCAGATCCAGGCAGGACATCGGCCGGCCCGGCCGGCGGAGGAGTTCGCGCAAGTACGTGTAACCGCGCAGGGCGCGAACCGGGACAGCGGCCGGTTCGGGGCCGATCAGCCACAGCCCGTCCGCGGCCGGGTGCAGGTGCACTCGTGCACCGTGCGCGGCGGCGGCCAGTGTCCAGCTCAGGAGCCGGTGCCGCCACCACGTGGCGCCCAGGCGTTCGTAGGTGGTGAGGGCTTGGGCGCGCAGGCGGGCGGCGGTGCCGGGGTCGCCCAGGACCGCGGCGGCGCGGGCGAGGGTGTCATCGGTCAGGCCGTGGAACATGACGGCGCCCGCGTTGATGACGGCTCGTCCGGCGTAGGGCGTCAGCAGCCGGGCGGCGGTGGCGACGATGTCGCGGTCGTCGACGGCGAGTGCCGCTTCGAGCAGGCATTGCAGGGTGAGCAGCCAGTTGACGTCGCGGGGCAGCTCGTCCAGGACGCGTCCGTGGAAGAGGTGGACCAGGGTGCGGGCCCGGTCGAGCCGGCCGGCACCGACCCAGAGGAAGGCGGCTTCGGCCGCGACCGCGGTGGCGCCTTCGGCGAGGGCGAAGGTTTCGCATTCCGCGGCGACGGTCGCGCAGAGGGCGGCGTCGCCGGACTGGACGGCGGTGTAGCCCTTCATGGCCTCGACGACCATCCACGCATCGGGAAGCGCGGCCCGTTCGGACGCCGCGGTGGCCATCGCGACGAGGTGCTCGGCGGTGTCGGTCCGCCCGCGCAGCAGGTCGAGCATCAGCCGCCGGGACGCGGCGAAGAACCGGGCCCGCGGGGATTCCTCGCCGAGGTGTTCCAGCGCGCGCATGTGCCGGTGGATCGTCGGCAGGGCCAGCGTCTCGCAGGCGACCTGGAGGCCCCAAAGGTGGGCCCGCAGCCGCGTGCCGGGGTCGGTGACGTGGGCCGCGACCTCGTCGAGCCGGGCAGCCAGGTCGCCTCGGGCGGCCAGGTCGTCGGGTCCCCACCGGGCAGCGAGTGCGGCGTCGAGGCAGTCGGCGAGCAGTTCCGGATCGGCTGTGCGCTCGGCACAGCGCGTCGCCTCGTCGGCGAACCGGGTGGCGCGGTCCGCGTGCCCGGCGTAGACCCAGCAGCGGGCGAGGGCGGCCGCGACGCGGGCCCGGCCCGGGTCGTCGGTGGTGCGCGCGAGGACGTCGTAGAGCTGGGCCGGCAGTTTGCCCGGTTCGGTGCCGAACGTGTAGACCGACGCCGCGCCGAGCGCGGCCCGGGTCCAGCCGGTGAGGTCGCCGGCTTCGCGGCACCGGGTGATCGCGGTGTCGTAGAGCCGGGCGGCCTCGTCTCCTCGACCGGCCGCGCGGGCCGCGTCGGCCCGGTCGAGGAGTCCGGCCACGGGTACCGGGTCGCTCACCACGCCTCATCGTAGGGTCGCGGCGACGGATTCGACCAGGTCACGGGCGCAGGAGGGTGACGGCGGCGGCGTGTTCGCGCTGCTTGGCTTCGTCCCAGTCGCCGGTGCAGTAGATCGACATTTCGGCGATGCTGTCCCCGGCGACGTCGGCCCGGATCATCTCCCGGCAGTACCAGGACTGGCCTTCGTGGGTCCAGCGTTCCTCGAACTCGATGGTGAACCCGTGTTCGGTCGGCTCCACCCGTTCGATCCGCACCCGGCCCGGATGCGGATGCCCGTCGGCGCGGACGGCGACGATCTCGTCGGCGGTCGCGGTCTGCAGGCGCCAGTGCGGCAACGACAGGTCGGCGAAGATGTCCGGCGCGAACAGTCCGTCCGGGACGGTCCCGGTTTCCAGGAAGCGGATCAGGTTCGCGACCGCCACGCGCGTTCCGTCGCGCAGGGGAGTGGCCGGGGCGCTCACGACTGGACTCCGGCGGCCTGCATGTTCTTCTCCACGACGGCCATCGTCGCCCCGAGTTCCTCGGTCGGGCTGAACTCGACGATCGAGGTGTCGGCGGTGACCAGGGGGAGATGCCCGGGCGGGGCGTAGTAGGCGTCCCCGGCCACGTAGGTCTCCTCGTGGTCGCGCCAGCGGAACGTCAGCTGGCCGGCCGTGACGACACCCCAGTGGGCGCACTGGCACCGATCGCCGGGCAGCCCGGCGAAGAACGGCGCGGGGTCGACGTCCTGCTTGAACGTCTCGAAGCTGACGGTGTAGCCGCCGAGTGGTGCGTACCGTCCCTCGATCTCATCGGCGTCGACGGTGACCGGGGTCGACATCCGGCTGGCACTGGGCATCGGTGTCCTCCTGAGGTGGGCGAAGCTGACACCTCTACGGCGTGACAACCGAGGGAACACCTGTGCACCGCGATGGAACGCTACGTGGACAGGTGTGCCGGGTGTGGCTCCCCTCGCGGGACGGTGGTGCTCTCCGGCGTCAGTGCCGTGGTGCGCCGCTGGGCGATGCGCAGCAGCGCCAGGAGGGCGAAGAAGAACATCCCGTAGACGGCGAGCAGCACGGACGTCTCGTAGATGTCGGCGGTGCGCCACGTCTGGCCGGTGGCGTCGGTGACGGTGGTGTGCGCCGCCGTGAAGAACGTGGTGACGAACGAGATCGCCGTGGCGGCGTAGAGCAGTACGGCTTGCAGGTCGCTCGTCGTGGTCCGGTCGGGCTGGGCGGCCGGGCCGCTGCGGCGCACGTAGAGGGCGAAGACCTGCATGAACAGGTAGACGGTGAAGGTCCAGCCCAGGAAGTTGACCAGGGGCACGCCGAAGAAGCCGCCGCCGTTCTCCCAGACCCAGGCCTGGTGGATGGTCGAGGTGGCGGGGTCGAGGGCCAGGTCCCACGCGGTCATCGCGAACGCGCCGACGATCGGGGTGCCGATGGTGGTCAGCCAGGGCGAGCCGCGGCGCACGTCGCCGAGCAGCGCCGTCGCCACGATCCAGGCGAGGTAGCCGGTGGCGAGGTAGGACGGGCCGATGAACCACGGCACCTCGAAGATCTTGCCGCCGCCGGTGTAGTGGTAGTGGCCGAACGGGAAACCGGTCTCGATGGAGAGGTTTTCCAGGATGTTGCTGATGATCAGGCCCGCCGCGACGAAGACCCCGATGGCACGCCAGCCGTAGCGCCGGGCACCGTGCAGGAGCACGAAGCCGACTTGGATCACGATCACGGGCAGGCGGATGCCCGTGCCGGGGACGAAGGCCGCGACGAGCAGGCCGGCGAGGATGACTGCGGTGAGGATCCACAGCGTTCGGGGGGAACGTCCGGCGGTGGTCATGGCGCGGCTCCAGCTATTCGGCGGGTTGGGTGAGCAGGCCGTTGAGCACGAGCGTGCTCAGCAGGTGGTGGTCTTCGGTGTCGTCGGGCCGGCCGAACAGCCGCGCCAGTGGTGCCTGGCTGTACATGGCCAGGGGCTTGGTGATGGCGAAGTGGAACAGGTAGAAGGGAATGTCGCGAAGCACACCCTGCCGGACGAGCCGGTCGAAGACCGGACGAGCAGCGTTGTTGAGCGGGCTCATCAGGGTGTGCAGGTAGGCCAGGCGCGGTGAGTCGCGGCCGGCTTCGTAGTCGACGACCCGGCCGAGGTGCGGATGGCGGGCACTGACCTGGTGGAAGGCGCGCACGCTCGCGATCAGCCGGGCGAGGTCGTCGGCGGGCCGCTCGTGGGCGAGGGCCGCCATGACCTCCTCGTTCACCTGGGCGACAGCGGCGTCCATGACGGCCCGCCAGAAGGCGTCCTTGGTTCGGTACCGGTCGTGGATGAACGTGTGTCCCATGCCGAGGCGCTCGTTGAGCTGCCGCACCGACACCGCCTCGTAGCCCAGCTCCGCGAACGCCTCGAGGCCGCGCTGCAGGATCTCCGCCAGCTCGGGCAGCGGTGCGTCGGCGGGCGGGCGGCCCGGTGCGCGCGGTGCTCTGGTCATGGAACCTCCGGTACTCGGCTGACCAGTGCTAACCTTAATCCGACAACTGCCGGATTACAAGGAACTGGAGGGCAGCACGATGAACGCCACACCTGCACGCCTCGGCGCGACCGCCGAGGACTACGAGCGCATCGGGATCAGCCCCGGCGAGGTCGCCCCGTGGGAGGACGGGACGCGGACCGGCGGCGACGCGGGGACCTACGAGTGGTGGTACTTCGACGCCCACCTCGACGACGGCGCCAAGCTGGTCGTGGTGTTCTCCACCAAGAACTTCACCGACATCGCCAAGCCGCTCGCGCCGACGATCCGGATCGACCTCGACCTGCCCGACGGCACCAGCCACCACCGGATCGGGAAGTTCGCGCCGGAGGAGTTCTCGGCGTCGCGCGAGCGGTGTGACGTCCGCATCGGCGGCAACGTGTTCAGCGGCGACCTGCACAGCTACCAGATCGTCGCGGAGGTGGAGGACATCGCCGTCGAGATCACTCTCGTCGGCGACGTCCCGGCGTGGCGACCGGCGACGGGGCACATGTACTACGGCGCCCGCGACGAGCACGAGTTCGACTGGCTTCCCGCGGTGCCGCAGGGCAAGGTCGAGGCGACCTACCGCGTGGGTGGCGTGTCGGCCGAGACCTCCGGCGTGGGCTACCACGACCACAACTGGGGCAACGCGCCGATGACTTCCCTGGTCAACAACTGGTATTGGGCCCGCGGCCAAGCCGGGCCCTACTGCGTCATCGCGTCCTACGTGACCGCGGAACGGAAGTACGGGTACGCCGAGATCCCCATCTTCATGCTGGCCGAGAACGGCAAGGTCGTCGCCGACGACGGCGCCAAGGTGACGTTCGAACGGCTCGGCGCCTACACCGACACCGCCACGGGGAAGCCGGTCGCCAACCTGACCCGCTACACCTACACCGACGGCGACGACAGCTACGTCGTCACCTTCACCCGCCACCGCGACCTCACCGCGAACAAGCTGATCGACGAGATCGAAGGCCCCAAGAAGCTGGCCGCCCGGATCGTCGGCTTCGACGGCGCCTACCTGCGCTTCACCGGCGAGCTGCGGATCGAGCACCACCACGCGGGGGTCCTGGTGGACAGCCACGCCGACGCCGCCATCTGGGAGCTGATGTACCTCGGCAAGACGCGGACCGGTCGTGAGTGAGAAACAGGGTTCTAACCCTGTTTCTCACTCACGACCCGCGGTGCCGGATGCCGTCGAGGGCCAGGTCGACGACGGCGCGGACGAAGCGGTCGTTGAGCGGTGCGTGGCCGTGCAGCAGGCGGTGGTAGAGCGGGCCGTAGAGCAGGTCGAGGGCGACGTCGACGTTGGTGCCGGCCGGGATTTCGCCGCGCTCCGCGGCGCGCCGGAAGATCTCGCGGCCTTGCGCGCGGCGCGGTTCGACGAACCGCTGCCGGTATTCGGCGGCGAACGCCGGGTCGGTCTGGGCTTCGGTGATGAGCGCCGCGAGCACGCGGCCGTAGGGCCGGCCGCCGGCGAGCCGGGCCCAGGGGCGCAGCAGCGAGAGCAGGTCGCCGCGCAGCGTGCCGGTGTCGCGGGGCTGAGGGCGCGCCGCGGACCATTCGGTGTACAGCGCGTCGAGGGCCAGGGTCTGCTTGGTCGGCCACCAGCGGTAGATGGTGGCCTTGCTGACCCCGGCCCGGTCCGCGACGGTGTCCATGCTGACCTCGGAAAGGCCGTGGGTCAGCAGCAGTTCCGCGGCCGCGTCGAGGACGGCCTGGTGCGCCTTCTCACTGCGTGGCCGTCCTCGTTGCTGCTTTTCGACCGTCATGCCGCTTTCGGCTCCCCGCTGGCCGCGGCGAGCACCTGGTAGAGGCCGGCGATGTCGCGGTGCTCGTAGCCCATCTCCCCGGCCAGGCTGAGCATGTGCTCGGCTGCGGAGGCCGCGGGCAGCGGGATCTGCGCGGCCTGGGCGGCGTCGAGGGCGAGGTGGATGTCCTTGTGCATGAGCTGGACATCGAACCACGCGTGCTCGGGCAGGTGGAGCGCGAGGGGGGCGCGGGCCTGCAGCATCGGTGACCCGATCGCGGAACCGGTCATCACGCGGGCGGCCAGTTCCGGGTCGATGCCGCCGCGTTCGGCCAGGAGCAGCCCTTCGCTGAAGGCGAGCATCTGCGCGGCGAGGCTGATGTTGATCGCCAGTTTGAGCAGCAGGCCCTGGCCGTTGTCCCCGACGTGCGTGATCCGGTTGCCGAGCCGGGACAGCAGCGGCGCGGCGGTCAGGAACGCTTTCTCGGGGCCGCCGACCATGATCGTGAGGGCGCCGGTTTCGGCGGCGGGGACGCTTCCGGACACCGGGGCGTCGATCATGGTGGCGCCGGCCGCCCGGACCCGCGCCGCCAGCTGACGGCTGGTCCGCGGGCTCACGGTGCTCATTTCGACGTAGGTGGTCCCCGGCCGCAGGCCGGCCAGGATGCCATCCGGTCCGCGGGTGATCGCGGCCAGCGCGTCATCGTCGGTGACCATGCTGAAGACCACCTGCGCGGCGGCCGCGACCTCGCGCGGGGTGTCCCGCCAGACGAGCCCGTCGTCGATCAGCGCGGCGGCCTTCGCCCGGGTGCGGTTGGTGCCGGTCACCTGGTTGCCGGCGAGGAGACGGCGGGCCAGCGGCGCACCCATGGCGCCGAGGCCGACGAAGCCGATTTCGGTCATTTCAGGACCTTCCTTCGATGAGGGTGACGTCGGCGGCGGTGAGTTCGAGGTTCGCCGCGGCGAGGATCGGGTCGACCTGGGCGGGCCGGCGGAAGCCGGTGATCGCGCCGTCCACGGCGGGATTCCGCAGAGTCCAGGCGACCGCGACGGCACCGGGCGTGGTGTCGTGGGAGTCGGCGACCTCCCGCAGCCGGGCGGCGATCCCGAGGTGGCGGGACAGCTGCGGCTCGGTGAACCGCGCGTCGCTGCGGCGCCAGTCGTCGTCAGGCATCGCGGCGATCCGTTCCCGGGTGATCCCGCCGGTCAGCAGGCCGGAACCCATCGGGGAGTAGACGATCACGCCGATGTCTTCGCGTTCGGCGAAGGGCAGGATCTCCTCCTCGGCCTCGCGGTCGATCAGCGAATACTGCGGCTGCAGCGTCTCGACCGGCGCGATGCCCTGGATGCGCTTCAGCTGGCCGGTGTCGAAATTGGACACGCCGATGTGCCGCACCAGACCGCGTTCCTTCAGCTCGGCCATGGCGGCCCAGCCTTCCTCGATGTCGTCTTCGGGGATGGGCCAGTGGATCTGGTACAGGTCGATCGCGTCGACGCCGAGCCGCTTCAGGCTGGCTTCGGCTTCTCGCAGGATCGAGTCGCGCTTCAGGCTGTGCCGCACCCGCCCGGTGCCATCGTCGAGCAGCGACGCCTTGGTGAATACGTACGGCCGCTGCGTCAGGCCCGCCAATGCGCGGCCGACGACTTCTTCGGAGTGGCCGAAGCCGTACGCGGCGGCCGTGTCGATCCAGTTGACGCCGAGGTCCAGGGCGCGGTGGATCGCGGCGACCGACTCGTCGTCGGCCTGCGGTCCCCAGCCGAATTCCCAGCCACCGCCGCCGATCGCCCACGCGCCGAAGCCGACGCGGGTGATCTGCAGGCCGGTGGCACCCAGCGGGGTGGTCGCGAGCTGTGTTCGCTGCATGGGTTCCTCCGTTGTCCGGGTTGTCTCTCTACACCAAAACTGTACTACCAGTTTCGTTATTCAACCTTGTCCCGATGCTCACACCCGGGCCGGGAACAAGGCGGGGAGAGCCGGCGGTTGAGTAGGTAAAACTGAACGTCCAGTTTCGCAATACGAGGAGTCCGCACCGTGACGATCCTTACCGCACCCGGCCGGGCCGAGCCGTCCTTCCTGCTGCAGCGAGCACAACCGGCGTTGACCGGGCTCATCGACGGCTCCTTGTCCACGCTGGCGCCGATCTTCGCCGTCGCGCTCGCCACTCACGAGCCCCGGTACGCCTTCTTCGCCGGATTGGCGACGGCGATCGGCGCGGGGGTCAGCATGGCCTTCTCCGAGGGCCTGTCCGACACAGGAGACCAGACCGGCCGCGGGAACCCGTACCGGCGCGGAGCGATCACCGGGGCGGGCACCTTCCTCGGCGGCGTGCTGCACACCCTGCCGTTCCTGATCCCCGGGTACCACCTCGCGCTGGTCGTCGCGCTCGCCACGATCGCCGTCGAACTGCTGGCGCTGGCGTGGCTTCGGTGGCGGTTCTTCGGCACCGGTTTCCTGCGGTCCTTCGTGGCCATCGCGCTCGGCGGGGTGATCATCACCGGGGTCAGCGCCGCGCTCGGCGCGGCCGGCTGACGGGCTCAGGAGTAGTCGGGGACGATGCCGAACGCCCGGATCTTCCGGTAGATCGTGGCGCGGGACATGCCGAGGTCGGCGGCGGCGCGTTCCTTGCTGCCCTTGTTGGCCGCGAGGCTGCGCACGATGGCTTCGCGTTCGATCGTCTCCAGCTTGCTCAGCCGGCGTTTGGTGAACGTGCGGCATTCCGTGGGCAGGTCGGCTACGTCGATCGTCCCCGTCCGGCACGTCCGGGCCACTTCGGCCAGCACCTGCTCGAGCTGCCGGACGTTGCCCGTCCAGGGCAGCCGCATGAGCTGGCGCAGGGCAGCGTCCGACGTGGTCAGGGGCCGGTTGTTCGCGTAGCGGGCGAGGAAGTGCGGCACCAGGCAGTTCAGGTCCTCGCTCCGGTGCCGCAGCGGCGGGACGTCGACGGCTCGGGCGAAGAACGGCATCAGCCGGCCCTGGACGTCCGGGTCGGGCTCCTGGGAGCCGAACGTGGCGGCGACCCAGATCGGCGCGTGCGCCGGGGACGCTCCTTGCCAGGTCGTCAGCAGGTCGGTGACGTGCTGCAACGCGTCGCCGGTGAGCGCGTCGGCGTGCTGGAGGATCAGCGCGGGGGCGTCTCCGCGCGTCACGTCGCCGGTCAAGGCGTGCGCCCAGGCCTCGGGGTCCGCCACCGCGGCACAGTCGAGCACGACCGGACGGCGGCCGTGCCGGAGCGCGACGGCCTGGGCCATCGCCGTCTTGCCGACGCCACGCTCGCCGCTCAGCGCCAGCCAGTTCCGGTCGGTGAAGCTCGCGTCGGCGGCCGCGCACGCCTGCCGCCAGAGCGAGCTGGCACCGACCACGCCCGGCAGCTGGAGGTCGGCCTGGCGGGTCGTGCGCCGGGACCCGGTCTGGCTCTTCACCCGGAAGACCCCGCCCGCGAGCGCCGAGCCGCTGTACACCGGCCGGTACTCGAGCCGGGCGACGATGCCGGAGGGGAGGTCGGCCACCACGGTCACCGGCTTGGCCGACCCGACCATGTCCGCCGTGTGGGTGATCAGCGCCGCCCGGTCGGTGACGTCGAACAGCTCCTCGGCGTGGCTGTTGACCATGACGACGTCCTGGTTGACGGCCAGCACCGCCCCGGAGCCGCGCTGGCAGGACGCGAGGTATTCGCGGAAGAGGCTCAGCTCGCGGGCGCCGGTGCTGGCCAGCATCGCCTCCTCGATCCGCTTGGCCGTCGTGCGCGCCAGCGTCAGCAGCAGCGGCCCGGAGGTGTCGGCCCACGAGGTCAGGTCGAGGACGCCGGCCAGGTGGCCGCGGATGGGGTGGATGATCGGTGCGCCGGCGCACTCGAACTCCGTCAAGCTGCTGTTGTAGTGCTCGAACCCGGAGACGAGCACGGACTTCTGGCACTCCAGCGCGGTGCCGATGCCGTTGGTGCCCACCGAATCCTCGGCGTAGCTGTAGCCGGGCGCGAGCGAGACGCGGTCCAAGCCGGTGTTGAGGGCCCGGTCCGTGCTGAATCGGTTCACCACCAGGCCGTGGGCATCGGTCAGCAGGATGGCCACCGGGTGGGCGGCCAGTTCGGCGGACAGGTTGGCCAGCACCGGCGTGGCGCTGTGCGACAGGAGGCTCTCCTCGTCGCGGTCGGCGACGAACACCGGCGCCGGTTCTTCCACGCCGACCTGGTGTTCCAGCGCCCGCCGCCAGGACGCGGTGATCACGTCCCGCACGCCGGGGATCTCGGGGACGAGCCGGGACAGGAACTTCTCCCGCAGGGAGCGCATCGGCTGCGGCTCGGGCCGGTCTTCGTGCGTTGTCACCACCGTCTCCTTTGACGTCGGGCGCCGGGTCCGGTCGACCCGTGCCGTCATGGTCGCGCGGATTCGCGAGGCGCTTGGTCTCACATTGAGACAGACCGTACCTGCGATCCGCACCACACTCCTCCCGTCAGACACACGGCCGGGCTGAGAGACCCCGGTTTCGAGGAGGCCGATTTTGAGCAGGCAGAGTCTCACCAAAGCGCACAACAAGATCACGGAACTGTCGTGGGAGCCGACGTTCGCCACCCCGGCGACGCGCTTCGGCACCGATTATACGTTCGAGAAAGCGCCCAAAAAGGACCCGCTGAAGCAGATCATGCGCTCCTACTTCCCGATGGAGGAGGAGAAGGACAACCGGGTCTTCGGTGCCATGGACGGTGCGATCCGCGGGAACATGTTCCGGCAGGTGCAGCAGCGCTGGCTGGAGTGGCAGAAGCTGTTCCTCTCGATCATCCCGTTCCCCGAGATCTCCGCCGCCCGGGCAATGCCGATGGCCATCGACGCGGTGCCGAACCCGGAGATCCACAACGGACTCGCGGTGCAGATGATCGACGAGGTCCGGCACTCGACGATCCAGATGAACCTCAAGAAGCTGTACATGAACAACTACATCGACCCGGCAGGGTTCGACATCACCGAGAAGGCGTTCGCGAACAACTACGCGGGCACCATCGGCCGCCAGTTCGGCGAGGGGTTCATCACCGGTGACGCGATCACCGCGTCGAACATCTACCTGACCGTGGTCGCGGAAACGGCGTTCACCAACACGCTGTTCGTCGCGATGCCCGACGAGGCCGCCGCCAACGGCGACTACCTGCTGCCGACGGTGTTCCACTCGGTGCAGTCCGACGAGTCCCGGCACATCAGCAACGGCTACTCGATCCTGCTGATGGCACTGGCCGACGAGCGCAACCGCCCGCTGCTCGAGCGGGACCTGCGCTACGCCTGGTGGAACAACCACTGCGTGGTGGACGCGGCCATCGGCACCTTCATCGAGTACGGCACGAAGGACCGCCGGAAGGACCGCGAGTCCTACGCCGAGATGTGGCGGCGCTGGATCTACGACGACTACTACCGCAGCTACCTGCTCCCGCTGGAGAAATACGGCCTGGTCATCCCGCACGACCTGGTCGAAGAGGCGTGGAACCGGATCACCAACAAGTTCTACGTCCACCGCGTCGCGCAGTTCTTCGCGACCGGCTGGCCGGTCAACTACTGGCGCATCGACGGCATGACCGACACGGACTTCGAGTGGTTCGAGGAGAAGTACCCGGGCTGGTACAACCAGTTCGGCAAGTGGTGGGAGGCCTACAACCGGCTGAGCCGGCCGGGCCGCAACAAGCCGATCGCGTTCGAGGACGTCGGCTACGAGTACCCGCACCGCTGCTGGACGTGCATGGTGCCCGCCCTCATCCGCGAGGACCTGGTCGTGGACAAGGTCGACGACCAGTGGCGGACCTACTGCTCGGAAGCCTGCGCCTGGACGGACAAGACCGCGTTCCGGCCGGAGTACGAGGGGCGGCCGACCCCCAACATGGGCCGGCTCACCGGAGAGCGCGAGTGGGAAACCCTGCACCACGGCCGGGACCTCGCCGACATCGTCAAGGACCTCGGCTACGTCCGCGACGACGGCCGGACCCTCATCCCGCAGCCGCACCTGGACCTCGACGACCCCAAGAAGCTGTGGACGCTCGACGACCTCAAGGGCATCCAGTTCGCCA
This sequence comes from Amycolatopsis sp. NBC_01488, assembly GCF_036227105.1. Classification (NCBI taxonomy): domain Bacteria; kingdom Bacillati; phylum Actinomycetota; class Actinomycetes; order Pseudonocardiales; family Pseudonocardiaceae; genus Amycolatopsis; species Amycolatopsis sp. NBC_01488. The sequence continues at coordinate 7,397,560 of NZ_CP109434.1, read as the reverse complement.
GCCCGAACGTGACGCTCAACCAGATGACCGACGCCGAGCGCGAGCAGTGGGCCGCGGCGTACCGCGCCAACCCCAACATCACCGCGGCCTGACGGCCTGAAGACCCGCGGACGGCGGCGGCGCTCCCGCCCCCGAGACCGCCGCCGCCGTCCGCGCCCGGCCCCGAGAATCGAGAGACCCATGGCCGACAAGCATCGCATCTCCTTCGAACCGGTCGACCTCGAGATGGAGGTCAACGAGGACGAGAAGATCCTCGACGCCGCGTTCCGCCAAGGCATCCACCTCATGCACGGCTGCCGTGAGGGCCAGTGCTCGGCGTGCAAGTCCTACGTCCTCGACGGCGAGATCCAGATGGAGCGCTACTCGACGTTCGCCTGCAACGACGCGGAGGTCGAGGAGGGTTACGTGTTGCTCTGCCGGGCGCACGCCTACAGCGACTGCACGATCGAGCTGCTCAACTTCGACGAGGAGGAACTGCTCAACTCCGCCCCGCTGCAGGAGATCCGGACCGAGGTCCTCGAAATCGTGCCGCACACGCGCGACATCGTGGGCCTCAAGCTCAAGCCGCTCGACCCGGCCGGGTACCAGTTCAAGCCCGGCCAGTACGCCGAGCTCACCATCCCGGGCAGCGACGAGCACCGGTCGTTCTCGATGGCGACCACACCGTCCACTGCGGACCACATCGAGTTCGTCATCAAGAAGTACCCCGGCGGCCGGTTCTCCGCATTGCTGGACGAGGGGATCGCGGTCGGCCACACCATCGACCTGCGGGGCCCGTACGGCAACTTCACCCTCAAGAGCGGGCACGTGCTGCCCCTGGTGCTGATGGCGGGTGGCGCCGGCATGGCACCCGTGCTCGCGCTGCTGCGGCACCTGAGCGACACCGGCGACACCCGCCGGATCCGCTTCTACTACGGCGCCCGCACGCCCGCGGACCTCTTCTACCTGGACGAGATCCGCGCCCTCGGCGAACGGCTGGACGACTTCGAGTTCGTGGTCGCGCTCTCGGAATCCGGTGAGGGCGTCGATGACCTCGGTGTCACCGCGGAGGCCGGGATGGTCACCGACGTCGTCGAAGCCCGGGAGCCCGAGCTGCACCGGACTGAGGTCTACCTGTGCGGGCCCCCGCCCATGGTGGACGCCGCGCTGGCGTTGGCCGCCCGCCAAGGCGTTCCGGACGACCAGGTGTTCTACGACAAGTTCACGACCTCGGTCCACGACTGAAGGAGAAAGCCCCATGGCAACACCCGCGCCCAAGGTGCGCAGCTTCCCGAAGGTGGAGTTCACCGACTCCGAAGCCGGCGCCCTGGACTTCCCCAGCTCCAAGAGCCGGACCTTCACCTACTTCAAGCCGGCCAAGCTCCGGGCGACCGTGTACGAGGACGTGACCGTCGACGTCCAGCCGGACCCGGACCGGCACCTGTCCCAGGGCTGGATCTACGGCTTCGGCGACGGGCCCGGCGGCTACCCGCCGGAGTGGACCAAGGCGAAGTCCTCGAACTGGCACGCCTTCCTCGACCCCAACGAGGAATGGGAACAGACCATCTTCCGCAACAACTCCGCGGTGGTGCGTCAGGTTTCCCTCGGGCTCGAGAACGCCAAACGCGCCAATGCCTACGGCAACTGGAACCCCGCCTGGCAGAAGTTCATCGCCCGCAACCTGGGCGCCTGGATGCACGCCGAGAACGGCATGGCGCTGCACGTCTTCACGTCGATCCAGCGCTCCGGCCCGACGAACATGATCAACACCGCGGTGGCCGTCAACGCCGCCCACAAGATGCGGTTCGCCCAGGACCTCGCGCTGTTCAACCTCGACCTGTCCGAGTCACTGGACACCTTCGACGGCGAGGTCCACAAGGAGGTCTGGCAGTCGGCCGAGGAGTGGCAGCCCACCCGGCGGGTCGTCGAGGAGCTCACCGCGGTCGGTGACTGGGCCGAGCTCCTGTTCGGCACCAACGTCGTCTTCGAGCAGCTCGTCGGCCAGCTCTTCCGGTCCGAGCTGGTGATGCAGATCTCCGCGAAGAACGGCGACTACATCACGCCGACCATCGTCGGCACCGGCGAGTACGACTACAGCCGCGACCTCGCCTACACCCGGTCCCTCTTTCAGCTGCTCACCCGGGACGACGAGTTCGGTGCGGGCAACAAGGAGCTGTTCGGCCAGTGGCTCTCGACGTGGGTGCCGCGGTGCCTGGACGCCGCGCTCGCGCTGCAGCCGATCTGGTCGCAGCCGGCGGAGAAGACGTGCACGTTCGCCGACTCGCTCGGCGCGACCAAGGAGAAGTTCGCCCAGCTGCTCGGCGAGATCGGGCTCGACGTTCCGAAGGAGTTGGACCAGTGAGCGGTTCCCTGGAGTTCGGCGCCCAGACCGAGTCGTCGAACATGTGCGGCGTCACCCTGATGAACACCCCGATCGGCCGCGTGGTCGCCGACGTGATGGGCGCCAAGGACGGCGTCACCCTCGTCGAGTACCCGTCCATGATCCGCGTCGACGGCACCAGGCTCCTGGAGTTCGACTACGACGAGCTGACCGACGCACTCGGCCAGCCCTTCGACGGCTCGATCTTCGAAGAGATCAGCTCCACCCACTACGGCCGCATGGTGCACCTCGACGACCGCACCCTGCTCTTCGCCAACCCGGAGGACGCCGCCGAGTACATCGGCTTCGACCTCTCCGCGCACGGCTGAGGCCGGACCGACCGACCGTGGTGGCGGGCGACCGCAGCGGCCCCGCCACCACGGTTCCCCACCACCCCCCAGCACGCCCGAAGGATGAGGATCTCCGATGTATGAGAAGGACGGCGAGAAGTACTTCATCGTCGATGCGCACATCGCGCTCTGGGACGCCCGGTTCGAGAACCAGCTGAACGTCCACGGCAAGCAGTTCATCGACTGCTTCTACGACTACCACCGGAACCTCAGCCCCGAGGAGGTCGTCTGGGACTACGACACCTACACTTACTACGGCGGCGACCGCCTGATGAAGGACCTCTTCCAGGACGGCTACGTCGACCACGCCATCTTCCAGCCGGCGCGGCTCGGCGAGTTCTACAAGAACGGGTTCGGGCAGACGGAGGAGGCGCTCGCCCTCACGGCCGGCAACCCGGGCAAGCTGACCTACAACCACAACTGGGACCCCCGGTTCGAGCAGGCCGGCCTGGAGCAGCTGCGCCGGGACGCCGAGCGGATGAACCTCAAGGGCGTCAAGCTCTACACGGCCGAGTGGCACGGCGACTCGCGCGGCTACAAGCTCGACGACCCGTGGACGCGCCGCTACCTCGAAGAGTGCATCAAGCTCGGGATCAAGAACATCCACGTCCACAAGGGACCGACGATCCGCCCGCTCGACCGGGACGCCTTCGACGTCGCCGACGTCGACAAGGTCGCCACCGACTACACCGAACTGAACTTCATCGTCGAGCACGTCGGGCTGCCGCGCCTGGAGGACTTCTGCTGGATCGCGACCCAGGAGTCGAACGTCTACGGCGGACTGGCCGTCGCGATGCCCTTCATCCACACGCGGCCGAAGTACTTCGCCCAGATCATCGGGGAGCTGCTGTACTGGATCGGCGAGGACAAGATCCTTTTCTCGAGCGACTACGCGCTGTGGACGCCGAAGTGGCTCATCGAGCGGTTCGTGGACTTCCAGATCCCCGAAGAGCTGTCCGAGTACCCGGCGATCACCACGGCGCAGAAGAAGAAGATCCTCGGGCTCAACGCGGCCGCGCTGTACGACCTCGACGTGCCCGAGCACCTCCGGCTGCCCGCGACGGCCGGTGCGCGATGACCGCCACCGTCGTGTCCGTGGAGGCCGAGATCCTGTCGGCACTGTCCACTGTGTACGACCCGGAGCTCGATCAGCCGGTGACCGAGCTGGGCTTCGTCCGCTCGGTGGCCGTCGACGACGACGGCGTGGAGGTGCACCTGCGCCTCCCCACCGCGTTCTGCGCGCCCAACTTCGCCTACCTGATGGTGTCCGACGCCCACGACGCGCTGACGGCGGTGCCCGGGCTGGGCCGGATCCGGGTGATCCTGGACGACCACCACGACTCGGAGAAGATCAACCGCGGGATGGCCGCCGCGGCCGGTTACGTCGGCACGTTCGGCGTCGAAGCCGAGGACAACCTGGACGAGCTGCGCCGCACCTTCCAGCGGAAGGCGCACCTCGCCGCGATCGAGCGGTGCTGCCGTCCGGTGCTGGCGGCGGGTGCCTGGACGCTCGAAGAGCTGCCGCTGCTGGAGCTGTTCGACCTGCCGGAAGGCCCGCTGAAGTCGGCGTTGCTGCGGCGGCGGGAAGCCATCGGCCTGCCGACGGACTCGCACTCGCGCGTGCTGGTCGACCACGACGGCACCCCGGTCGCGAAGTCCGACGCCGCGTTGTGGCTGCGCCTCGCCGCCGCCACGCGCGTGTCCATCGAGGGCAATGCGCATTTCTGCCGCGGCCTGCTGGCCACCCGCTACGCCGAGGTGGGCCTCGTCGTCTCGAACACCAGGAGCCGTTCATGAAAGCCGTCCAGGTCACCGGGTACCACCACGACCTCCAGCTGCACGACGTCGGGGAACCCAAGATCACCGGCCCGCTGGACGTCGTGGTCCGGGTGGGCGCCGCCGGGGTGTGCCGGACCGACCTCCACATCCTCGAAGGCCAGTGGGCGGAGAAGACCGGCGTCGCCCTGCCCTACACGATCGGCCACGAGAACGCCGGGTGGGTGCACGCGGTCGGCGACGCGGTCACGAACGTCGCGGTGGGGGACAAGGTGATCCTCCACCCGCTGGTGACGTGCGGCCTGTGCCGGGCCTGCCGCCTCGGCGACGACGTCCACTGCGAGAACTCGCGGTTCCCGGGGATCGACACCGACGGCGGGTACGCCGAGTACCTGCTGACGTCGGCGCGGTCCTGCGTCAAGCTGGCCGACAACCTCGAGCCCGCCGACGTCGCCGCTCTCGCCGACGCCGGGCTCACCGCCCAGCACGCCGCGGCGAAGGCCGCGAAGGTGCTGCGTCCCGGCGACGTCTGCGTCGTCATCGGCGCGGGCGGGCTCGGCCACATCGGCATCCAGTGCCTGAAGGCGATGAGCGCGGCGACGCTCGTCGTGGTCGACCGCAATCCGGCGGCCCTCGAGCTGGCTTCCCAGGTCGGCGCCGACGTCACGGTCGTCGCCGACGGCTCCCACGTCGAGAAGGTCCGGGAGCTGACCGGCGGCCACGGCGCGGAGGCGGTCCTCGACTTCGTCGGCGAAAGCGGATCGACGTCCGAGGGCGTCCGGATGCTGCGTCGCGCGGGGAACTACTACGTCATCGGATACGGCGAAAACCTCGACATCCCGACCATCGACATCATCTCCACCGAAATCAATTTTCTCGGCAACCTGGTCGGCTCCTACACGGATCTGCAGGACCTGATGGTCCTCGCCGCGCAGGGCAAGGTGAAGCTGCACACCGCCCAGTACCGCCTCGAACAGTTTCAGCAAGCGATCGACGATCTCAGCGCGGGCAAGGTCCGCGGCCGGGCCATTCTCATCCCCTGAAAGGAAAAATCATGGCGAAAGAGCTGCGGTTCAGCGTCGATGCGCGGCGTCAGCTGGAGCTGGGCGTCAACACCCTGGCCGACGCGGTCAAGGTCACGCTCGGCCCGAAGGGGCGCAACGCGGTGCTGGAGAAGCTGACCGGCCCACCGACCATCACCAACGACGGCGTGACGATCGCCCGGGAGGTCCAGCTGCGGGAGCCCTTCGCCAACATGGGTGCCCAGCTGGTCAAGGAAGTCGCGATGAAGACCAACGGCGTGGTCGGGGACGGGACGACCACGGCAACGGTCCTCGCCCAGGCGATGGTGCGGGAGGGCTTGGCCGCACTCGGCGAAGGCGCGAACCCGATGCGGGTGCGCCGCGGCATCGAGGAGACCGTCGAGGCGATCGTCGAATGGCTGCGCAAGTCCGCGACCGCGGTCACCGGCGAGGCGGAGCTGGAGCGGATCGCGACCCTGGCGGCCAGCGACGACGAGCGGATCGGCCGCGTGATCGCGCAGGCGCTGACCGCGGTCGGCCGGCAGGGCGTCGTCGAGGTGGAGGAGTCCGACGACCCGGGGCTGAGCGTCGAGCTGGTCGACGGGATCGAGTTCGACCACGGCTACACCTCGCCGTACATGGTCACCGACCGGGAGCGGATGGAGGCGAGCTTCGACAGTCCGGTCATCCTGCTGACCGACCGGAAGATCAGCCAGGTCCAGGAGCTGATGCCCACCGTCGAGGCGGCCCGCCGGGCCGGCCGGCCGCTGGTGATCCTCGCGGAGAACGTCGACGGCCCGGCGCTGCAGCTGGTCGTGAGCGGCAACGTCCACGGCACCTTCCCCGCGGTCGTCGTCCGCGCGCCCGGCTTCGGGCACCGGCGCCTAGCCGAGCTGGAGGACCTGGCCGCGGCCCTCGGCGGCCGGGTCGTCAGCGAGGACTCCGGGATCAGCCTCACCGACGTCACCGAGCGGGACCTCGGCCGGTGCGAGCACATCACCATCACCGAGGACACGACCACCATCATCGGCGGAGCCGGCGACGAGGCCGCCGTGCGGGCCCGCATCGGCCAGCTTTCGAAGCAGCTGGAGCGAGCCCGGATCGAACACGACCAGGACAGCCTCCGGCTGCGCATCGCCCGGCTTTCGGGCCGGGTCGCCGTCGTCCGGGTGGGCGCGGCGACCAGCGTCGAGCTCAAGGAGCGGATGCTGCGCGTCGAGGACTCGCTGGCCGCGGCGCGGGCGGCGCTCGAGGAAGGCGTGGTCACCGGCGGCGGTGCCGCGCTGGCGCAGGCCGCGACCTCCGTCGAGCTGCCCGACCTCGACGGCGACGCGGCGCAAGGGCGCGAAATCGTGCGCCGGGCGCTCGGCGAGCCGCTGCACTGGATCGCGGAGAACGCCGGCTACGACGGTGCCGCGGTCTTGGAACGGGTGGCCGGCCTGGACAGCGGCCACGGGTTCGACGCCCTCACCGGGACGTACTGCGACCTCTTCGCGGTGGGGGTCATCGACCCGCTCAAGGTGACCCGCTCGGCCCTCGAGAGCGCGGCCTCCATCGCGGCCCTGCTGATCACGACCGAGACCGCGGTCGTCGAGGAGGTGCTGGTCAATCCGGGCGCCATCATCGCTCCGGGCGTCGGCGACCTCGCCGAAGGCATGGTCCGCCCGTCGAACATCTACTAGGCACGCCTCTCCGGACGACAGCAGCTCCCCGCGGCACGATCTGCCGCGGGGAGCTGCTGTCGTCCGGCCTCGGGAACGGTGGCCGGCTACCCGGCCAGGGCCGGCTGCTGGTGAGCGGCCAGCCGCAGGGCGAGATCGATGAGGTGCCCGGGGGAGCAGTGCAGCTCCACCAAACCGGCGGCCACCGCCGCTCTCGCCGGGAAACGCCGTGCACGCCGGGACGAGGGCTCGACGGCTCCGCCGGACATGATCCGGACGCCGGCCGCTTCGGCCAGTGCGTAGCCGGCACCGATCGCGTCACCGTTGATGGCGGCCACCACGGGAAGCGGGTGGGAGCGCAGTGCGCTCACTACATTCCGCAGGCGGTTCTGGGCGTCGGTCCGGGCCGGGCCCGGTGCCGGGTCCACGTCGGGCGCGAAAACGTCGCCGTCACCGGTGAGGATGATCGGCCGGCCGGGGCCGATGTAGGTGATGGCCGCGGCCAAACCGTCCAGCACGGCGGCGTCCAGCACCCCGGGCGTCGCCGTCCGGATGCGCACCACGATCGCGTCCCGCCGATAGTCCAGGTCAAGCATCACGGCCTCCTTGGCGCCGACCCGAATCTTACGAGCGGGCCAGCCGTTCTCCGTCTCACTTTGAGACAGCGGCGGTGTTAAGCGCGTAACCGCGGAAGCGTTACTCCCACCCGGTCCGGTAACACGCCGATGTTCCGGATGAAACCGTCCGGAAATGGTTCCCGGGTGCACTGATCGCCATGAACTTCGAGCTCGACGGCCTGCACCGGCCGGTGATCGTGGTCGGCGGCGGCCAGGCGGGACTGTCGATGTCCCACTGCCTGACCGACGCCGGGGTCGGGCACCTGGTGCTCGAACGCGAGCGCGCGGGGCACGAATGGCGGACCCGCCGCTGGGACAGTTTCTGCCTGGTCACCCCGAACTGGCAATGCCGGCTGCCCGGTTTTCCCTATCCGGGCGATGATCCGGACGGCTTCATGGTCCGGGACGAGATCGTCGCCTACCTCGAGGCGTACGTGAAGGAGTTCGACGTCCCGCTCTGCGAGGGCGTCGAGGCGACGCGGTTGCGGCAGCTGCCCGGCGGCGGGTTCCGGCTGTCGACGTCGGCCGGTGAGCTGACCGCCGACCACGTCGTGCTGGCCACCGGTCCGTACCAGGTGCCGTTGAAGCCGCGGCTGGCCGAGCGGCTGCCGGAGCACGTCGTTCAGCTGCACTCGGCCGAGTACCGCAATCCGGCGGGGCTGCCGGACGGCGAAGTGCTGGTCGTCGGCACCGGGCAGTCCGGCTGCCAGATCGCCGAAGACCTGCACCTCGCGGGCCGCCGGGTGCACCTGGCCGTCGGGTCGGCGCCGCGGGTGGCCCGGCGCTACCGCGGCCGGGACGTCGTCGCGTGGCTGGACGAAATGGGCTACTACGCGCGGGGAATCGACGAGTTCGCCGACGCGGACGCCGTCCGGTTCCGGGCCAACCACTACGTCACCGGCCGGGACGGCGGGCACGACATCGACCTGCGCGCGTTCGCCGCGGAGGGCATGCAGCTCTACGGCCGGCTGACCGGTGTCCGAAGTGGACAGCTGGCGTTCGCCGACGACCTGCGCCGCAACCTCGACGCGGCGGACGCGGTGTCCGAAGGGATCAAGGACTCCATCGACGGCTACATCGCACAACGCGGAGTCGCGGCGCCTCGCGAGGAGCGCTACAAGCCGGTCTGGCAACCGCCGGACGGCACGCGCACCGTGGACGTGGAAGCGCTTTCGGCCGTCGTGTGGAGCACTGGCTTCGGGCGGGACCACCGCTGGATCGACGTCCCGGTGTTCGACGGCAAGGGGTACCCGACGCACCACCGCGGCGTCACCACCTGCCTCGGCCTGTACTTCCTCGGCCTGCCCTGGCAGCACACCTGGGGTTCCGGGCGGTTCTGCGGCGTGGCCGCGGACGCGGAGTACCTGGCCCGCCGGATCACCGGCGGCGGCCGCGGTGACGTCCGGTGGCTCTCCGGCACGCCGGTGAGCACCTACCCGGCCGACGACGACTGGGTCGCCCCGCGGACGGTGGCCTGATGAAGTGGACGAACGACGCCCACCGGCACCTGGGCGTCCTCCCGGCATACCCGTTCTACGGCGGCCCGCCGGTCGCGCCCGCGATCGGCAGCCGCGCGACGATCGGCGAGCTGCTGTCCGATTTGGACCGTGAAGGCACCGAACGCGCCTTGGTGATCCCGAACTACGGCATTCCCGACCCGGCGATCGCGTTCTCCTTCAACGAGCTGTGCGTCGAGGCGGCGGGCAAGGACGACCGGATCAGCGCCGCGCTGTGGGTGTCGCCGCGCGCCGAAGACGCCGGCCGCACCGAAGACGCGTTGAAGCTGGCGGGCGAGGAAGGCGTGCGAGCGCTGAAGCTCAGCTTCCTGCTGGGCGGCAAGGCATCCGACCCCGCGTGCAAGCCGCAGCTCGACCGGATCTTCGCCACCGCCCGGGACCACGACCTCGTCGTGCACGTCCACACCTCGCCCGGTGCGGCGTCGGACATCGACGAGGTCGGCAAGCTCGTCGACGCCTACGCCGACGACGTCAAGCTGCACCTCGTCCACTTCGGCGGCGGGATGAGCGGGCACATCAAGCTCGTCGGCGGCCGCTTCTTCGACTGGATCGCCGCCGGGAAACAGGTCTACACGGACCTGTCCTGGGCGATCGGCTTCACCCCTCGCTGGCTCGTCGAGGAGATCTCACGCCGGGGCCTCGGCCACGACCGCGTGCTGTTCGCCTCCGACGAGCCGTGGGGCGATCACGAGGGCGAACTCGCCAAGCTGGCCGCCGCGGCCGGCGACGGCGAGCTCGCCGACCTGGTTTTCCGCGGCACGTTCGACGTGCTGTACGGACCGAAGAAAGGGAAATAGACCCATGGCAGAGCTGACCGACACCGAGAAGACCAGCCTCGACGAGATCCCGCACCCGTCGCTGCCGCAGGGCTCGAACCTGTACGGCGGGACCAAGGTCTTCCCGGACTACCAGGCCGAACCCGGCCAGAGCTACTTCACCCTGGTGCACGGCATCGCGCACGAGTCGTCGGTGAGCTTCGTCGCGATCCTGCAGGCGACCCGCGCGCTGCGGAAGGGCTTCGAAGCCGCGATCTACTTCTACGGCCCGGGTTCGCTGAACTGCCTGGCCACGCGCGGTTTCCCGACCACGGGCAACGCCGCGTTCCCGGGCGAGCTGAACATCAACGACCAGCTCAAGACGTTCATCAGCGAGGGCGGCAAGGCCTACTGCTGCCGCTTCGGCCTGTCGCTGCACGGCGCCCGCGAGGAGGACCTCATCGAGGGCGTCATCCCGACGCATCCCCTGGACGTGCAGGACGCGCTGATCCACTACGCGCGCAAGGGCGCGATCATCAACTCCACCTACATGTTCTAGGGAGCGGTCCGTGCGCGTTGGCATCGAAGAAGATCTGGAGACCCGCGCCGACATCGCCGTCCGCGGAGTGCGAATGGACGCACCCGTCCAGCGCAGCAAGGGCGCCGGGCCGAGCGACGACGGCCACCTGGTGGTCGACGGTGCCAACGCCACGCTGCCGCTGAACGCCGAAAGCCCGTACGCGGTCCGGGACGGGCGCATCTTCCGCGAGACCATCGACCTGGGCTTGAGCGTGGCCCCGGTCGCCCGGCCGCGGTTTTACGATCTGTCCACTGCGGACGGTGTGCCGTACCGGAAGATCGCCCTGCTGCACGGGCAGGACGTTCTCGCGACGACGGTCGTGCAGACGTGCATCCGGTACGCCGAGGACCAGCGGTGTCGGTTCTGCACGATCGAGGAGTCGTTGCGGGCGGGGTCCACTGTGGCCGCGAAGACACCCGCGCAGCTCGCGGAGGTCGCCGAGGCGGCCGTGCGCCTCGACGGCGTCCGGCAGATGGTGATGACCACCGGCACGACGTCCGGGCCCGACCGCGGCGCCCGGCACCTGGTGCGGTGCGTCCGGGCGGTGCTCGACGCCGTGCCGGGCCTGCCGATCCAGGTGCAGATCGAGCCCCCGGGCGACCTCGGCGTGCTCACCGACCTGCGTGACGCCGGGGCGACGTCGATCGGCATCCACGTCGAGTCCCTCGACGACGACGTCCGGCGGCGCTGGATGCCCGGCAAGTCGACCGTGTCCATGGCGGAGTACGAGGCCGCGTGGGCGGAGGCGGTCCGGGTGTTCGGCCGCAACCGCGTCTCGACGTATTTGCTGATCGGTCTCGGCGAGGACCCGGACTCCCTTGTGGAGGGTGCTGGGCGCTTGATCGACATGGGCGTCTACCCGTTCGCCGTGCCGATGCGGCCGATGCTCGGCACGCTCGCCCGGCGGGATGGTGCGAAAGCACCGTCGCCCGCGTTGGTCGCCGACGTCACGAGCCGCATCGCCAAGCTGCTGCGGGCGGCCGGGATGGCCGGGGCCGACCAGGGCGCGGGCTGTGCCGCGTGTGGCGCCTGCGGCCTGCTCAGCGCGGCGGGGGGCTGACGTGGACGACGACATCCTCGCGTTGCTGGGTGACGTCCGCAGCGTCGCGGCGCGCCCGGCGTTCCACATCACCGAGGCCGACCACAGTGGACTGACGGCGTACCGTGCGTTGCGGCACGAAGCTTTCGTGGCGCGGCAAGGACTCTTCGCCGGGCACGACCTCGACGACCACGACACCGACCCCCGCACCCTCGTCCTGGTGGCGCGGGACGCGGCGGGAGAAGTGCTCGGCGGCGTCCGGCTCGGCCCGGCGACCGACGGCCCGGACCTCGGCTGGTGGAAGGGCGGACGGCTGGTCGTCGCCCCCGGGTCACCGGCCGGGATCGGCTCGGCCCTGGTGCGCGCGGCTTGCGCGCGGGCCGAGACCGAGGGCGCGCTGCGGTTCGAGGCGACCGTGCAGACCCGCACCGAGCGGCTGTTCACCCGGCTCGGCTGGCAGCGCGTGCGGCCGGTGACCGTCGCCGGTCACGGCCACGTGCTGATGCGGTGGCCGATCGGCCGGATCGCCGCGCTGGCCCGCTCGACGAAGGCCGCGCTCGGCCCGCTGCTGCGCGGGATCACCGGCGTGCCGGGCTTCGTCGGCGACGACGGCGTCCCGCTGCCCGGGACCGACGTCGTCGCGGCCTGCGACGCGATCATCCCGTCGATGGTCGAGCGTGACCCGGAATGGGCGGGCTGGTGCTCGGTATTGGTCAACCTCAACGACCTGGCCGCGATGGGCGCCACCCCGACCGGGCTGCTCGACGCGCTCGGCGCCCGCGACGCGTCCTTCGCCGCCCGTGTCCTCAGTGGACTGCGGAAGGCGAGCGAGGCGTACGGCGTGCCGGTGCTCGGCGGCCACACCCAGTTCGGCGTCCCGGCTTCGCTGTCGGTGACGGCGTTGGGCCGGACCACCGACCCGGTGCCCGGCGGCGGCGGGAAACCCGGGCAGCGCGTCTGGCTCACCGCCGACCTCGACGGCGGCTGGCGGCCCGGCTACACCGGCCGCCAGTGGGATTCGACGAGCTTCCGCCGCACGCCCGAGCTGCGCGAACTGCTCGGCTCGGTCGCGAAGGCCAGACCGGCCGCGGCCAAGGACGTCTCGATGGCCGGGATCGCGGGCACCCTCGGCATGCTCGCCGAGGCGTCCGGCTGCGGTGCGGTGCTGGACGTCGAGAAGGTGCCACGGCCACGGGGAGCGTCCACGGGGGACTGGCTCACCTGCTTCCCCGGCTTCGCGATGCTCACCACCGGCACGCCCGCGCCCGCGGGCCCGGCGGTCACCGCGGACTGCGGCGAACTGGTCGCGGGCACCCGCGTCACGCTGCGCTGGCCCGACGGCGAACTGACGCCCGCCATCGACGGCGGCGTCACCGGATTGGGGACTTCATGACGACACTCAGGATGGCCGCGGTCGCCGCGCCGTTCGACCGCGACCTCGAAGGCGACTTCGCCCGCATCGAGAAGCTGATCGGCGAGGCGAAGACCGAGGGCGTGCGGCTGCTCGCGCTGCCGGAAGCGAGCCTCGGCGGCTACCTCGCCAACCTCGACGGCGGCGCCGAAGGACCGCCCGCGCTGGCCCTCGACGGTCCCGAGCTGACGCGGCTGGCCACGCTGGCGGGCGACCTCGTCGTCACGGCGGGGTACTGCGAACTCGCCGACGGCCGCCGCTACAACTCCGCGGTCTGCGTCACCGGCGACGGCGTCCTCGGCAACCACCGCAAGGTCCACCAGCCCCTCTCCGAGAACGCCAGCTACGGCGCCGGCCGCGGGTTCGCCGCGTTCGACACGCCGGTCGGGCGCCTGGGCATGATGATCTGCTACGACAAGGCGTTCCCCGAATCCGCGCGGGCGCTCGCGCTCGACGGCGCCGAGATCGTCGTCTGCATGTCCGCGTGGCCCGGCAGCCGGACCAACCCGGCCGCCGACCTCGTGCAGGACCGCTGGAAGCGGCGGTTCGACCTGTTCGACCGGGCCCGCGCGCTGGAGAACCAGATCGTCTGGCTCTCGGCCAACCAGTCCGGCACCTTCGGCGACCTCCGGTTCGTCGCCGGCGCGAAGATCGTCGACCCGGGCGGCGAGATCGTCGCCGACACCGGCGTCGCCGAGGGGATGGCGATCGCCGAAATCGACGTCCAGGCGGCGCTGGCCACCGCCCGCCGGTCGATGGGACACCTGGCGGACAGACGGCCCGACGCCTACCCCGTTAGTGTCCCGTGAATGGGGCAGATCCGGCTCGCCGCCGTCGCCGCGCACTTCGGCCGCGACCTCGACTTCGACCTGCAGCGCATCGCGACGCTGATCGACCACGCACGCGCGTCCGGAGTGGCGTTGCTGGTGCTGCCGGACGCGGCACTCGGCGGCTACCTCGCCGACCTGCGCCACCCGGACCCGGAAGCGCTCCCGCCGGCCCTCGACCCCGACGGCCCGGAGCTGAAGACCGTCCAGGCGCTCGCCGCAGAGATGGTCGTCTGCGTCGGCTACTGCGAGGCCGACGGGCCGCGCCGCTACAACTCCGCGGTGTGCGTGACCGGCGACGGCGTCCTCGGCCGGCACCGCAAGGTCCACCAACCGCCGGGGGAGAGCCTCGCCTACGAGCCGGGTGACGAGTTCGCGGCGTTCGACACGCCGGTCGGGCGGCTGGGCATGCTGATCGACTACGACAAGACGTTCCCCGAAGCGGCTCGGTCGCTGGCGGTCGACGGCGCGGACATCGTCGCCTGCCTGAGCGCGTGGCCGACCAGCATCACCAACCGCGCGCCACGGATGGCGCAGGACCGGCAGTCGCGGCTGTTCGACCTCTACGACCAGGCGCGGGCGGCGGAGAACCAGGTCGTGCTCGTCTCGTCCAACCAGACCGGCGCGATGGGCGGGATGCGGTTCCTCGGCCAGGCCAAGGTCGTCGGGCCGGGCGGCGAGATCCTCGCCCGGACCTGGTCCAAGGCCGGGATCGCGGTCGCCGAACTGGACGTCGAACAGGAGCTGGCCAACGCCCGCCGCGTGCTGCACCACCTCGGCGAACGCAAGCCCGAGGTCTACCGGGAGGCCTGATGCGCATCGCCCTGCTGAGTTACTCGACCAAACCGCGCGGCGGGGTCGTGCACACGCTCGCCCTGGCCGAGGCCCTGGCCGCGCTCGGCGAGGACGTCACGGTGTGGACGCTCGGCCGCGGCGGCGACGCCGGGTTCTTCCGGCCGGTCGACCCGCGGGTGCGGCTGGCGATCGTCCCCTTCCCGGACGTCCCGGACGAGAGCGTCGGCGAGCGGATCCTGCGGTCGATCGCGGTGCTGCGCGCGGCCTTCACCCCGGACGCCTACGACGTTGTCCACGCGCAGGACTGCATCAGCGCGAACGCCGTCGACCGGTGCGTCCGGACGATCCACCACCTCGACACCTTCACCACACCCGAGCTGGCGGCCTGCCACGAACGCGCGATCGTCCGGCCGTACGCGCACGTCTGCGTGTCCGCCTCGGTCGCCGCCGAGGTCCGCGACGGCTGGGGCATCGACGCGGCGGTCATCCCCAACGGCGTCGACTACGACCGCTTCGCCACGGCCCGCCCTTCGCCGGAGCGGGGCCGATACGTGCTCGCTGTGGGCGGGATCGAGCCGCGCAAGGGGTCGCTGGACCTGCTGGAGGCGTACGCACTGCTGGCCGAGCCCGACGTCCGCCTGGTCATCGCCGGCGGCGAGACGCTCTTCGACTACCGCGACTACCGCACCCGCTGGGAGAAGCGCGCCGCCGAGCTGGGCGTCGAGCCGGAAGTGCTGGGCTCGGTCGCGCACGACGAGCTGCCGTCGCTGATGGCGTCGGCCGCCGTGTTCGCGTTTCCGTCGACCAAGGAGGGATTCGGGCTGGCGGCGATGGAGGCGCTCGCCGCCGGGGTGCCGGTGGTGACGCGCGATCTGCCCGTGCTGCGGGAGGTCTTCGGTGGCGTGGCGCGGTTCGCCGCCGACCCGCCCGGCTTCGCCCGGGAGCTGCGCGCCGCGATGGCGGGCACCGACCCGGCGCCGGGCCGGACGCTGGCCCGCCGCTACACCTGGCCCGCGGCGGCCGAAGCGCACCTGCGGTTCTATCGCACCCTGTGATCGTCCGGCCGGGCCTGGCACCCCGGCTCAGCGCAGTTCGCGTTTGAGGACCTTGCCGGTGGACGTCATCGGGAACTCGTCGCGGAATTCGACGACGCGCGGGTACTTGTAGCCGGCCATGTTCTGTTTGCACCACGCCACCAGATCGGCTTCGGTGAGCGTGGCGTCCGGCTTGCGGATGACGAACGCCTTGACCTCCTCGCCGTGGCTGGGGTGCGGCACGCCGACCACCGCGACCAGGCTCACCGCCGGGTGGGTCATGATCACTTCCTCGAGTTCGCGCGGGTAGACGTTGAAGCCACCGCGCACGATCATGTCCTTGGCGCGGTCCACGATGAAGTAGTAGCCGTCGCTGTCGCGGGTGCCGATGTCGCCGGTGCGGAACCAGCCGTCGCGGATCGCCTGGGCCGTGGCGTCGGGGCGGCCGAGGTAGCCCTTCATCACGTTGTGGCCGCGGATGGCAATTTCGCCGGCTTCGCCGTCGGGGACTTCGTTGCCGTCCTTGTCGATCAGCTTGAGTTCCACGCCCCAGACCGGCTGGCCGATGGACCCGGGTTTCGCGACGCGGCCGGGGTGGTTGAACGTCGCCACCGGGCTGGTTTCGGACAGTCCGTAGCCTTCCCGGATCCGGACGCCGTAGATCTTGTGCACCTGCTCGAGGATCTCCACGGGGAGCGCGGCGCCGCCGGAGACGGCGATCCGCAGCGTGCCGGTGACGGCGTCGAGGTCGAAGTCCGCCGGGTCGGCGCCGACGAGGCCCCAGTACATCGTCGGCACGCCGGCGAAGAACGTCACGCCCTCGCGCTGCATCAGCTCCAGGGCGGTGCGGGGGTCGAAGCGGGGCAGCAGCACCAGCGTGGCGCCGGCGGCGAACCCGGCGTTGAGCTGGACGCTCTGGCCGAACGAGTGGAACAGGGGGAGCGTCACCAGGTGGACGTCGTGCTCAACCGTGCCGAACACCCGGTGGCAGGTCAGGGCGTTGAGCACCATGTTGGCGTGGGTGAGTTCGGCGCCCTTCGGCGTGCCGGTCGTTCCGCTGGTGTAGAGCACGACCGCGGTGTCGGCCGGCTCGGTGGCGACGGTCTCGAACGTCGTCGGCCAGCCGTCCAGGAGGTCGGTGAAGGACTCGTCGATCAGGAAGAAGTGCTCGCAGCCGGGCGTCGCGTCGAACCCGGCGCGGCCCTCTTCGCCGAGGGGGAGCCCGGGGCCGCCCGCGAAGCAGAAGAACGCCTTCGCACCGGAGTCGCCGAGGTGGTAGGCGATCTCGCGGCCCTTGAGCAGGACGTTGAACGGGACGACGGCCGCGCCCGCCTTGAGGATTCCGTAGTAGACGATCGGGAACGCCGGGATGTTGACCGACGCGAGCGCGACGGTGTCCCCGCGGCCGATGCCGCGCGCGGCGAGCAGGTTCGCGACCTGGTTCGCGGCAGCGTCCACTTCGGCGTACGTCAGCCGGGCGCCGTCCACGACGAGTGCGTCACGGCCGGGCCGGGTGGCCGCGCTCTCTTCGAGCATCATGGCGAGGTTGAGCATGGCGGTTCTCCTTCGGTGACGAAGTCGTGGATGAGGGGGACGAGCTCGGCCGCGTGGGTCAGCAGGGCCAGGTGGCCGCCGCCGCGGACGACGTGGACGGTGCCGTGGCGCAGCAGCTTCGCCATCAGGCGGGCGTTGACGGCCGGGATGATCGGGTCGTCGTCCCCGGCGATCAGCAGGACGCGCTGGCGCAGCCGGCACAGGTAGTGCGCGCTGGTCCAGCCGGCGCCGGCGAGGATCTGCCAGTAGTAACCGATCGCGTTCGGAGCCCGCGTGGCCGCGGCGAAGCGCGCGGCGACACCGGTGTTGTCGCCGAAGCCGCCGCCGTAGATCCGCGAGCCGGTCTCCCGCAGGTGAGCCGGCCCGAAGTAGCGCAGTGGACTGGCCAGCGTGAGCAGCACCGAGGGCTTGGCGGGGACCATCACCATGCCCATGCTGGTCGCGCACAGCACGACCCGGCGGCACAGCCGCGGGTTGCGGCGCGCGAACTCCTGGGCCAGCGCGCCGCCCCACGAAATGCCCAGGACGTCCACCTCGTCGTAGCCGAGGCCGGTGACGAGCTCGGCGAGCATCCGGGCCAGCCCGGGCATCCGCCGCGGGAGCCGGGTGACCGGCGAGCCGCCGGTGCCCGGCATGTCGAACCGGATCACCGGGACACGCCGTCCCGGCCGGGCGGCCAGGTCGTCGACGAGGGGCTGGAGCAGTTCGAGGTTCGCCCCGATCCCGTTGCACAGCAGCAACGGCGTGCCCTCACCGGGGCTGACGTCGACGCGAAGGCTGACGCCGCCGACCCGGCGTGTGCCGGTCATGCGCGCACGTAGCTGCCGGGCGCAGCCTCGATCGGGGCGTACTGGTCATTGCCCACAGTGGACGGTGCCGCCACCTGCTCGCCGGAGCGCTCGCCGAGCCACTCGACCCACCGCGGCCACCAGCTCCCGGCGACCTTGGCCGCGCCGTCCTTCCACGCCTTCGCTGTCTCGGCGTGTTCCGGGTTGGTGTAGTAGCTCGACTTCGGGTTGCCGGGCGGGTTCAGGATGCTCTGGATGTGCCCGGAGCTGCTGAGGGTGAACTCGACGTCGCCGCCGAGCCGCCGGGCCGAGCGGTAGCAGGCGTCCCACGGCGTGATGTGGTCGGTGGTCCCGGCCATCACGAAGGCGTCGGCGGTGATCTTGCCCAGGTCCAGCGGGGTGCCGTCGACGACCACCTCGCCGGGGTGGGCCAGGGAGTTGTCGCGGTAGATGTCGATCAGCTGGCCGTGGAACGCGGCGGGCAGCCGGGTGGTGTCGTTGTTCCAGTACAGGACGTCGAACGCGGGCGGGCGCTTGCCGAGCAGGTAGTTGTTCACCCAGTACGACCAGATGAGGTCGTTGGGGCGCAGCAGGTTGAACACCCGCGCCAGCTCACGGCCGTCGAGCACGCCGCGCACGTGCGAGTTCCGCTTGGCGGCGGCCAGCGTCTCTTCGCTCGCGAACACGCCGAGCAGCGTCTTGTCCTCGGCCATGTCGAAGACGCTCACGAACAGCGTGAGCGCGTGGATCACCGGCTTGCCGCGCGCGGCGAGGTACGCGGCCAGCGACACCGACGTGATGCCGCCGGAGCACGCGCCACCCAGGTTGACGTCCGGGCTGCCGGTGATCGCGCACGCCGCGTCGATCGCCTCCTCCAGCGCGGTGAGGTAGGTGACGAGCTCCCAGTCGCGCTGCTCGGCGGTCGGGTTGCGCCAGCTGACCACGAACACCTGGAAGCCGTGGTCCAGCGCGTAGCGCACGAGGCTCTTCTCCGGCGAGAGGTCGAAGACGTAGAACTTGTTGATCTGCGGCGGGGCGATCACCAGCGGTCGTGCGTGCACTTGTTCGGTGCGCGGGGTGTACTGGATCAGTTCGAGGACTTCGTTGCGGAACACCACGGCCCCCTCGGTGGTGGCGAGGTTCTCGCCGAGGGTGAACTCCCCGGCGTCGACCTGACTGGGAAACCCGCCGTTGTGCCGGACGTCGCCGGCGAAGTGCCGCACGCCCTCGACCGCGCTCCCGCCGCCGGTGTCGATGAACTGCTTGACCGCGGCGGGGTTGAGCGGCAGGTTGCTCGGCGACAGCGCGTCGAGCGCCAGCGAGAGCACGAACCTCGCGCGCTCACGGTCCACTTCGGACAGTTCGGTGCCGCCGAGCCAGGTGTCCAGCTCGGCGTCGGCGGCGAGGTAGACACCGAGCAGCCGGCGGTACAGGAAGTTCTGCGTCCAGGCGGAGTCGCGGAACCGGCGGTCCTTGGCGGCGGGCACCAGCTCGCCGCGACCGCGGGCGGCGGCGACCGCGGTCCTGGCCAGGTGGCGCAGGCTCGCCGTGGTGTGCTTCGGGTGCTTGACGGCCTCGGCGGCGACGGTGCGCAGCGAGTCGAGCAGGTCCTTGCGGCGGAAGCCGACGATCGGGTTGGGTCCGCCGAT